>NZ_JBITBU010000002.1:175171-559344 GCF_044452545.1 Nocardia sp. NPDC051900 | reverse complement strand
ACGTATGCGACCGATCTTTTCGATCGGGCGACGGTCGAAGGGTTCGCTGATCGGCTCTCGCGCATCCTCGCCGCCGTGGTCGCCGATCCCACCGTCCCGGTCGGGGATATAGACCTACTCGCCGACACCGAGCGCACCGACGTGCTCACCGCGTGGAACGACACCACCCATCCGGTGGAACCCGCCACATTGGCATCGCTACTGCGCCGGACCGTCGCGGCGACGCCGGGAGCCGTCGCGCTGGTCGCGGACCTATCCGGCGGCGACCGCGTCGAGCTCAGCTACGCCGAGCTGGCCGCCCGGGTGAACCGCCTAGCCCGTTACCTGATCTCGGTGGGCGTCGGCCCCGAAACCCGGGTCGCGCTCGCGTTCCGCCGATCGGTGGATCTGGTCGTGGCGATGTACGCGGTGGCCGAAGCCGGTGGGGCGTATGTACCGGTCGACCCCGACCAAGCCGCGGACCGGACCGACTACATCCTCTCCGTCTCCGCCCCGGTGTGTGTGCTGAGCAACGCGGAGTCGGACTTCGATACCGATGTCGCTCCGGTGGTGCGGCTCGAAGACCTGGAACTGACCGCGGTCGCGAGCGTGCCGCTCACCGACTCCGAGCGGGGCGTGCCCCTACGGCCGGAGAACACGGCCTATGTCATCTTCACGTCGGGTTCGACAGGACGCCCGAAGGGCGTCGCGGTGCCACACGCGGCGGTCGTGAACCAGTTGCTATGGAAGACGGCCGAGTTCGAGCTGACGCAGGACGACTCGGTGCTGCTGAAGACGGCGGCCACGTTCGACTTGTCGGTGTGGGAGTTCTGGTCGGCCGCGGTCTGCGGTGGCCGTCTGGTGATCGCCGCGCCGGATGGTCATCGGGACCCCGCGTATCTGCACGAGCTTATGGTGCGGGAATCGGTCACCACCCTGCACGCGGTGCCGTCGATGCTGGAGGCGCTGTCGGCACACCGGCCTGCGGCGGACGACTGGTCGCCACGGCGGGTGTTGGCGATCGGTGAAGCGTTGCCGGGTGCGTTGGCTCAGCGGTTCTTGCGTGAGAATCCGCGTACGGAATTGTTCAATTTGTATGGTCCGACCGAGGCGGCGGTGTCCATCACCAGCCATCGGGTCGGTGATACCGACCGGGTTTCGGTTCCCATTGGTGCGCCGGTGTGGAACAGTCGGGTGTTTGTGCTGGATGGGCGTTTGCGTCCGGTTCCGGTGGGTGTGTCGGGTGAGTTGTATTTGGCTGGTGCGCAGTTGGCGCGTGGCTATTTCGGTCGTGCGGATCTGACGGCGGATCGGTTCGTGGCGAATCCGTTCGAGCCGGGTGCGCGGATGTATCGCACGGGTGATTTGGTCGCTTGGACCGGTACGGGTGAGCTCGAGTATCGGGGTCGTACGGATTTCCAGGTGAAGATCCGTGGTTTCCGTATCGAACTCGGTGAGATCGAAGCCGCGCTGCTCGCGCTGCCGCAGATCGCGCAGACGGCGGTGATCGCGAAGTCCGACCCCAGGACGGGTGACCGGTTGGTGGCTTACCTGGTGGCGAGTGACGCCGAGGCCGGTGTGGATGTGGCGCAGGTGAAGTCGGAGCTCACCGCCAACCTGCCGTCATACATGGTGCCGTCGGCGTTCGTCGTGTTGGATGCTCTGCCGTTGAACGTCAATGGCAAGTTGGATCGTAAGGCGTTGCCGGAGCCGGAGTTCGAGGTCCAGGCGTTCCGGGCACCGTCGACTCCGATCGAGGAGATCGTGGCGTCGGTGTTCGCCGAGGTGCTGGGTGCGGAGCGTGTCGGTGCGGATGACGATTTCTTCGCTTTGGGTGGTAATTCGCTGTTGGCGACGCAGGTGGCGGCGCGGATCGGCGCGGCACTGGATGCCCGGGTGCCGGTCCGCGCGATCTTCGAGGCAGCGACCGTCGCCGCACTCGCGATCAAGGTCGAGCGGGGCTCCGGTGAACGCAAACGCATCCCGCTCGTCGCGGGTCCGCGTCCGGACCGCATCCCGCTGTCGTTCGCGCAACAGCGCATGTGGTTCCTCAACCAGTTCGACACCTCGGCCTCGGTCTACAACATCTCGGCCGCTATCCGCTTGTCCGGCGACCTGGACGTGGCCGCGTTGCGGCTTGCCGTCGCCGACCTCGTCGCCCGTCACGAGATCCTGCGCACGATCTACCCGCAGACGCCGGACGGCCCGGTACAGCGGGTCCTCGCTCCGCACGAGGTTGCGGTGGATCTGGCTCCCGTGCAGATCGGCGACGAGCACGTCGCGGGCGAGATTCAGCGGGTCGTCGCCGCGGGCTTCGACGTGACGGTCGAGGCGCCGTTGCGCGCGAAGCTGTTCCAGCTCGCGGGCACCGAATACGTGCTGGTCTTCGTCGCCCACCACATCAGCGCCGACGGCTGGTCGATGGGCCCGCTGACCAGGGACCTGATGCTGGCCTACGTGGCGCGCACCGGCGGCCAGGAGCCGTCCTGGGCCCCGCTGCCCATCCAGTACGCCGACTACGCGCTCTGGCAGCGCGACGCGCTCGGCCCCGACGACGACCCCGAGTCGCCGGCGGGCGAGCAATTGGATTACTGGACCACCGAACTCGCCGACCTGCCCGACGAGCTGAACCTGCCCGCAGACCGGCCGCGCCCGCCCGCCCAGTCCTTCGCGGGCGGCAGAACGGATTTCGTCGTCGAGGCCGACGTGCACGCCGCGCTGGCCGATCTCGCGCGGCGGCACAACGCCACGCTGTTCATGGTGGTACACGCCGCGTTCGCGGTGTTATCGGCTCGTCTGTCCGGCACCGAGGACATCGCCATCGGCACGCCCGTCGCGGGCCGCGGCGAAGCCGAACTGGACGACCTGATCGGCATGTTCGTCAACACGCTGGTGCTGCGCAGCCGGGTCACGCCCGGTCTCGGCTTCACCGAACTGCTGGCCCGCACGCGGGAAACGGACCTGCGCGCCTTCGCCAACGCCGACATCCCGTTCGAGCGACTGGTCGAAGTGCTCGCCCCCGAACGCTCGGCCGGTCGCCATCCGCTGTTCCAGGTGGCGCTGTCGTTCGAGAACCTGTCCGCGACCGGCTTCGAGCTACCCGGTCTGAGCCTCACCGCGCTCGACCCGGCCGCCGACACCGCCAAGTTCGACCTGCTGCTGACCGTGCGCGAGCAGCGCGCCGAATCCGGTGCGGAAGCCGGCCTGGCCGCCGAATTCACCTACGCTCGTGACCTGTTCGACGAAGCGACCGTGGTCGAGTTCGGCCGCAGGTTCCGTCGCATCCTGTCCGCGGTCGCCCAGCGCCCGGACACCGCCGTCGGGGATCTGGAGATCCTGGACGACTCCGAGCGCGCGGAGCTGATCGCCCGTACCGGCGCACCCGCCGTGCCGCCGCGCACGCTGCCGGAACTGATGGCCGCGGCCGTCGCCGGGAATCCGGCCGGAATCGCCGTGGTCGCGGACGACCGCACCTTCAGTTACGCAGAACTCGACGCGGCTTCGGCGCAATTGGCGCGGGCGCTGATCGACCGCGGCGCGGGACCGGAAGTGCCGGTCGCCATCGCGATCCGTCGTTCGGTGGAATCCGTGCTGGCATTGTGGGCGGTGACCAAGACCGGGGCGGCGTTCGTTCCGATCGACCCGACCTATCCGGCCGACCGCGTCGCGCGCATGGTCGCGGACTCCGGCGTAGCACTCGGCGTGACGCTCACCGCCGAACTGGACAACCTGCCCCTGCCCGGCGGCTGGCTCGCCTTGGACGATCAGGACTTCACCCTCGACGTCGCAGTGCGCTCGGATAAGCCATTGCGGCCCGACGAGCTGCGCGGACCGCTGCGCGCGAGCAACGCCGCGTATGTGATCTACACATCCGGCTCCACCGGCGTGCCGAAGGGCGTCGTGGTGACCCACGAAGGCCTGGCGAATTTCAGCGCCGAACAGGTGGAGCGCTATCGGCTCGACAGTTCCACCCGTGCCCTGGCGTTCGCGTCGCCTTCGTTCGACGCGTCGGTGCTGGAACTGCTGCTCGCCCTGGGTTCCGCGGGCGTGCTCGTGGTTGCGCCGCCATCGACCTTCGGTGGCGCGGAACTGGCCGAGCTGATCCGCGCCGGAGGCGTCACGCACGCCTTCCTCACGCCGTCGGTGCTCGCCTCGCTCGATCCGGACGCGTTGCCGGGAATGCGGGTCGTCGTGGCGGGCGGCGAAGCGGTGCCCGCCGATCTGGCGGCCAAGTGGACGACCATGTCCGAACGCGATTTCCACAATGGTTACGGGCCGACCGAAACCACCATCATGACCAACGTCAGCGACCCGCTCCGGCCCGGCGAACCGGTCACGATCGGCGGCCCGATCCGCGGGATGCGGTCGTTGGTGCTCGACAGCAGGCTGCGCCCGGTGCCCGAGGGCGTCACGGGCGAGTTGTATCTGGGCGGCATCCAGCTCGCGCGCGGCTATCACGCGCGCTCGGCACTGACCGCCGCTCGCTTCGTGGCGGACCCGTACGGCGTGCCCGGCGAGCGTCTCTACCGCACCGGCGATCTGGTGCGCTGGCGCCGCGGCAGCGGTGCGCCGGTCCTGGAGTACCTGGGCCGCAACGACTTCCAGGTCAAGGTGCGCGGCTTCCGCATCGAACTCGGCGAGATCGACGCCGCGCTCACAGCCCAGCCCGAAGTCGACTTCGCCGTGACACTCGGCCGCGAAACCGGTTCGGGCGCCACCATGCTGGTCTCGTACGTGCTACCCGCCGAGGGGGCGACGGCCGACCCGTCCGTGCTGACCGAACGGATCGGACGCAGACTGCCGGAGTACATGGTTCCGGCGGCGATCGTCGTGCTCGACGCGATTCCGCTGACCCCAGCGGGCAAACTGGACCGCAAGGCGCTGCCCGCGCCCGAGCCGGCCCTCCGCGCCTACCGCGCGCCGCGAACCCCCGCCGAACTGGTGATCGCCGAGGTGATCGGCGAGGTGCTCGGTCTCGAACGGGTCGGGATCGATGACGACTTCTTCGCCCTCGGCGGCGACAGCATCGTGTCCATCCAAGTGGTCTCCCGCTCGCGCGCACGAGGTATGACCTTCGCGCCGCGGGACGTCTTCGAATGCCGGACCGTCGCCGCGCTGGCCCGCGCCGCCGCGGTGGAGGGCGGCGGCCCCGGTGACGAGGCGGGCGAACTACCGCTGACGCCGGACGCCGCGCGGATGCTGGACGAAGGCATCGAAGTGCGGGCCATCGCGCTCGACATCCCCGAGACCTGCTCCGTGGAGACGGTGCACGGCGCGGTCGCCGCCGTGCTCGAGCGGCATCCGATGTTGTGGGTACAGCTGCGCTACGGCGAGGACGGCACGCCGGTGCT
Source organism: Nocardia sp. NPDC051900 (assembly GCF_044452545.1). Taxonomy (NCBI): domain Bacteria; kingdom Bacillati; phylum Actinomycetota; class Actinomycetes; order Mycobacteriales; family Nocardiaceae; genus Nocardia; species Nocardia sp. NPDC051900. The sequence continues at coordinate 554,014 of NZ_JBITBU010000002.1, read as the reverse complement.
GCGCATTCCCGCCGCCGCCGAACGCACCGGCGAGGCGTTCCGCAGGCTGGACCCGCAGCGCGGCGAGACTTCGCTGCCCATCGACGACGTTGTGCAGGCGGTCGCGGCCGCCCTCGACCCCGAACAGGGCCGCAACATCTACTTCGTGCTCACCGGCGGACCCGAGGCTCGCTCCACACTGATCGTCGTGGCCAGCAGCCTCGTCATCGACGACGTTTCCTGGCGGGCGGTCGTCGACCAGCTCACCGCACGATGGGAGCGGGCGCGCCACGCCGCGCCCGCGAGCGCCGAAGCCGACCTCGGCGTGCTCATCCGTGCCCTGTCGGCCAAGGCGCACGATCCGGTCACCGTCGCCGAAATGGATTGGTGGCGACCAGCGCTCGGCTCCGTCCCGGAGGGCGCGGGAACCGAGGGACGGGATCTGCACGCACGCAGCCGGGTATCGCTCACCATCACCGCGGAGGGTGCGGCGGCCGTCGCCGCGGCCGCCGAGGCCTACCACGCCGGGGTGGAGGACATCCTGCTCACCGCGCTGGCGCTGGCACTGCAGACCTCCGCGGGAGAGACCGTCACACGCGCCATCGGTTCGGTCGTCCGGCTGTCCGCCGACGGTCGCGCGGCCACCGACGCCGATGGGGCGAGCACGGTGGGCGGCTTCGTCACCGAATATCCGCTGCCGTTGCGGTTGAGCCGGATCGACATCGATGAGGCCCTGATCGGCGGACCGGCGGCGGGCATCGCGATCGCGCAGATCAAGGAGTTGCGTCGGTCGGTGCCCTCGCGCGGTGTCGGCTACGGCCTGTTGCGCCATCTCAATGCCGAGACCGCCGCCGAGCTGCGTGGCCTCGGGCGTGGCCGGTTCGCGCTGCGCTACCGGGATCTGCGTCCGGCGCGGGTGCACACCGACATCCCGTCCGACGACCTGCTGCTCGTACTGACCGTCGACGCCACCGACGACGGCCTGCTCGCCCGGTTCGACTTCGCCGCCGCCGCGTTCCGCGGTGAGGACGCGAAAACGTTCGCCGAGCACTGGATCCGCGCGCTCGGCGGCCTCGCCGAGCACGGACTGCGCCCGGACGCGGGCGGCTACACCCCCTCCGATTTTCCGCTGGTGCGGCTCAAACAGCCCGACATCGACCGCTTCGCCCGCGCCTACCCCGACCTGTCCGACGCCTGGCCGCTCACCCCGCTGCAATCGGGCATGTTGTTCCACGCCCTGCTCGCGGAGCGCTCGGTGGACGTCTACACCACCCAGTTCGTGCTCGATCTCAGCGGCGCGGTGGACGCCCGCCGGATGCGCGCGGCCGCGCAAGCGGTGCTGGACCGGCACGACAACCTGCGCGTCGCCTTCGCCGACGACAGCGAGGGCAAGCCCGTACAGATCGTGCAGGATTCGCTGGAGGTGCCGTGGCGGCTGATCGATCTGGGTCAGCTGGAACCCGAAGCGGCCCGAGCCGAACTGGAGCGGATCAAGGCGGCGGATCTGGCCGACCACTTCGACATGCGGACCGCGCCGCTGCTGCGGTTCGCGCTGATCCGCTCCGCCGCGGCCCGCTACCACCTGCTGGTGACCAGTCACCACATCCTCGTCGACGGCTGGTCCATGCCGCTGTTGATGAAGGATCTGCTCACCCTGTACGCGTTCGGCGGCAAATCCCGGCACCTGCCCTCGGTGCCGTCCTACCGCGACTATCTGGCCTGGCTGGTCGCTCAGGACGCGGAAGCGGCCCGTTCCGCGTGGCGCGCCGCGCTGGCCGGTGTCACCGAGCCGACGCCGCTGGCGCCGGTCGATCCCGGCCGCGAGATCGCCTCGGGCGTGGGCGAAGTCGGGTTCGAGTTGTCCCCGGCCGACACCACCGCGCTGACCCGGCTCGCGTCGGGGCTGGGCGTCACGGTGAACACCGTGGTGCAGGCGGCCTGGGGGCTGTTGATCGGTCGCACCGCCGACCGTGACGACGTTGTCTTCGGCGCCACCGTGTCCGGCAGGCCGCCTCAGCTGGACGGTGTCGAGGCGATGGTCGGCCTGTTCCTCAACGCGATCCCGGTGCGGGTGCGGCTCGACCCGACCGGCACGCTGGGCGGGCTGCTGCGGCAGCTACAGGCCGAGCAGGCCGCCCTGCTGGACTATCACTACCTGGGGCTGAGCGACATTCAGGAAGCCGTCGGCGTGGAGGGGCTGTTCGACTCGCTCGTCGTGTTCGAGTCGTTCCCGGTGGACCGGGAGGGCCTGGACCGGGCGGGCGCCATCGACGGTATGAGCGTCACCGGCGTCGGCGCGGTCAACGGAACCCATTACCCGTTCACGGTCATGGTGGTGCTGGACAACCAATTGCGCGTCTCGGTGAAGTACCTGCGCGACGTCATCGACGAACCGGCGGCGCTCGCGCTCGCACAGCGGCTCTCGGCGCTGATCGGCCGCTTCGTGACCACTCCTCAGGCGCGCGTCGGCGATATCGACGTGCTGCTGGACGCCGAGCGCGCCGAGCTGGCCGCGCACAACGCCACCGACGTGCCGGAACTGCTCGACGGCGCGACGTTGACCTCGCTGTTCGACGCGCAGGTGGCGCGCACGCCGGACGCGCCGGCGGTCCGCTTCGGCGACACCACGCTCACCTACGCCGAACTCGACTCGCGCGCCCGGTCGTTGGCCGTCGAGCTGATGCGCTGGGGCGTCGGCCCGGAGACGCTGGTCGCCGTGGCCATGCGGCGCGGCATCGACCTGGTCGTCGCGATCTACGCGGTGCTGCGCGCCGGTGGCGGTTACGTCCCGATCGACCCGGACCACCCGGCCGAACGCAACGAGTACGTCCTCGGCAGCGCCGCCCCGATCTGCGTTCTGACCACCACCGCGGACGCGTTCGACACCGCGACCGGTGTGCCGGTGGTCGCCGTGGACACGCTGTATCTGCTTCCGTACGAGGGCCCTTGGCCGCAGGAGGAGGTGCGTCCGGACACCGTCGCCTACGTCATCTACACCTCCGGCTCCACCGGCCACCCCAAAGGCGTGATGATCACGCACCGGCAGATGGTGAATCAGTTCCGCTGGGCGCAGTCGGCCTACCCGCACGGCGACGACGTGGTGCTGCACAAGACGCCGATCACGTTCGACATCTCCGCCTGGGAGTTGTTCTGGCCGTTGCAGACCGGGGCGTCGATCGTGGTCGCCGCGCCCGACGGGCATCACGACCCGGCCTATCTGGCCCGCGTCATCGTCGACAACGCGGTGACCACGGCGCATTTCGTGCCATCGATGCTGGACGCGTTCTCGGATCCGGTGGCAGGCCCGACCGTGGCGTACCCCTCGCTGCGCCGGGTGTTCGCCGCGGGCGAGGCGTTGTCCGGGGCGACCGCGAGGAAGTTCGCCGCGGCCGTGCCGGGCGCCGAGCTGATCAACTGGTACGGCCCCGCCGAGGCCACCGTGGTCACCGGCCATCGCGTGCGCGACACCGCCGCGGCGGCGGTTCCGATCGGCGTCCCGGCGGCCAATACCCGCGTGCACGTGCTCGACCGGCAGTTGCAGCCGGTGCCGCCGGGCGCGGCGGGCGAGTTGTACGTCGCGGGTGCGCAATTGTCGCGCGGCTATCTCGGAGCCCCGGCCCTGACGGCCGAGCGTTTCGTCGCCCATGCGGGCGGCACCCGGCTCTATCGCACCGGGGATATCGTGCGCTGGCACGACGGCGCGCTGGAATACCTGGGCCGCAGCGACTTCCAGGTCAAACTGCGCGGCCAGCGCGTGGAACTCGGTGAGATCGAGGCCGTGCTGACGAGTCATCCGCAGGTGCGGCACGCCGCGGTCTCGGTGGTGCGTGGCGCCGCCGGCGATCGGCTGGTCGCGTACGTCGTCGGCGCGCCGGGGACGACCCTCGACGAAGCCGCGTTGGCGGCGCACGCCCGCGCCGCGCTGCCGTCGTACATGGTGCCCTCGGCTGTCGTCGCGCTCGCCGAGCTTCCGCTCAACGCCAGCGGCAAACTCGACCGCAAGGCGCTGCCCGCGCCGCCGTTGGTGGCGCGTCCGTACCGCGCGCCGGGCACGCCGCTGGAGCGGACCGTGCTCGAGGTGTTCGACGAGGTCCTCGAACCCGGCCCGGTGCATCGGGTCGGGATGGACGACGACTTCTTCGGCCTCGGCGGCACCTCGCTGGTCGCCACGCGGGCGGTCAGCAGGCTGCGCACGCTCACCGGCGCCGAGGTGCGGGTGCAGTGGTTCTTCACCGACCCGACCCCGGCGGCGCTGGCGGCCCGGATCATGGCCGCGCTGGCCGACGATCACGACTACGACCAGGACTCGAACGCGGCGCTCGGCGTGCTGCTGCCGATCCGCACCATGGTGCCGCACGACGTGGCCGCCGCCGAGCCGCTGTTCTGCCTGCATCCGATGTACGGGTTGTCCTGGTGCTACGCGGGCCTCGCGCGCTACGTGCCCGCAGGCACGCCGATCTTCGGCCTGCAGTCCCCCGCGCTCACCGAAGAGGGCTACCTGCCGGAGTCGCTGTTCGAGATGGCGCACCGCTACGTGGCCGAGATCCGCGCGGTGCAGCCGCACGGGCCCTACCGGCTGCTCGGCTGGTCGCTCGGTGGTGTGCTGGCGCACGCGGTGGCGACCGAGCTCCAGGCCGCGGGCGAAGAGATCGGCCTGCTGACCATGCTCGACAGTCACCCCGACATCGACGTCACGGATTTCCGGGCGGCGATCCGCGAGGCGCTGGCCGAACTCGGCATCGGCGCGGACGCCCTGCTGCCCGGCGAGGGCGACGTCCACGATCTGAGCGAGGACGCGCTGGCCGCGCTGCACGCCACCATCCCGCCGGACATGGCGGTGCTCACCCCGGACCGGGTGCGCCGGATCTACCGCAGCGCGGTGCGCTCGGCCGAGTTGATCGCCGAGCACCGGCCGGACGTCTTCCGGGGCCGATTGGACTACTTCAGCGCGGCCGGTCACGACACCGCGGCGGCCGGCTGGCAACCTTATGTCGACGGCCGGGTGGACGATCATCCCGTCGGTGTCTCGCACGATCAGATGACATCGCCGGAAGCGCTCGCGCAGATAGGTCCCAGATTGTCCGAGTTGCTCGATCCCCCGGGGTGGGAAGCGACACGGAACATGGGGCGGTCATGATCGAGCCGACACCGTTCCGGCATGATAGGGCAACGGTGCGGTAACGAAGTCCACTGTTGTGACGACTACATAGGCCGTATGGTCGGGCGGGATGCCTGGGCATCCACCCCGGCGTGTGGGGCATGCAGAGCGAATCTCGAGACGAAGCGAAGGTGCGAAATTGATACGTCGACAGAGCCGGCGCGGTGGCCTGCGGGCCGCGGCCGCCATCGCGGCAACCGCGGTGCTCGCGGGGATGATGACCGGTCTCGGCGCGTCCAGCGCGACAGCTGATCCGATCATCGATTCCAAGACTCTGTTGGGCAACCCGGTCGCCCCGGACGGTTCGCGTATCACCAAGGCCGAGTACAAGGACGCGCGCAGCATCCGGCTGTACGTGTACTCGGCGGCGATGGACGAGAAGGTCATCATCGACGTCCAGCGCCCGGCCGACGCCTCCGTGCCGCGTCCGACGCTGTACCTGCTCAACGGCGCGGGCGGCGGCGAGGACGAAGCCTCGTGGCAGGCGAAGACCGACGCGCTGCAGTTCCTGTCGGACAAGAACGTCAACGTGATCCAGCCGATCGGCGGCAAGTGGAGCTATTACACCGACTGGATCAAGGACGACCCGGTACTCGGCCGCAACAAGTGGAAGACCTTCTTCACCGAGGAGCTGCCCCCGCTGGTCGACGGCGCGCTGGGCACCAACGGCGTGAACGCCATCGCGGGCCTGTCCACCTCGGGCACCACGGTGCTCGCGCTGCCGATCGCCAAGCCGGGCCTGTACCGGGCGGCCGCGGCCTACAGCGGTTGCGCGCAGACCAGTGACCCGGTCGGCTCCGAGTTCGTCAAGCTGACCGTCGAGACCTGGGGCGGCGGCAACACCGACAACATGTGGGGTCCGGAAGGCTCGCCGGACTGGGTGGCCAACGACCCGTACGTGAACGCCGAGGGGTTGCGCGGGCTCGACCTCTACATCTCCACCGGCAACGGCCTGCCCGGCCAGTACGACACGCTCAACGGTCCGTACGCGCTGCCCGGCGCATACGGTCTGGCCAACCAGATCGTCATCGGAGGCGTGATCGAGGCGGGCACCAACTACTGCACGCACAACCTGAAGAACAAGCTGGACCAGCTGGGCATCCCGGCCACCTACAACTTCCGCGACTCGGGCACCCACTCGTGGGGCTACTGGCGCGACGAGTTCCAGCTGTCGTGGCCCGTGCTCGCGAAGGGGCTCGGTATCTGATCCGAATCGAGCCGGGACCGCCCGGCAAGATTCCTCCGACCGCCTGGTCGCCGCTGTCGCGCGACCAGGCTGTCGTCTTTATGGGGTAGCCTTCACAAAAAAGTTCGGGAACCCGTAAAATTCAGTTCGTGGGTATTACGTTGGTCGAGTCGACCAAGTCCGTCACCGGGCGCGCGCGTGCCGCGACCGTTCTGCTGGGGCCCGCGTTCGTCGCGGCCATCGCGTACGTCGATCCCGGCAACGTCGCGTCCAACATCAGCGCGGGCGCGCAGTTCGGCTACCTCCTGGTCTGGGTCATCGTGCTGGCCAACGTGATGGCGGGGCTGGTCCAGTTCCTCTCGGCCAAGCTCGGCCTGGTCACCGGGTGGTCGCTGCCGGAGGCGGTGCGCGCGAAGGCGAGCGGTCCGGTCCGGCTGGCCTACTGGGGCCAGGCGGAGACGGTCGCGATCGCCACCGACCTGGCCGAGGTGGTCGGCGGCGCCATCGCGCTCCATCTGCTGTTCGGCCTGCCCCTGCTGGTCGGCGGCGTGATCACCGGCGCGGTGTCGATGGTTCTGCTGCTGGTGCAGGACCGTCGCGGCCAGCAACCGTTCGAGCGGGTGATCACCGGGATGCTCGCGATCATCGCGATCGGATTCCTGGCGAGCGTGGTCATCGCCCCGCCGTCGGCCGGGGGCACGGTGGGCGGTCTCCTGCCGCGCTTCCAGGGCACCGAGAGCGTGCTGCTCGCCGCCGCCATGATCGGCGCCACGGTCATGCCGCACGCGGTCTACTTGCACTCCGGCCTGGCCCGCGACCGGCACGGGCAACCGGCGCCGGGGCCGCTTCGCGCGAGGCTGCTGCGGATCACCAAGGTCGACGTCGGGCTGGCCATGATCTTGGCGGGCACGGTGAATCTGGCCATGCTGCTCATGGCGGCCAACACCCTGCGGGGCCGAAACGTCGAGACCATCGAGGACGCGCACGCGGCCGTCGGCGACGTGCTCGGCCCGGCCGCCGCGCTGCTGCTCGCGATCGGCCTGCTCGCCTCCGGCCTGGCCTCGACGTCGGTCGGCGCCTACGCGGGCGCGATGATCATGCAGGGCCTGTTGCACCGGCGAATCCCACTGATCACACGCAGGCTGATCACGTTGATCCCCGCCATCGCGGTCCTGGCGCTGGGGATCGACCCGACCCGCGCGCTCATCATCTCCCAGGTGGTGCTGTCGTTCGGCATCCCGTTCGCGCTGATTCCCTTGGTGCGCTTCACGAGTGACCCCACGCTGATGGGCGCGGACGTCAACCATCGCGTGACCACCGCGTTGGCCTGGACGGTCGCGGCGATCATCTCCGTGCTCAATGCCGCCCTGATCTATCTCACCGTCACCGGGCGGTAGGCCGCCCGGCGCGGCGCGCCGATCAGACCCAGTTCTCGATCCAGTACTTCCAGATCCGTGGTGCGTAGGCGTCCAACGGCGGAACCCTGATGTCGGTGCCCGCCAGGGCCGCGCTGGTGTGCCTGCAGTCGAACCAGCAGGCGAATTCACTGTGCTCCAGCACGTCCAGCGGTACACCGACCCGGGGCAGCAGCCAGTTCGCGCCGGGGACCCGCAACATCATGTCCAACGTGCGCTTGGGCATCACCTCGACCAGATGCGGCGCGCCCGCCTCGTCGGCGAACAGGTTCAGCGCGTCGACCGCGCTCTGCCTGCGCGGATCCACCAGGTGATAGGTGATCTTGTCCGAGCCGGCGCGATGCGCGATGTGATCGAGGGCGCGAGCCACGAAATCCACCGGGACCATGTTCGTCTCGCCCAGTTTGGGCACCAGGACCGGCAGCAGCCTCGGCAGCTGCGCGCCCATGCGCAGTAGGCGGAAGAAGTAGTACGGGCCGTCGATCCGATCGATCTCGCCGGTCCTGGAATGCCCGATCACGATCGACGGGCGATAGATCCGCCAGCGCAGCGACGATTCCCGGACGATCCGCTCGCCCTCGAACTTCGCTCGCTGCATCGGGGTGGCCAGCGCCTGCCCGTGATCGAACATGTCCTCGGTGAACAGGCCCTCGGTGGACCCGGCCACCTCCACGGTCGAGACGTGGTGCAGCAAGCCGACGCCCAGCTCCTCGGCGACGTCGACCAGGTGCCTGGTCCCGCCGCCGCGCTCGGTCAGGTCGTAGCCCCCGGCCAGATGGAAGACGTGCTCGATGGCGCCGCGATGCCGGGCCAGCCAGGTCGGATCGATGCCGAGTCCCGGGGCGCCCAGATCGCCGCGCACCGGACGGACGCGGTCGCCGCCCGCCCATTCCTGCGCGCAGCAGGCGAACCGGTCGGCCGAGGCGTCGCCCGGCCGAACCAGCACGTGAATGTCACCCTCGCGTTTCAGGAGCTCAGGGATGAGAAAACGACCGATGAACCCAGTTGCCCCGGTAACCAGGTAAGTCATAGCCGATGAACATAGTCGCCTGTCGGTAGCTACGTTCCGGCGGGCTGATCAGTCGGCGAAGACGGGCTTGCGCTTGCTGAGCATCGCGGTCGCGCCCTCGATGAAATCGGGGGAGCGCAGCAGCTCGGTCTGCCCCGCCTTCTCGGCGGCCAGGGCCGCGTCCAGCGCCGTCAGCGTGGCCTGGTTCAGCGCGTGCTTGGTGAGTTCCAGCGCCCGGCGCGGACCCGTGGCGATCTTCTCGACCCCGGCCTCGACCGCGGCGTCGAGTTCGTCGTCGGGCACGACGGCGGTGAACAGACCGGCGGCCGCGGCTTCCCGGGCGGGCAGCCGTTCGCCGAGCAGTGCCATCCGCGCCGCCAGCGGGCGGCCCGCCGCCGCGGCCACCAGCGCGGCCGCCCCGCCGTCGGGCATCAAGCCGATGTTGATGAAGGCCAGCAGCAGGTAGGAGTCCTCGCTCGCGTAGACCAGGTCGGCGGCCAGCGCGATGCCTACGCCGACGCCCGCGGCGGCGCCGCGGATGCGCACGATCACCAGGACCGGCGCGTCGACGATGGCCCGCACCAGCCGGTTCGCCGCGTCCATCACCATGTCCGAGGTGATGCCCCGCCGCGCCTCGTCCGCGCTCGCCGAGAGATCGGCGCCGGTGCAGAAATCGCCGCCCTCGCCGGTCAGTACGATCGCCCGCACCGCGCGGTCGTCCGCCGCCGAGCGGAAGGCGTCCCCGAGCGCGACCATGGTGTCGTAGTCGATGGCGTTCTTCCGCTTCGGGTTGGTGATCGTGATCCGGAGCACCCTGCCGTCCTGGACCGCGGTGAACTTCGCGGCGGAGGGGGCGGCCGGGGCCGCGGAATCGTTGTTGCTCACGTTTGCTCCTAAGCTGCAATTCGCCGGACGCCAGGCCGTGAATAGTGGTTAACTTTGCGAATTGTGGTTAACTTAGGTTCCATTGTCGGGCGCTGTCAACCAGCGCCGCCGGAGAACGGAGAGGTGCATGGTCGCGGATCGCAGCGAGGTCGATCTCGCTCCCGCGCGCCCCGAACCGGGCAGGCGGGCGAGCGCTGAGGGCGCACCGTCGGTGCGCCGCCGTCCGAAGGACCGCAAGGTACAGATCATCCGGGCGGCCGCCCGCGCGTTCAGCGAACGCGGGTACTACCCGGTCGGCGTGGACGAGATCGCCGCCGAGGTCGGCATCTCCGGTCCCGCCCTCTACCGGCATTTCACGAACAAGTACGCGTTGCTGGTCGCCGCCGCGGAGGAGGGCGCGCAACACCTGCTGAACGTCGCCGAGGGGGCCGACGACACTCGGCTGGACCCGGTGCGGCGCGCCGACGCGCTGATCCGCGCGATCAGCGAGCACACCGTCGACATCCGCCGCGAGGCCGGGCTCTACCGCTGGGAGCGGCGCTATCTCGAGCGGGACGACCGCGTCCGGATCAAGAAGATCTACGACGACCTGAACAACACCCTCGCGGCGCCGATCGCGCTGCTGCGACCCGAGGCGCCGCCCGCGGACGTGGCGATGCTGGCCGCGGGCGTGCTCAGCGCGATCGCCAGCATCGCCGCGCACCGCACCGCACTGTCGAGCGCTCGGCTGCTTCCGCTGTTGCGCCAGATGTCCTGGGCCATTCTGCGCACCGAACTGCCTCCCGCGCCGGCCGAGCCGGATCCCGGCCCGCCCGTGCGCGGCATCCCGGTGACCTCCAAGCGCGAACAATTGCTCACCGAGGCCATCCGGATCTTCGGCAGGCAGGGGTATCACGAGGCGAGCATCGAGGAGATCGGCGCCGCCGTCGGCATCAACGCTTCCAGCGTGTACCGGTACTTCGCGAGTAAGGCCGACCTGCTCGCCGCGGCGTTCCACCGCACCGGCGACCGGCTGGCCATCGCGATCACCGAGGCGCTGGCCGAAGCCACGAGCCGGGCGGACGCCGCGCGCAACGTGGCCGACCGCTACGCCAAATTGAGTTTCGCCATGCCCGAGATCATGGCGGTGTACTACGCCGAGTTCGGCAACCTGCCGCAGGCCGAGCAGCACAAGCTGCGCGCCATCCAGCGGCAGAACGTGCTGGAATGGGCCAACCTGCTGGACGGCGACCCGGTGGAAGCGCGTTTCCGGGTGCACGCCGCCATCAGTCAGGTGATCGATGTGGGCAGGCTGATCCGATTCGATTCCCGGCCCGAGCAACTGGCCCGGGTCACCGCGCTGATGGACGCGGTGCTGCTCGCCGACAAGGCGCGCCCGGACGACGCCCGCCGTTAGCCCGCGCATGGCCGCGGGGGAGGCCGGAGGTACGCCGATGGGGCGCGGCCGGGCAGTGTCCGTGGTTGATCCGCGTATGGCCGCGGGGGAGGCCGGAGGTACGCCGATGGGGCGCGGCCGGGCAGTGTCCGTGGTTGATCCGCGCATCGCCGCAGCGAAGGCGGAGGTACGCGTGGGCGCGCCGCTCAGGGGCGGCGGCCGTGCCGGATCCGGAAGATCGTTCTGGCCAGGCGGAGATGGCGCGGGTGCCGGTCGAACGTGGACAGATTCACCGGCGCCTGATACCGCTTGCGGGTGATGGCCAGGGTCCGGCTGAACTCTCGTAGTCCCTGGTCGCCGTGGCTGTGGCCCTGGCCGTATTCGCCCACACCGCCGAAAGGCAGCGCGGGAATGCCCGCGTACGCGGTCGAGGAGTTGATGGTCACCACCCCGGCGCGCAGTTGCTCGGCGAACGCCTCGATCTCGTGCACGTCCCTGGTGAACACCGACACCGCGACGTCGGTGCCCACCGCGTTGATCCGCTCGGCGGCCTCGTCCATGCTCGCCACCTTGTTCACGATGAGCACCGGGCCGATGCCCTCGCCGGTGATCGCGGTGCTCTCCTCCGGCACTTCGGCCAGCACGATCGGCTCGATGTAGGGATCGCGGATGGAGTCCAGCCCGCCGACGACCGCGCGGCCGCCGCGGGCCACCGCGTCGCGCACCTGCCTGCGCACCACTTCGATCTGTGACTCCATGATCATCGGGCCGTAGGACGCCTTCCGGTCCGCGCCCGGCCGCAGCTTGCGGGCCTGATCCGCGACCAACTCCAGGAAGCGGTCGTAGACGGATTGGGCGACGTAGGCCCGTTGGATGCCGGTGGCGTTCTGCCCGGCGTTGGCCATCGCGCCGAACACGGCGGCCTCGGCGGCGTCGTCGAGTTTCGCGTCGACGTGCACGACCATGCTGCCCTTGCCGCTGCGCTCCACGACGACCGGCGTCATGGTCTGGGCGCACACCGAGATCACCTCGCGCGCACCGGCTTCGGAGCCGGCGTAGGCGATCTTGTCGACCTTCGCGCGGCACAGCGCGGTGCCGGTGGCCTTGTCTCCCGTAACCACTTGCAGCACCGGCTGGTTCGGTGCGAGCCGGGACCAGCTGTCGGCCAGCCACACGCCGACGCCGGTGGTCAGCTCGTGCGGCTTGAACACCACGGCGTTGCCCGCCGCCATCGCGTAGGCGATCGAACCCATCGGGGTGAACACCGGGTTGTTCCACGGGCCGAGCACGCCGACGACGCCCAGCGGCAGATACCCGACGGAGGCCCGCTGATTGCGGGTGAGCCAGTTGGAACCGATGCGCCGCCGGTCGAGTGCGCGGCCCGCGTTGCGCGCGGCCCAGTCGAGGTTCTCCACCGCGAGCATCACCTCGATCGCGGCGTCGGCTACCGGCTTCCCGGTCTCCTCGCACAGCAGTGAGACCAATTCGCCCGAGCGCCGGGCGATCTCGCGTTTCCAGTCCAGCAGCCACCGCTTCCGGCTGCTGAATCCGAGTTCGGCCCACCATTTTTCGGCGGAGCGAGCCGCTCGCACGGCGCGATTCAGTTCGCCCGCGCTCATCACGGCGTAGTTGCCGACGACCTCGCCGGTGCGCGGGTCATAGGACGTCAGGACATTCGTTCGGCCCGTTCCTCCCGGACGCGCCGCCAACCGTGACTGCGCGGACTCGGCCATGATCACCTCTCGCAGTGTCGAAACCGGCGTGCGGACCGCTCAGCGGGGCCACATCCGTGGACGAGTGAGTGTTTTCCCCCGCAAAGCAGACTATGGTCTGGCGCAGCGGGCCGACAAGGCTCGGCCGCGGCCTCGGTGTCCGGATCGGATCGCGCTCACCAGCGCCGATTCTCCGCACGGCGAACGGGCAGCGGAAAATGTGAGTAAGGACACAATGGGCGCACGCTGGTGCGGGTACCTCACGCGACGCGGCAGCCCGGGCGATCGGGCCGGTAACATCACGCCGAGCGCGACGGATCACCAATCCGAGCGTGCGCCCGCGCTCGGGCGACCTGGTCGCCGTACCGGCCGATAGTGGAGAGTTGATGCCGAGTTCCAACCAAGCGGATTCGCATGCGAGTGAGCCTGCGGTCCGGGTAACGGACGTTCGCAAGTCGTTCGGCGATGTGCACGCACTGCAGGGCGTCAGCTTCGTCGCCGAACGCGCTTCCGTCCTCGGCATCCTCGGGCCGAACGGCGCGGGCAAGACGACCATGGTGAAGGTCCTCTCCACGCTGCTGCGTGCCGACTCCGGCACCGCCGTCGTGGCCGGGTACGACGTGTCGAAGGACCCGGCGGGCGTGCGCCGCTCGATCATGATGACCGGCCAGTACGCGGCGCTGGACGAGAACCTCTCCGGCCGGGAGAACCTCGAGCTGTTCGGCAGACTGATGGGCCTGGGCAAGTCCACGGCCCGCAAGCGCGCCGACACCTTGCTCGAGGAATTCGATCTGGTGAGCGCGGGCCGCCGGGCCGTGCGCCACTACTCGGGCGGCATGCGCCGCCGCGTGGACATCGCCTGCGGGCTGGTGGTGCGTCCCGAGGTGGTGTTCCTGGACGAGCCGACCACCGGCCTGGACCCGCGCAGCAGGCAGGGCGTCTGGGACCTGGTGACCGCGCTGAAGACACAGGGCATCACGGTGCTGCTGACCACGCAGTACCTGGAGGAAGCCGACGTGCTCAGCGACAACATCATCGTGATCGACAAGGGCACGGTGATCGCCGAGGGCACCGCCGACGAACTCAAGGAGAAGACCGGCGGCAGCTACTGCGAGGTCGTCCCGCTGGATCAGAAGAAACTGCGCACCGCCGCGTACGCCCTTGGCGACCTGGTGCCGCCCGCGGTGCTGGCCGACATCGACGGCGGCGACCGGCTGTCCATCCCGGCGCCGGAAGGCGCAGCCACGCTGACCGAGGCGCTGCGCAGGCTCGACAGCGCCGGTGTCGAGCTGGCCGACATCGCGCTGCGCCGCCCCTCGCTCGACGACGTGTTCCTGTCCATCACCGGCCACTCGGGCGGGCGAGCGTGACCGCTGCGACCGCCCCGGAGCACACCGAGGCCGAGGTGACGCTGTTCGCCGAGTTGCCCGCGGCGCGGCTGTCGTCGTTCGCGCAGTGGCGCGCGCTGACCGGCCGCATCGTCCGCACCATGGCGACCAAGGGCGAGCTGATCGTCGCCGCGGTCACGCCGCTGATCTTCACCCTCGGTTTCTATCTGCCGTTGCGCTACGTGATGAAGATCCAGGGCGTCGACTACGCCCAGTACGTCATGCCGATCATTGTGTTGCAGACCATGGCCTTCACCATGATGTCGAACGCGCAGCTGGCCGCGTTCGAGGCGATGACCGGCCTGAGTACCCGACTGCAGACCATGCCGATCGGCACGCTGGTGCCGTTCACCTCGCGCATCTGCGCCGGGCTGGTCCGGTCGGTGACCTCGCTGACCGCCGCGGTGCTGTTCGGGTACTTGATCGGTTTCCGCTTCGTCGCAGGCGTCGGGCAGGCCGTGCTGTTCTGCGCGTTCTCTCTCGCGGTCGGCACGGTGCTCGCGGTCGGCGCCGACGGGCTCGGCAGTCTGACCAAGAGCCCGGAGTCGCTGAGTCAGGCGCTGACGCTGCCGACGCTGATCTTCGGCATGCTCTCCTGCGGGTTCGTGCCGGAACGCAACTTCCCGGAATGGATTCGCCCGTTCGTGCGCAATCAGCCGATCTCCCAGTTCTCCTTCGCGCTGCGCGACATGGCGGCCGACGGCGTGACCTGGCACGTGCTGTGGGTTCCGCTGGTGTGGTTGATCGGGCTGGCGGCGGTGTTCACCCCGTTGGCGATCTGGGCGAGTGTGAGGCGGTCATGAGTTCGGTGGAATCGACCGTGGAGCGCACCGCGCCGCAGACCGAGGTGTTCGAGGGACGCCCGGCCGAACCCCTGCCCGTCGTCCGGACGAGGCCGGAAGGCTCGCTGGTCACCTGGGTGGTGCAGAGCCTGATCCAGTGCAAGCGGCTGCTGCTGGTCTGGGCGCGTGATCCGGCGACGACCATCCAGACGCTGGTGTATCCCGCGCTCACCTTGGTGATGTTCTACATCGTGCTGAACAAGCCCGTCTCCGGGGCCACCGGCATGCCCGCCGTGTACGGCACGGTCCCGTTGTTGACGTTGGTCGCGGCGATGTCCGGCGCGGTGGTCAGCGCCCTCGGCTTCAAGACCGAGAAGATGACCGGGCTGCTCGGCCGGTTCTGGACGATGCCGGTGCACCGTGCGGCCGGATTCACCGGGCGGCTGCTCGCCGAGGCGATCCGTGTCCTGGTGACCACGGTGTTCGTCGTCGCGGTCGGTCTGCTGCTCGGTTTCCGCTTCGATCAGGGACCGGTCGCGGCGCTGGCGTTGATCGGCATCCCGGTGCTGTTCGGGGTGGCGTTCGCCGTCCTGGTCACCGCGCTTGCCACCGTGTCCGAGGGCGTGATGCTGGTGAACATCATCGGCATGATCAGCACCTTGCTGATGTTCTTCAACTCGGGTTTCGTTCCGGTTTTCGCCTACCCGATCTGGTTGCAGGACGTGGTGGCGCATCAGCCGATGAGTTGCGCGATCGATGCGATGCGCGGGTTGTCCTACGGCGGTGCGGTCGCCGACCCGCTGCTCGAGACGCTCGCCTGGACGCTCGGGATGATCGTCGTCTTCGCCTACCCGGCGATCAGGGGATACCGGCGGGCCGCGGAAACGGGGCCGTAGCCACCAGTCGTCACCGTGCGCCGGGTTCCGATCATCGGACCCGGCGTTCGGCGTCTTCGCGCGGTTCGGCGAACTCGTAATCCAGCCAGCGGTTCCGATTGGCCCAGCCGACCAGGTCGTAACGCCAGCGGAACGGCCAGGTGTGCGCGACCGTGCCGAACAGCACAGCGCCCAGCGCCGTGTAGTCGTCGTGCGCGGACAGCAGGGCGCGCTGACCACGCGGGGTGGCGCTGAAGAACGCGTCGAACATGGCGATGGACTGCTCGGTGGTGAGTCTGCCGAGGCCGTAGAGGCCGCGCATCCGCATCCAATACACCAGCCGTGCGCGCGGCGGCCACAGCGCGGCGATGGGGTCGCGCCCTTCCAACAGCGCGGTGATCGCGGTGTCGACCAGTGCCAGTGAGTCGGCGACGCTGTACCCGGTGCACGGGTGCATCATGCCGCCGCGCGAGCCGAACGCAATCGCGCGCGCCTTGCCGGTGCGTGGCGGCGGCTGGTCGAGTGGATAGTGCGCCGCCTCGCTCGGTTCGTCGCCGGTGAGCCGGATGCCGTGCGCGGCGAGGCGCGCGAGTGTGCGCTTGCGCAGTTCGTGCTGCGGCATGCCGCCCCGGAGGCCGAGACTGGTCTCCTCGAAGATCACCGTGCCGTCGCCGAGCGGCACCGCGTAGAGGAACGACGGCGGCTCGTCCGGGCCCGCGCCGTTCTCCGGCCGCCAGTCCAGCAGCAGGCCCTCGCCTTCGGCGATCATCGGCGCGGCCGCCTCGGCGTCGACGAAGATGCCGTGCGCGCTCGCCCCGCGGCGGCGTCCCAGCGGGGGCAGCCCACGGGCGTCGAACACCGCCGCCGCCCGGTGCACCGTGCCGTCGGCGAGTTCGACCTCGTGCGCGTCCACCCGCGTGGCGCGGCCCGCGACGACGGTGGCGTCATCGAGCGGTAGCACCGCGCGCAGGCCGGGTTTGGACAGCACGCAGTAGGGACGGTCGATGCGATGCTCGGTCTTCGTCCACACTCTGGGCGCCGGGATGGTCGTCGCGACAGCCGTGGACGGCAGCCATTGCGGCAGCTCGTCCACCCAGCAGGAGAAGGTGGGCGGCCACAGCCGTTCGGGGCGGGGGTCGATCGCGGTCACCGACAGCCCCGCGATCATGGCGCGGTGCGCGAGCGCCCGTCCGGTGGGACCGAGCCCGACCACGCACACATCGACTTCCCGGTCCGCGCTGACACCCATAGGGGCATTCAATCCGGTGGGCCGACGGAAGCGCAACTATTCCACGCCTGCGAGCCCAAGGAATTCGGGTCTCGCTATTTCGGAATCGGATCGGTTCGAAACGGTGCGAATTCCGGTGCACCGGCATGCCCCCAGAATCGGTGGCCCAGCAACTTCAGTCGTGAAACGGCTCGGGACAGGCCATAGCCTGAGCTCGGAACGCGAGGCGTTTCGGGATTCGGGATAAGGGGAGTCATGAGAGGGAGCCACCTCCGCCGGTTGCTGCTGTCGGCGGTCGTCGCCGGCGCTGCGGCCGCATCGGCAATGGTCTCGGTGCAGGCCCAGGCCGCGCCCGCGGAGTCTTCTATTGTTTCCGTGCAGGAGCACAGTGCGCGGAACCTGACATTGACGGTGCATTCCGCTGCCATGGATCTCGATATTCCGGTGGAAGTGCAGCGCGCCGCGGACACCAGCGTTCCCCGGCCGGTGCTGTATCTGCTGCTCGGCGCGGCCGGTGGCATCGACGGCTCGACCTGGGCCACGAAGACCGACGCGATGCAATTCCTCGCGGACAAGAACGTGCACGCGGTCACGCCGATCGGCGGCATGTTCAGCTACTACGCGGACTGGGAGAAGGACGACGCCAGGTTGGGGCGCCAGAAGTGGCGGACCTTCCTGAGCCGCGAACTGCCTCCGCTGATCGACTCGTATCTCGGGACCAGCGGGCGCAATGCCCTCGCGGGGTTCTCGATGTCGGGGACCACGACACTCGCGCTCGCCGCGACCACGGGTGACCTGTACTCCGGCGTCGCCGCATACAGCGGTTGCGCGCAGACCAGCGATCCGGTCGGCCGTGAGTTCGTCCGGCTGACCGTCGAGGAATGGGGTCTCGCGGAACTGGACAACATGTGGGGGCCCGCGGGCGACCCGCAATGGGTGGCCAATGATCCCTACGTGCAGGCGGAGGGATTGCGTGGCAAATCCATCTACATCGCCAGTGGAAATGGCATCCCCGGCGTCTACGACCGATACGGCGGGAAATATTCGCTGAACGGTCCGTGGGGTTTCGCGAATCAGCTCGTCGTCGGCGGTGTGATCGAAGCGGCCACCAATTACTGCTCGCACAACATGAAAGACCGGCTGGACAGCCTCGGAATCCCCGCGCGATACAACTTCCGCCCGGAAGGCACCCATTCCTGGGGCTATTGGGAGGACGCGCTGAAGGATTCGTGGCCGACGCTGGCCGCTCCATTGGGAATCTGATCCGCGGGAATTCGAAATGACTGTTCGCACTCGGGCCGCGCGCGTCGTCGGCCTCATGATGGCCGCTGCCTGTGTGGCGCTGTGCCATGCGCCGACCGCGGCCGCCGCCCCGGAGACACCGGCGCTGGACGGCGCCAACGACTGGGCCTGCAAGCCGACACCGGCGCGACCGGAGCCGGTGGTGCTCGTGCACGGCTCGGGCACCGATATCGGCCGCAGCTTCCCCCTGCTCGCGCCGGCCATCCGGGCCGAGGGTCATTGCGTGTTCGCCGCGAATCTCGGCGCCGCGCCGGGCGTCGTGGACGCTGTGAGCGGGCAGACCGGCTCCAGTTCCACCGGCGTCGGGCCGATCGGCGCCGCACTGCTGGGACGTGTCGTCTACGGCGTGGCCGACATCGACCGGATGGCGGGCGAGCTCGCCGAAGTCGTGCGGGCGGTGCGGGAGACGACGGGCGCGAGGCGGGTGGCGCTGGTCGGCCACTCCACCGGCGGCACGGTGATCCGGCAGTATCTGCGCGCCCGCGGCGCGGAGGCGGTGTCCCAAGTGGTGACTCTCGGCACGCCGTATCGCGGCTCGACCTGGGCCGGGTTGCGCGGCAGCTATCCGGACCTGGCCGCGCTCGGCCTGGGCGACGCGCAGATCGCGGCCCAGGTCTTCGGGACTCCGGGCCAGCAGCAGGTGGCCGGGTCACCGCTGCTGAACCGGCTGAACGCGGGAGGCGAGACCGTGCCCGGTCTCCGGTACACGGCCATCGCCTCCCGCGCCGACCAGGTGATCACGCCGCAGGACACCGCCCTGCTCGCTGCGCCCGACCCAGCCGACCGCAACGTGTGGCTGCAGGACGGATGTCCTGCCGACGCGGCCGACCACAGCGGCATGCTGGAAGACCCACGCGCCACCGCCGCCGTTCTCTCCGCGCTCGCCGGGGATCGGCGAACGTTGCCCTGCTGAGCGCACCCTGGCCGGACCGGATCACGAAGATGGAGAACCTCGGTGAGTCTCGGCATTACTTGTAGCGGGCTGCGCCGCGAATTCGCCGGAGTCGCGGTGGTCGACGACGTGACCTTCCGCGCCCCCGCGGGCCGGGTCACCGCGGTCGTCGGGCCGAACGGCGCGGGCAAGACGACGCTGTTGTCGATGCTCGCCGGTCGGTTGCGGCCACACCGAGGGTGGCTCCGCGTGGAGGACGCGGATCCGAGCGCAGAGCCATGGGTGGTCCGCTCCCGGGTCGGCTGGGTCCCCGACGTGTACGAGAGCAGCGAGACCTGGTCGGTCGCGGAGGTCGTGCGGTTCTCCGCGAAGATCGCGGGCCACAGCGCGGACGCGGCCGATGAACTGGTCGATCGGGCAATGCATCTCGCGCGTTTGGCGGGCTCCGCTTCCACGCCCGTTCTCCGTCTGTCCCGGAGTGACAAGAAGTGGCTCGGCCTGGCCAGAGCGCTGGCCGCGGGTACGACGGCACTCGTACTGGACAACCCGATGGCCGACTTGGACCACGACGGGCGTCGCTATCTGGCCGGAATGCTGCGAGCTCTCGCGCGCCAGGACATGACGATCGTCGTTTCTGCTTGTCTCGCCGACGATCTCGCCGGATGCGCGGAGAACATCCTGCACATCGATCATGGGCGACTCGTCGCGGGCGACGCATCGGTTCCGGCCCCGGTCGAACCTCGGACAGCTTTCGCGGGACCGGACGCGCGCGGCTCGCGGAGGCCGGCTACTTCGGTGTGACCCAGGTGGTGATGTCCGCGTGCACCACTTCCAGGCCGTGCTTGTCGTAGATCGACACCGGTACCACCAGCTCGCGCCCCTCGGTGATGCTCGCGAAGTCGGGGATCTCGGCCAGCCGCGCGACGGCCCGCAGCCCGGTCTCGGCTTTCGCCAGATATCGCACGTTCATCGCCTTGGGGATCCATCGGTGCGTGGCGGGCACGGTCGCCTCGCTGAGCATGCCCATCGCGACCTCGGCCAGATTGCACGCCGCGATCGCGTGGAAGGTGCCCAGATGGTTGTGGATGCCGAACCACTTCGGGGAGGTGACCTCGCACAACCCCGGTTCGAGCCGGACCACGTTCGGCAACACGGTGCCGAAGTAGGGCACCCGCGCCACCATCCCGAGCGAGAACAGGGCATGCCCCAGCCGGTTGTCCGGCAGCTTCTTCCAGCCGCGATAGGTCACGGTCTCTTTTGCCATGCGGCGTATCTTACTCAAAAGTAAGTTCGTGGCCAGCCCCACCGATTTGAAGTGACTCGCGGGGATCGTGCATACTGTTCGGGTTGCCTTGCACCGGGCCGTGTCTGTTTCCAGGTGAAACAGCTGGTCGGGCGGGGCGAGCAGTACCCCATCGAGTACCTCGCCGGGTTTCTGGCGTGGGTACGTCCGGGACAGTGTTCCAGGCCTGAGATGCATCGCGATCCGAGGCCGAGGAATGAGCGGACGGGCGACACGCCCGACCGCGTGTACCGGAGAACCATGACAGATGAACAGCGGCGAGGATCGGGCGTGCCCGGTCAGGGTCTCCACTGAGACGTCTTCGTGTGTTCGGGCTGTGCAAATGAGGGTGGTCCAGAGGACTGGTATAGCCGGGCTTCCGGACCACGAAGGAAAGCGGAGAAAAGGACACTTAGCGTGGCGGGACAAAAGATCCGCATCAGGCTCAAGGCCTATGACCACGAGGCGATCGACGCATCGGCGCGCAAGATCGTGGAGACGGTGACCCGCACCGGGGCACGCGTCGTCGGCCCGGTGCCGTTGCCGACCGAGAAGAACGTGTACTGCGTCATCCGTTCGCCGCACAAGTACAAGGACTCGCGCGAGCACTTCGAGATGCGCACGCACAAGCGGCTTATCGACATCCTCGACCCGACGCCGAAGACGGTGGACGCGCTCATGCGCATCGACCTGCCGGCCAGCGTCGACGTCAACATTCAGTGACGGGGACTCGAGACATGACTGACAACAAGAACAGGCCGGCCGCCGGCATCCTGGGCACCAAGCTCGGTATGACCCAGGTCTTCGACGACAACAACCGCGTCGTTCCCGTGACCGTCATCAAGGCCGGGCCGAACGTCGTCACCCAGATTCGCACCGTGGAGCGCGACGGCTACAGCGCCGTCCAGGTCGCCTTCGGCGCCATCGATCCGCGCAAGGTGACCAAGCCGGTCTCCGGCCAGTTCACCAAGGCCGGTGTCACGCCGCGCCGCCACGTCGCCGAGATCCGCGTCGCGGACGCCTCCACCTTCGAGGTCGGCCAGGAGATCAGCGCCGAGGTGTTCGAAGAGGGCAGCTACGTCGACGTCACCGGCACCAGCAAGGGCAAGGGCTTCGCGGGCACCATGAAGCGCCACGGCTTCCGTGGCCAGGGCGCCTCGCACGGTGCGCAGGCCGTGCACCGCCGTCCGGGCTCGATCGGTGGCTGCGCCACCCCCGGCCGCGTGTTCAAGGGCATGCGCATGTCGGGCCGGATGGGTAACGACCGCGTCACCACGCAGAACCTGTCGGTGCACAAGGTCGACGCCGAGAACGGCCTGCTGCTGATCAAGGGAGCGATCCCGGGTCGCAAGGGCGGCGTCGTGATCGTCAAGAGCGCCGTGAAGGGTGGTGCGCACGCATGACGAGCCTCGAGAAGAAGGCCAACCTGACGTTGCCGGTCAAGGAGATCGGCGGCAAGACCAACGGCACCGTCGACCTCCCCGCGGAGATCTTCGACGTGACCGCCAACATCGCGCTGATGCACCAGGTCGTCGTGGCCCAGCAGGCCGCGGCCCGCCAGGGCACGCACGCGACCAAGACCCGTGGCCAGGTCTCCGGCGGCGGCAAGAAGCCGTACCGGCAGAAGGGCACCGGTCGCGCCCGCCAGGGTTCGACCCGCGCGCCGCAGTTCACCGGCGGTGGCACCGTGCACGGCCCGCAGCCGCGCGACTACACCCAGCGCCTGCCCAAGAAGATGAAGGTCGCCGCCCTGCGTGGCGCCCTGTCCGACCGGGCGCGCAACGAGCGCATCCACGTGATCACCGAACTGGTGGCGGGCCAGACCCCGTCCACCAAGACCGCCAAGAGCTTCCTGGCCGAGCTGTCGGACCGCAAGAAGCTCCTGGTCGTGGTCGGCCGCGAGGACGTCGCCGCGTGGAAGAGCGTGGCGAACCTGCAGAACGTGCACCCGATCGCCCCGGACCAGCTCAACACCTACGACGTGCTCAACAGCGACGACGTGGTGTTCAGCGTCGAGGCGCTCAACGCGTTCGTGCACGGCCCGGCCGAGGCTGCACAGGAGGAGAGCAAGTGACCACCATCGCCGACCCCCGCGACATTCTGCTGGCGCCGGTCATCTCCGAGAAGTCCTACGGACTGATCGAGGAAGGCACCTACACCTTCCTGGTGCACCCGGACTCGAACAAGACGCAGATCAAGATCGCCGTGGAGAAGGTCTTCGGTGTGAAGGTGACCAGCGTCAACACCGCCAACCGTCAGGGCAAGCGCAAGCGGACCCGCTTCGGTTACGGCAAGCGCAAGAACACCAAGCGCGCGCTCGTGACCATCTCGGCCGACAGCAAGCCCATCGAGATCTTCGGAGGCCCGGTCGCGTAAGCGCCCGGGAATCCAGAAAGCAGAGAAGAACTCATGGCAATCCGTAAGTACAAGCCGACTACGCCGGGCCGCCGCGGCTCCAGCGTCTCGGACTTCGCCGAGATCACCCGGTCGACCCCGGAGAAGTCGCTGCTGCGCCCGCTGACCAAGTCCGGCGGCCGCAACGCCCACGGCCGGATCACCACCCGGCACCGCGGTGGCGGGCACAAGCGCGCCTACCGTCTGATCGACTTCCGTCGTCTGGACAAGGACGGGATCCCGGCCAAGGTCGCGCACATCGAGTACGACCCGAACCGCACCGCGAACATCGCGCTGCTGCACTTCGTGGACGGCGAGAAGCGCTACATCATCGCCCCCAAGGGCGTGACGCAGGGCACCCGCATCGAGTCCGGCCCGACGGCCGACATCAAGCCGGGCAACAACCTGCCGCTGCGCAACATCCCGACCGGTACCACGATCCACGCCGTGGAGCTGCGTCCGGGCGGCGGCGCCAAGCTGGCCCGCTCGGCGGGCATGAGCATCCAGCTGCTGGGTAAGGAAGGCCCCTACGCCACGCTGCGTATGCCCTCCGGTGAGATCCGTCGCGTCGACGTGCGCTGCCGCGCCACCGTCGGCGAGGTCGGCAACGCCGAGCAGTCGAACATCAACTGGGGCAAGGCCGGCCGCATGCGCTGGAAGGGCCGCCGCCCCACGGTCCGTGGTGTCGTCATGAACCCGGTCGACCACCCGCATGGTGGTGGTGAGGGCAAGACCTCCGGTGGTCGCCACCCGGTCTCGCCCTGGGGTCAGCCGGAAGGCCGCACCCGCAAGCCCAACCGTCCGAGCGACAAGCTCATCGTCCGCCGTCGCAAGACCGGCAAGAAGCGCTGAAGGAGGAGGTAAGAAATGCCACGCAGCCTCAAGAAAGGCCCGTTCGTCGACGACCACCTCCTCGCGAAGGTGGACGTGCAGAACGAGAAGGGCACCAAGCAGGTCATCAAGACCTGGTCGCGTCGTTCGACCATCATCCCCGATTTCATCGGTCACACGTTCGCGGTGCACGACGGCCGCAAGCACGTGCCGGTGTTCATCTCGGACAACATGGTCGGGCACAAGCTCGGTGAGTTCGCGCCGACCAGGACGTTCAAGAGCCACGTCAAGGAAGACCGGAAGAGCAAGCGGCGATGACGACGACTGAGACTCAGAACCCGACCGCGCGCGCGACCGCCAAGCACGTTCGCGTGACCCCGATGAAGGCACGCCGTGTCGTGGACCTGGTCCGCGGCAAGCGCGTCGAGGACGCCCTCGCCCTGCTGAAGTTCGCGCCCCAGGCCGCGAGCGAGCCGGTCGCCAAGGTCGTCGCGAGCGCCGCGGCCAACGCCGAGAACAACCTCGGCCTGAACCCGGCCACGCTGGTGATCTCGACCGCCTACGTCGACGAGGGCGCCACCCTGAAGCGGTTCCAGCCGCGTGCCCAGGGCCGTGCGTTCCGCATCCGCAAGCGCACCAGCCACATCACCATCGAGGTCGAGAGCATCCCCACCGCCGGTGGAGCCACTCGTAACCGCCGGAAGGGAGGGGCAAAGTAAATGGGACAGAAGATCAACCCCCACGGCTTCCGCCTCGGTATCACCACCGACTGGAAGTCACGTTGGTACGCGGACAAGCAGTACGCGGACTACGTGAAGGAAGACGTCGCGATCCGCAAGCTGCTGGCCACCGGCATGGAGCGGGCGGGCATCGCCAAGGTCGAGATCGAGCGCACCCGTGACCGCGTGCGAGTGGACATCCACACCGCGCGTCCGGGCATCGTGATCGGCCGCCGCGGCGCCGAGGCCGACCGCATCCGCGCCGAGCTGGAGAAGCTGACCGGCAAGCAGGTGCAGCTGAACATCCTCGAGGTGAAGAACCCCGAGTCGGATGCGCAGCTGGTCGCTCAGGCCGTGGCCGAGCAGCTGTCCAACCGTGTGGCGTTCCGTCGCGCGATGCGCAAGGCCATCCAGTCGGCCATGCGTTCGCCGAACGTCAAGGGCATCCGTGTGCAGTGCTCGGGCCGCCTCGGCGGCGCCGAAATGTCGCGCTCGGAGTTCTACCGCGAGGGTCGGGTGCCGCTGCACACGCTGCGCGCCGACGTCGACTACGGCCTCTACGAGGCCAGGACCACCTTCGGTCGCATCGGCGTGAAGGTCTGGATCTACAAGGGCGACATCGTCGGTGGCAAGCGTGAGCTGGCCGCCGCTGCCGCCGCGCCCGAGCGTCCGCGCCGGGAGCGGCCGAGCCGCCCGCGTCGGTCCGGTTCCACCGGCACCACCGCGACCAGCACCGAGGCCGGGCGCGCCGCCACCGCGGTGGCCGACGCCCCGGCAGAGACACAGGAGGGCTGACGCATGCTGATGCCTCGCAAGGTGAAGCACCGCAAGCAGCACCACCCGGGCCGTTCCGGTACGGCCAAGGGCGGCACCTCGGTGGCGTTCGGCGATTTCGGCATCCAGGCGCTGGAGCCGGCGTACGTCACCAACCGGCAGATCGAGTCGGCGCGTATCGCGATGACTCGCCATATCCGCCGTGGCGGCAAGATCTGGATCAACATCTACCCGGATCGCCCGCTGACCAAGAAGCCCGCCGAGACCCGCATGGGTTCCGGTAAGGGTTCGCCGGAGTGGTGGGTCGCGAACGTCAAGCCCGGTCGCGTGATGTTCGAGATGAGCTACCCGAACGAGGAGACCGCTCGTGAGGCCCTGCGCCGCGCGATGCACAAGCTCCCGATGAAGTGCAGGATCGTGACCAGGGAGGAGCAGTTCTGATGGCTACCGGAACACCGGCCGCAGAGCTCCGCGAGCTCACCGAAGAGGAGTTGGTGGCCAAGCTGCGCGACTCCAAGGAAGAGCTGTTCAACCTGCGCTTCCAGATGGCGACGGGTCAGCTGGACAACAACCGTCGTCTGCGCGTCGTCCGTCACGAGATCGCGCGCATCTACACGGTCATGCGTGAGCGCGAGCTCGGTCTGGCCACCGGACCCGCTGGCAAGGGAGATGCCGCATGAGCGACAAAGCAGAAGGGCAGCGCGGCACCCGTAAGGTGCGGGTCGGCTACGTTGTCTCGGACAAGATGAACAAGACGATCGTCGTCGAGCTGGAAGACCGCAACCGGCACCCGCTCTACGGCAAGATCATTCGCACCACCTCGAAGGTGAAGGCGCACGACGAGAACGAGGTCGCGGGCATCGGCGACCGCGTTCAGCTGATGGAGACCCGTCCGCTGTCGGCCACCAAGCGCTGGCGTCTGGTCGAGGTCCTGGAGAAGGCCAAGTAAGCCTCTCCGGCACGGCGTGAAACCCGAAGGCCCGCTTCCCGTTCTCGGAGGCGGGCCTTCGCCGTATCCGGTCGCGTCCGAGGAATTCTCTTGCCGTCCACCCTGCGTGGGTACTGTCGTGTTGCGGGTGGCGATCGAGCAAACCGGCGGACTCCTGGCCTGACCGGAACTGCGATAGGTGGCGCCGACGGCCGATGCGGAGGATGAGCGGTGGGGAATGTGAGTCGATCCGAACAGACCTATGATCGAGCGCTGCTGCGGGAACATCTGCTGAAAACGCGGATAGCGGGTGATGTCGCGACGCCTCGGGAGGGGAATCTCGCGAACTATCGCAAGATGGTGTCGAAGGATCCTGGGTATCAGTTCGGGCTGACGCTGAAGGATTGGACCTTCGCCGAGACGCTGGAGATGATGGCGCGTCTGTGCGGGGTCAGCCCCGACCCGCGGCATGTGCGGGGTCCGGACACCATCGACGTCGACCTGACGCTCGACGCGCTCGACGCGATGGGAGCGCGGATCGGGCTCGCCGCTCGTCGTCGCGAGACGGTGATCCTGGCGACCGGGCATCCGGACACACTCATGGGCGTGTATCGCGCTGTCGAGGACGCGTTACGCGCGGCAGGATGCGTGGTGCTCGTGCCAGCTGCCGGGTGGTCCTATCGGGTCACCACGCCATGGGGCCCGCAGCATCGCGAGATCCTCTACACCTCGGGAGTTGCCGCGCTGGGCACCGACGGCACGCTGCGACACACTCATGACCCGCATCCGATGCGGGCGGCCCTGCGGGAGTTGCGCGAGGCCGAAACCGGCCAATGGCCCGACCTGGTCGTCGCCGACCACGGCTGGGCCGGTGCGGCAGGGGAGGCGGGCATCGAGACCGTGGGATTCGCCGACAGCAACGACCCCGCACTGTTCGCCGGGCAAGCGGAGGGGAAGATCGCGGTCACGGTGCCTCTCGATGACGGAGTCCATCCCGACTACTACGGTCCGCTGACCGCTTATCTGCTCGGCCAGGCCGGACTCACCGGCTGAGGACACCCCGGTGCCGTGTGTCGCACACGATGGTTTCCAGATCCGACTGCGCTGGGCGCCAAGGTAATTCGGCCATAGCCTTGGCTGGGTCGCTGATCAGGGCGGCCGGTTCTGGCGCCGGTGGTCGATGGATCAGCTGAATTCGACGTCCGGTCCGCCGCTCGACCGCGGCCACGACGTCGAGAATGCTGCTGCCGCGGCCGCTGCCGATGAGAAAGCGCCTGAATTCGCCTTTCGGCGGTATGTTCTCGATACACGCGACGAAAGCCGCTGCGGCGTCGTCGATATGCAGATAGTCGCGGACAGCGCTGCCGTCGCCGTTGACTTCCAGAGCCGAGCCCTTCCTCGCGGCGGCGAATGCTCGGGGAATCAAGCGCGTCGGATCGGGATCCGCGCCGCCGGCCACGTTCATCAAGCGCAGCACGGTAGCGGACAAGCGACCGGTGCCCGCCTGCGCGCTGATCGCCCACTCGGCGGCCAGCTTGCTCGCCGCGTACGGGTGCGGGGGCGCGTCGGGTAGACGCTCTGTCATCGGCTGTCGTGCGGGAGTTCCGTATATCGAGCCGGTCGAAGCGAAGACGAGCCGCGATATTCCGGCGGCGGCCATGGCGTCCAGCAACGCGACGGTCCCGCCGGTATTGACGCGGAAGTACCGCAGCGGATCGGCCGCCGACTCGCGCGCCCGAGTAAGCCCACCGAGATGGCACACCGCCTCCACGCCGTCCACAGCTTTCCGAAGCCCGTCCTCATCCAGCAGGTCGGCGACCCGAGTCGGCACCCGCAGAGGCGAACCGCAGTCGCGAACCATCGCGATCGGCTCGTGCCCGGCTCCAGCCAGCAGTCTTACGACCGCCTGGCCCAGATAGCCGTTCGCTCCGGTGACGAGAACGCGCACCATGCGATTTTGTCACTGCTGTTGCCTGAGAAGGCGGAATAAACAAAGAGCCTATTGGTATCAGATCTGATACCATGAGTGTATGGCTTGGACCATGCGGTTGCCGGAGGACGAAGAGGCGGCGCTGAATGCGCAAGCGGATGCCGAGGGGCGCTCGAAACACGAGATCACTCGTGATGCTGTCCGGGCTTACCTCATGCGACATCGCAGGTGGGAGTCGCCACTGCTCAGTGATGACGAGACTTTCGATCTAGGTGGGCCCATTGGTAAGGATGACATCCGTAATGCGATGAACCGGCCGGCATGATCGTAATCGCAGATACCTCAGGAATCCTCGCGCTCTTCAATCGCTCGGACCCTGAGCACTTTGCGGTGCGCCGAGCTGCCGATTCGGCGAGCGCCATCGTTGTCAGTCCGCTGGCGCTGACCGAGGTGCATCATGTGGCGAGCGCCCGAGCCGGACGCGAGGCGGCCGACGGCATCCTCGCTCTGATCGCCGACCGGGTGGCGTCGACGCGGATCGTCATCTCAGGCGTCGATGCGGCACAGCTGCACGCCGCGGTCGACATCCGTGGAAAGTACGGCAATCTGAATCTGGACCTGGTGGGCGCTGTATGCGTAGCTCTGGCAGACGAATTCGATACCGACGCGATCCTCACGCTCGACCGCCGCGATTTTCGAACCTTGCGGCCCGTCGGCCGTTACTCCGCTTTCCGCGTCTTGCCGGACGATTGGCGTTCCGATACCTAGATGCCCCAGCTGGCACGGCAAGGTGGACCGGGCGCAGGCTCGGAATGAACCGTGATCGAGGACTGCCGTGGTTGAGTAGGGTGGTGGAGGTCGGGCGAGCTCGGTTGGCCGCGGGAGCGTTGTTCGTGCGCGGCGATGACGTGTTGCTCGTGCACAAGACGTATGGCAATGGGTGGGATCTACCGGGTGGGTATGTGGAGCCGGGGGAGGCGCCCGCTGCGGCTTGTCGGCGGGAACTCTTGGAGGAGCTCGGGATCGGCCGTTCCGTTCATCGGCTGCTGGTGCACGACTGGGCGCCGAGCCCTGGTGAGGGCGACAAGGTCCTGTACATATTCGACTGCGGTGCACTCGGCGACGATGAGCGGGTCCTCCGATTGCAGGAGTCGGAACTCGATGCCTGGCGGTGGGTCTCGGTCGCCGGCGTTCATGACTACGTGTTGCCGCGTCTGGCTCGACGTCTGCGGCAAGCACACCTGGCATACATCGACGGCTGTCCCCGGTATCTCGAACACGGATATCCGGTCGGGCAGGTCGATTAGCTGAGCGAAGGCTCGCAGCGGCAGGTCGGACCGGCGGTCGTGCGGGGTCTTGCGCTATACGTATACATCTACTTATAGTGAGACGACGGCCCGGACTTTCTGGGAACATCGAATCCGCACCGGTAGAGGCGGATTCGGGGTGGGCCGGTCGACGGTAGACGCATGCCTACATGCGCACTGATCTATGAAACGGGGAAATCATGACCACTGATCCGAACAACCTGAGCGGCGTGGACACTGTCGAGGAGCAGGCCCGCGGCGTCACCATCGTCAAGGAATCAGCCGAGCCGGGCGACGTGGACGACCTGCGCCAAATCGTGTTGCGCGTGGGTCCGGGTGGCGGGCGTCAGCAGCGGTTCTTCGGCAGACTGCTCGGCGAATCCCGCGAATACGGCAAGGTCGGGATGAACGTCGTGCGGGTCTACGTGAGCCGGAAAGGCAAATTCGTGGTGCACCGCCGGGAATCGGACTGGCGCGAAATGTCCGTCGCGATCGACTGGACCGAATGGAAGAACTGGCGCGAGCTGCTGCGGCCCGGCAGTGGCGAGCGCGAATGGGGTGACTACACGGTGGAGATCGTGGACTCGCCCGCCGAGTTGCGGGGCCGGATTCCGGAGCACATCTACCGGACTGTCGTCGACGTGGCCGAGCACCCGAACTCGCAGGACCTGCAGATCTGAGATACCGCCGCTTTTCCACATCCGGAAAGGATCTATTCGCAGATGTTCGCACGACTGGGGGCCGTGGTCGTCCACAATCCGTGGAAGGTGATCGGCCTGTGGGTGCTGCTCGCCATCGCGGTGGTGGCCGCGGCGCCGGAACTGAAATCCACTACAGACCAATCAGCTTTCCTGCCCTCGCATTACGAGTCCATCCAGGCGTTGGAGTTGCAGCAGAAGGCTTTCCCGGACAGCTCCGCTCCCGCGGCGATCATCGTGTTCGCCCGGAAGGACGGCACGCCGTTGACCGGTGCGGACGCCGCTTCGGTCGTCTCGATCGGCAATGAGCTGCGCGACGCGCAGGTCAAGGACGTCATCGGGATGCAACCGACGCCGCCGTCGGAGAACCGCCTGGTCCAGATCATCGCGGTGCAGATGACGAAGGTGACGAATCCGAACGACACCACCCAAGGCGACGCGGTCAAGGCGCTGCGCAAGGAGCTGACCGCGCGCGTCGCGAACACCGAGCTGAAGGCGGGCATCACCGGCCAGGCGGCGCAGGTGCTGGACCAGCGGGAATCGGGCGACAAGGGGCTGGCCATCGTCGGTATCGCCACCGTCGTGCTGATCCTGGTGCTGTTGCTGGTCATCTTCCGCAGCCCGGTGATCGCGTTGCTGCCGATCGTCGTGATCGGCGCGATCTCCAGCATGGTGAGTGGGCTGATCGCCGTGGTGGCCAAGGCCTTCGACTTGCAGATCGACGCATCGATCAATGCCATTCTGGTGGTGGTGCTGTTCGGTGTCGGCACCGACTACATCCTGTTCCTGATGTTCCGCTACCGCGAGCGGCTGCGCGCGGGCGAGGATTCGAAGACCGCCATGGTCAACGCCGTCACCCGGGTGGGTGAGGCGATCACGTCCGCGGCGGGCGCGGTGATCATCGCGTTCATGGCACTGGTGCTGTCCACGCTCGGCATGTTCCGCGCCATGGGCCCGGCGCTGGCGATCGCGGTGGCGGTCGCGCTGGCGGCGGGGCTGACGCTGGTGCCTGCGGTGGTCTCGCTGCTGGGCACCAAGGTGTTCTGGCCGTCCAAGGCGTGGCGCATCGAACCGAAGGGCGCGCGATTCACCGCGATCGGCAATGCGCTCGGCCGGCGGCCCGCTGTGTTCGCCGCGGTCTCCGGCGGTTTGCTGGTCGTGCTCGGGATCTTCGCCTTGGGTTTCCACCCCACATTCGACCTCAGCTCGGGGCAAACTTCGGAGGCCTCCGAATCCGTTGTCTACAGCAAGGAATTGGTCAAGGGCCTGCCCGCGGGGACGACCCAGCCTTCGGACGTCCTGTTGCAGTCCGGCGGTGGTGAATTGGCGGTCGATCAACTCGCCGCCTACCGCGCCGCGCTGGCCGCGGTGCCGGGAGTGGGACAGGTGGGGGAGCCGAAGTTGTCCGCGGACAAGTCGATCGCCGACTTCGCGGTGACGCTCTCTGCCGCGCCCGAGTCGGACGCCGCGCTGGACACCGTCAAGGGACCGTTGCGCGATGTCGCGCATTCCGCGGCGCCCGCCGGTGCCACCGCCGCCGTCGGTGGTCTGACCTCGGTCTTCGTCGACTTCCAGGAAGCGATGGCGCGTGACTACGCGATCGTGTTCCCGGTGGCGGCGATCCTGATCATGATCGTGCTGGGGTTGCTGCTGCGTAGCCTGGTCGCGCCGTGGTACCTGATGGCCTCGGTGTTCCTCGGCTTCGCCGCCACGCTCGGTGCCGCGGTGCTGGTGTTCCAGCACTTCCGGGGCGAGACCGGTCTGATCTTCACGCTGCCGGTGATCATGTACCTGTTCGTGGTCGCGCTGGGCACCGACTACAACATCCTCATGGTCGCCCGGTTGCGGGAAGAAGCGCGCGAGGGCAACGAACCGAAACGGGCCGCGGCGCTGGCCGTGCGGCACACCGGCCCCACCATCGCGGCGGCCGGGGTGATCCTGGCGGGCACCTTCGCATCGATGATGCTGGCGGGCAACAACGTTCTCGCACAGATGGGCTTCGCCATCTCGGTGGGTATCGCGATCGCCGCCTTCGTCATGGCGATGTTCTTCACGCCCGCGCTCACGGCGCTCATCGGGCACAAGGCGTGGTGGCCGGGGCACGGGGACGAGAAGCCCGAGGGCTCTGGACCGGAGTCTCGCGAGGTCGTCGGGACTTCGGTCGGCGAGAGCTGAGCGGGACCGGAACTCGCGGACACCGCGGATGAGTGAACCGGAATAGAGCTGTGCGCCCGATTCATCGGGCGCACAGCCTTTTCCGCACGAAGAACGCACGTCGTGACCGGACGGTCACCGGGCGCGGGAAACTCCGTGCGTGCGGTCCAGACCTTGTCCGGTGCCGCCACGCTCGATACTCATGCCAAGGCGGCCATATAGCCGCCGCTCACGGGTGATGCCGCCGCCCCAGCCGCAGGAGTCTCGCCACCTCCGACAGACGCCCTTCTCGTCCAGCTCTCTCTGAACGCCGCACCTCACGTTCCTGCTCGGCCGCCGCCGCGCCTCAGCCGCTGACCAACCGCACTACGTCGCGTGGTCGGCCGTGGCTGTGGTTTCCTACGAGACTCAAATCTTGACGTTGGCCCACTTCGCGAACCGGGCCAGGGAGTCGGTTCCGCGCCGGGTATTGGCGAGCACGCGGACGGTCTCGTGGACTTGGGGGTGGTTACGTGTCAGCGCCGGTGCGATCCGGCGCGCCTGGTCGAGGCCGGCGAGGGCACGCTGCTTGTCGCCGTGAAGCAACCAGGCGCGGGACACGTCGATCCAGTGATGTCCAGCGCGGGATGGCGTCACCGATGCCGGTAGCCGAATCTGCTCGGCGCGTGCGACAGCGGTTGTGCCATCGGACAACTCGACCGGGACGGCGACGGAGTGAATAGCGACGTTCGGCAGATGGAACCCGGTCCCATACTCCTGGTATCGGTCGGAGCTGATCGTCTCGCCGATCCGGCGCGCTTCTCGAAGATGAGTGTCGGCGGTGTCGGCGTCGAGCGCACGGGCGGAAAGTATCGACGCCCGCAGGTGTAGCGCGCCCCGCACCGCAAGTACTTCCGGCGTCGCAGGTAGTTGCTCACTGGCTGCGTGTGCGCGCTCGATGATCCGCAGTCCACCGGCATACGCGCCGGAGTACAGCAGGATCAGCGCGCGATGGTATTCCGCCGCGATCGGCCACGCGGGGTCACCACTGCGTTCGGCGGCCCACACGCATCGTTCGGCGGCCAGTCCGGCGAGGTCGAGGTAGCCGTACCGGTAGGCGATCGATGACGCACTGTTATATGCGTAGGCGAGCGTCGAATAGATCCTCTCCAAACGCCGCCCGGATGCCTCGTCGGCGGCGAGCGCATGCAAACCATGGACTACGTCCGGCAGTTCGGCGGTGTGGTCGCCGTACCGGCCACGCCGTCTGCTCTCCTGTACCCGATGCAGCGCCGTGGTCAGCTCTTCCAGGGTGGTCGGCGCATTCAGTGGTTCGTCATTGAACGCCAGAATTTTTCGGCGCAACTCGCGGATCGTGGCGTGCGTTCCGGCATCGTCGCGCGCCGGGATGTAGGGCTGCCCGGTCAGATCCTCGATGTCGACCCCGAGTGCCCCGGCCACGGCCGCGATGAACGCGGGCGAGGCTGGGCGGGCGCCTCGCTCGACCTTGCGCAACAGCGACAACGACACGTTCGCC
The DNA here is from genome assembly GCF_044452545.1 of Nocardia sp. NPDC051900. NCBI lineage: Bacteria > Bacillati > Actinomycetota > Actinomycetes > Mycobacteriales > Nocardiaceae > Nocardia > Nocardia sp. NPDC051900. The sequence goes on along the minus strand of NZ_JBITBU010000002.1, from coordinate 520,295 downwards.
TTCTGCGCGAGCTGTTGCTGTGTGAGCCGGGTGAGCTTGCGCGCCCGGGCGGTGCGTTCCCCGATCCCGGCATCGTCCATGCCTCCACGGTGACACACGATGTGCCGCTTCGCATGAGTTCATCGAGGACAAAGTATCTGCAGGCCCCGGCGTCGGGTCGAGTCCTGAATCCCCGGCGCCGCGTGCCAACCAACCACCCACGACGTGCCGAAAGGTCACCGAATGACCGCAGAGCTCGCAACTGTCCTGATCGTCGTAGCCGCTGTCGGCGGACTGCTGATTCTCGTGTTCTGGGTGCTGCCCTGGCTACTCGAGCTCGGCGACGAACCGGACGAATCCGTACCGGCACGAGAGATCTTCGCGCGGCTGGAGGACGAGCGGCGATGACGACTCGGCGTTCCTGGGTGCAGGACTACTGTGAGGACGGCAACCTGCCCGCGGACGAGAAACACGCGCGCGGCCTGATGAAGATCCACCAGAACTGTGAACCGCCATGCCCGCGTAGAGCGTCCGCTGAGCGCTATCTAAGCGAGCGCGGCGTGCGCCGCGCGCCGGACGAATGGCGGAAACCATGAGCGCCGTATTCGGATACCTTCAGCCCGGTTGGAAGAACTCGAGCATTCTCCGGCTGGCGTCCGGCGATGTCAGGAGTTCCTGTATCCGTGCGGACATCCGGGCGGCGGCGCTGGTGCGTTCGAACATCTCGCGTTCGTATTCTTCCACGGCGGAGGGGAAGTCGTCCGGGCGCGCGGCCAGTGCGAGGCCGAGCACGGCGCCGTCGAGCAGCGCCATGTTGGCGCCCTCGCCCACCGGCGGCATCAGGTGCGCGGCGTCGCCGAGCAGCGTGACGTCCGGCCTCGACGGCCAGGTCAGGCCGATCGGGAGACTGGTGATCGACCGCGGTACGACGGTGTCGTCGCAGGCCGCGATCAGCGCGGTGAATCGCGCGTCCCAGCCGGGGAGCAGCTCGATCAGCCGCGCCCGGGCGGCGGCCGGGTCGTCGAACGGGATCCCGCTGGTAGTGAACCAGTCCTCGCCGGTGTTGTAGAAGCTGAGGCCGATGCGAACGCGGCCGTCGCCGTTGCGCTGTGCCGCCAGGGATAGTCCGTTGCCGAGCACCCAGTAGTTGCCGCGGCCGACCATCGCCGCGAGGTCGGGATGGGTGCGGTCGATGTCGGGAATGCCGAGCTCGACGACGTTCTGGCCGATATGCGCCGGGCGGGCGTCGGTGAGGAGTGCGCGGACCCGGGACTGCGCGCCGTCCGCGCCGACGAGCAGGTCATACGTCGCAGTGCTGCCGTCGGCGAAGTGGAGTAGGCCGTTGTCGGCGGATTCGAACGCGTGCCCCCAGCGCACCACGTCTTCGGGAAGGGAATCCAGCAGCAGGTTGCGCAGATCGGCGCGGTCGACCTCGGGTCGATCGAGCGGGGCGTCGTCGGGGGTGTCCTCCTGGAGCAGCAGGGTGCCGTCCGGCTCGAGCAGTCGCATGTCTTGGCCTTCACCACGGGCGATCGAGTGGAACCGGTCGATCAGTCCGGCCTCGCGCAGCGCCCGCTGGCCGGAGTGGATGTCGAGCATGCCGCCCTGGCCGCGAGCCTCGCGGGAGGCTTCGCGTTCGTACACGACGGCCTCGATGCCGTGCACGTGCAGCACCCGGGCAAGGGCCAGGCCGCCGAGTCCGGCTCCGACGATGGTGATGGTCATGATTGCCTCCGATACACCGTATTTTCCAATACACTGTATCGAACCATGCGATGTAGTGTCAGCGGCATGTTGGTGTGGGAGCGACCGGAGCCACCGAATCGACCGGTGCCGGCCCCGTTGAGCCGGGAGCGGATCGTGCGAGCGGCGATCCGGCTCGCCGACGCGGACGGCTTGGCGGCGGTGTCGCTGCGCAAGGTCGCCGCCGCGCTGGACGTCGGGCCGATGCGGCTGTACGGCTACATCGCCACCAAGGACGAATTGCTCGACTTGATGGTCGACGCGGTCTACGCCGAGATCCAGCCGGCCGGAGACGGTTGGCGGGAGGTGCTGAGCTCCCTTGCCGCAACCACCCGGCAAGCAGCTCACCAGCACGAATGGTTCGCCGACCTGCTCGGTGGGCGGCCGCAGCTCGGGCCGCACGCGATGGCCAGAGGGGAGGCCGTGCTGGCGGCACTGGGCGGCGTCGACGTGGACATGGCCATGCCGGTGGTCGCCGCGGTCAACGCGTACGTGATCGGCGCGGTGCGCCGGGAGATCGCCGACCGGCGCGCCGAGCGGGCCACCGGGATGGACGAGCACCAGTGGCAGATCGCCTTCGGCCCTTATCTGGAGCGAGCCTTCGCGACCGGCCGATTCCCCGCGCTGGAGACGGTCGTACGCGACGCCGCCCACCTCGACGCCGACCAAACCTTCCGCATGGGCCTCGACTTCCTGCTCGACGGCATCGAAGCCCGCATCTCGAGTTGACCGAGGACGCCCGGGCCGATTTCATCGCTGCACCCGTTGGCCGATCACGCCGACCTGTCCGCGTCTCGATGGTGGCGCGCCTGCCTTCCCAGCTTTTGCGCCATCGTTAGCCGCTCGGAGCGGCGGTGCTCAGCCGATGGTCGCGTAGGGGCGGTGGACTTTGATGGCGGAGTCCAGGACGCGGGTGACCGCGGAGCGGGGGACGCCGAGTTCGTTCGCGATGGCAGGGGTCGAGCCGCCCTGATCGGCGAGGGTCAGGATCTCTCTGACCTCCTCGATCGGGAGGTCGGACAGGTGGCGGTCGGTGATGGCTCGTGCGATCGCGGAGATTTCGTCGTCGTCGGTGTCGGCTTCCTCCGGCTCGGTGGGGAATTCGTCGTCCTCGTCGTCGTCCTCGAGGATCGGCATCGGTGCGATGGGGAGGGGCGAAAGCTCGGGGGTTTCCTCGAGGGCCAGTTGTTCGCTCTCCGCGTCGGCGGAGTGGTCGTTCTGCTCTGCGGACATCGACTTTCCGCGTTTCGCCGCGCGCGGGGCGGTGGCGTTGGGGTGCACCTGTGCGGCGGTGTCGGCGATTGCGGGGGACTGGGTGTGCATCGGTTCGGTGGAGCCGGGACGCCGGGCGGCGTCGTCTCCTCGATGCACGCGATCGGCCGAGCGTTCGCCTCGACCGGCGGGCGGAAGTGGCGGCGTCGCGCTGTTCGTCTGAGTGGAGGGACGTTCGTCGAACTCGAGTCCGTCCAGCGAAATCTGTTGTGCAGGTTGCGCGGGTTCTGGGCGCGGTTCACCGATATCGGACGCATGCGTTCGCACTCGGCTCGGCGTTCCGTGCTCGAAGTCGGCCGGTGAAGGCTGCGCTGGTTCGGGATCGGCCGACCGGGTCGAACGTCCGTCCGACTGGACCTGCGAGACATGCTGGGCGGCAGATGAATCCGGATGCGTCGGGGAAGTCGTCAACTCGCGGCTGTTGGTGGCAGACGGAACCGGGCTTCCATGGGGAGCGACGGTGTCCGTGTGGTCTTCACTGGCGGGGGCGGTGTGCCGGTCGACCGGAAGCGCGTGCGCGTTGATGCCTGTGGGCGTCCCGGCGGCGTGACCATTGGCGGTTGGAACAGTGTCGTGCCCGTTGACTCGAACGTCTCCGGTCGCCGGGAACTCGGTGGTGTCATCGTCGGTGCCAGGGTGGAAGGGCTTTCCATTGACTCGCGGGTGCCGCTCGGTGCCCTCGGCGGGGGTCGGCACCGTGTGACCGTTGGTGGCCGGGCGCAAGGTATGTCCGTTGATGCGCGGGTGCGCGTTCCCGTTGATAGGTGTCCGGCTGGCCTTGCCGTCGATCGGCAGGACGTGGCCGTTCACGGACAGGTCGCCGCGGGTGTGGCCATTGACGGTGGGTTCGACGGGGTGGCCGTTCGTCGTGTGCGGGAATGCGACACCGTTCATGCCGGTATCGACCGCGTGGCCGTTGGCCGGGCGCTCGGCGGCGGAACCCGAGGTAGTGAAGTTCTCGCCCACTTCGCTGTGCACAGGATTCGCACCCGCGAGTGGGGCACCGTCGACGGGGTGGCCGTTGATCGGCGTATCGACCGCGTGACCGTTGACCGTGCGAGTATCGGCGAGGCCCGAAGTGCTGAAGCCCTCGCGCACTTCGCCGTTGCCAGGGGTCGCCGCGGTGGACGCGACGCGGTCGACAGTGATGGGGTGGCCGTTGATCCGCGATCCGCCCGCGTGACCATTGGTCGCCGACTTTGCGGGATCGACGCGTGCCGGGACAGGCATGGTCGGTGCGGCCGAGTCGAACTCGTCGGGGCGTTCTGCGGGACGAGCGCCCGTCATTTCGGTCGGGACAGCGTGGTGGGTCGAGGCTTCACTCCCGGCGTGATGGAGGTCGGCACCGCCCCGATGACCGGTCTGCGCTCCGTGATTCGCGTCGTGGTGCGCCTCGCGGTAATCGGTCACGCCAGCATAGGTTTCCCAGGGAAATCGGCCGCTGTTCGCCGCTGCGTCGAGCGAGGGGTGACTACTCGCTTCCCCCTGCATGCCCGGGGTGAGTCGCGCATCGAGACGGATCGTTCGCGGGTCGGGATCGATCACCGGCGCGCCGTCGATCAGCACCGCGTACCGCGCGGAAACCCAGGCGTGCAACCAGATGACGACGCCGACCATCACCGGAGCGATCGCGTATTCGGCGGCGCGGCCGAGGTCGCCCGCGGCGAGATGCGGTCCCGTGTTCAGCGCGACGGTCGTGCCGAGTAGCGCCGCCTCGAAGAAGATCACCTTGCCGCGCGCCAGCTCCCGGCCCCATCGCGCCGCGGTCGTCGCCGCCACCATGATGGTGATGATCGGGATCGAGATCATCGCCTCGATGCCGTAGCTCAACCAGTACAACGGATCGGCCATGTCGCCGCTGGGCACCAGATTGTGCTGCACGTTGACACCGGCCCACACCATGCCGAGCACGACGACGGCGATCAAGGCGCGCGACGACCACTCCGCCCGCCGGTAGAGCTGCGCCAGGCGCGCGTCCTGGCTCGACGCCCGACGCCGCGCCGCCAGCGCGCGCCGATGCCAGCGGGCGTCGGCCTCCTCCGAGCGGCGCAACGCCGCGGACGACTTCCGGTCGCGCCGTTCGGTGGCCAGTTCCGCCTCGATGGCCTGTCGCCGCTGCTCGCGGCGGCGCGCGCGAATCCATTCCGCCAGCTCGCGCTCCGCGGCGATCTCGCGTTCGGACAGCACCTCCAGCAGCGCCGGATCGAGCTGCAGGGGCAGTTTGCCGCGCGCGGTCTCGACTTGCTGTGCCAGCGCGGCAATCTCGGAACTATCGTTCGAGGATTCGTCGGGCATCGCGAGCCTTCCCAAGAGCAGGTCTCATGTCGAGTGGTGGTGACATGATCGCTCGAACATATGTGTGATCGGAGTGAGATTAAACCGACCTCCGCCCGTGGTCAATGTGGCGCTCTCCGAGCAGAAGGCGACACGCCGAGTGCGGGAAATTCATGACCTCCCTCGAATATCCGGATGAGCGGCGCATTCGGCGGCGCTCTCTGCGTGTCGAAACTCCGTTCGAATGCACACGTATCCAGTGCACCGTATTTTCCGCCCGGGTTGCTCGGTTTGCGCTCCGCGCCGATCCCGGTCCAGGGCAAGGCGCGTAGATACGGGCCGGCGCGGGCACGCCGCCGAGGCTGCCCGGCGGTGCGGCATCCGGACATCGGCCATGTGGTCGAGCGCGCCTGTCCGGACGGCGATGAATGCCGGGCGGTCAGCGGCGAATCAGGGTTCGGTTCCGCCTGCGGAATTCGATAACCCGTCGTCACAGAGAATCTCGATGACCTCCTGTGCGGCGCGTTCGCCGGACTCGATGGCGCCCTCGATATAACCGGCGTGCTCGCAGGCGGTCTCGGTTCCCGCCCAATGGACGTTGCCCATTCGTTCCGCGGAGGCCGGAAAATATCCCTCGTCGTGTCCGATACTGGGCAGAGCCGAGTAGCCGCCACCGACATGCCGGTCCTGGTGCCACGACTTCTCGTGCCAACTTCGGGGAGCGAGGATCTCGGAGCCGAGGTGCGTAGCGAGTGGTCCCAGCACTGTTGCGCGGCGGGCGTCGGCGGCGAGACTGTCGAGTTCACGGGCCTCGGGGCCGGCGATGAGAATGCATAGGTGGCCGGGGCCGCCGGGGGGTGAGGTATCGAATACCGCCATGCCGGGATCGGTGAGCACCATCAATTCGGCGTGGGTGCGGTCGCGCCAGAACGGACGGTCATAGACCGCGATCGCTTTGTACACCGAGCCCATGTAGGTGTTGTCCTGTAGGCGGGTTCGCGCGGCGGGGAGCGCGGGGTGATGTTCGATGCCCGCTGCCATCGGTGGCGGGACTGTCACGATCACTTTCGTCGCGCGGTATGTCCCAGAGGACGAGTGGATCGTGACACCGGTCTCGTCGCGGTGTAACGCGGTGACGGCGCTGTTCAACACCACTCTGTCATGGAGCGCGGCGGCCAGCCGTTCGATCAGCGTCCCGGCCCCTTCGACGACCAGGCTCTCCTGCGCACCGCCCTTCGTGGAGAGCATCGCCGTGAGCCCGCCCTGGTAACGGATCATCTCGAGGAAGGCGTGCACAGAGTAGCGATCGAGGTCGGCAGTGGTGGACACCGAGACGAGTACTTCCAGCAGCCGACGCCCTCGGCGGCCGGGCACGCGGCGCAGCCACGATCGCACGCTCTGCGTCTTCCATGTCCGGGGTGCGCCGAGTCGAGCGACGACCTCGCATGCCAGCAGGACTGCGCCGGCGATCCTCGAGTTCGCGACGGTCTTGTCACCGTCGACGATCCGAGGCCGTTCGGGCGTGCGCATCGCGAACACGGTCGCACCGAGTTCGGCGGCCAACGTCTCGAAGCGGCGGTGCCCGTGACCGATCCATTGACCGCCGAGGTCGACTCGCGAGCCGAGCGCGGTGGTCTCGGCCATGACCCGCCCGCCCGGCCGCGCGGCGGATTCGAGCACGATGACGTCGATGCCGCGGCAGTGCAGCTCGCGCGCTGCGATGAGCCCGGCCATGCCTGCGCCTATCACGGCGACCGTGACCGCTCGCGGCGAGTCTTGACCGTCGGGCCGGTCGTCGGGTTTCAGCTGGATCATTTCGTCTCACTCCAGAGGGCGAATCGTGGGCCGAGCGAGGAAACACGACCTGCGGCTCGGCGATCCCGGGTGGATGTGCCGGTGCCTGCTTCACGGGTCCGTCGCGACCGAACCGGCCGGGGCTTCTCCTCGCGACCCCAACAAGATAATCGAACTAAGTCGGACAACCGTACGAATTACGTTAAGGCGAAGGCGCTCCATGGCGCAATAGGCAGTCGATCGGCGGGTGGGGAGGGCTACTCGCGGTCGATGTGTGCGGGGCTTCGCCGCCGTGGCGCGCTACGGGCGACCGGTTGCGGGTCGGCGAACAGGACGAGCATGTCCAGTGCCTGGCCGAGGTCTCGCCGAGCTCGACCGGCGTCGGGCTTCGCGACGTACTGCAGGATGAGCCCGTCGATCTGGGCGAGCGCAAGGCGTCCGAGGGTGTCGAAACCGACGGCGCATCGTTCTCCCGCGGCCTGGGCGGCCTGTTCGCAGAACTCGGTGACGACCGAGCTGTAGCGCTCGTATTGCAGCTGGGCCAAGTTGCCCCCGGCCTCGCTGCGCAGGGAGTAGGTCATCAGCTCGTACTGCATGATCTGCAGCCCGATCCGACTGTCGACCAGCTTCTCCCAGAAACTGGTCACGCCGTGACGCAGGGCGTGCTCGACGCCTTTGTCGAGCTCGAGTTCTGCTCGCAACACTGCGGAGATGTCGCGGATGAGCGTGGTGATGACCGAGCGCAGCAGCTGGTCCTTGGTCGGGAACACGTAATGCAGCGTGCCGAGCGGAACGCCGGCCTCGGCGGCGACCGCGCGCAGCGTGGTGGCAGGCACGCCGACGTCGCTGAGCACGGTGATAGCCGCCGCAACGATCTGCTCCTCGCGTTCGGACGCCTTGACGTAAACCACGGGTTCTCCTCGCTCCGCTGGCAGACGAACTTCGAGCAACTGTTGCACACCGCACTGGCGCGACCTATCTTACAGTCGTACAACCGACCGAGTTTTGTGTAAGGAATGGGACATGACCGATGTCGATGTTGTGGTGGTAGGCGCCGGTCTCGCCGGCTTGACCGCGGCCAGGACGCTCAAAGCCGCCGGGCGCAGTGTGCGGGTGCTCGAGGCGCGAGACCGCGTGGCTGGGCGCAATCTCGGGGGCCTGCTGTCGAGCGGGATTCCCGTGGAGCTGGGCGGGCAATGGATCGGCCGCACGCAGACCGAGGTCCTGAAACTGGTCGACGAGTTCGGCCTGAAGACGGTTCCGACCTACGACGACGGTGAGTCGGTGACGCTCTACAACGGCACCGTCACACGCTACGGCGACGTCACCTTCGGCTTGTCCGAGGAGGCCGCCGGGGAAGTGGGCCGCCTGCAGGCCGAACTCGAAGCGATCGCCGAAACCGTTTCGCTGTCCTCGCCCTGGACGTCACCGCGCGCCGCCGAGCTCGATCGCCGGACCGTCGACGAGTGGCTGCGCGCGAACACGGAGAATCCCGAAGCACTGGCGTTCTGGGCCGCGGTCGTGCCCGCGCTCTTCTCCGCTGAGCCCTCGGAGATGTCGCTGCTGCACTTCCTGTTCTATATCAAGTCCGCGGGCATGCTCGACATCCTCGTGGGCGTCACCGGTGGCGCACAAGAGATGCGCGTCGTCGGCGGCACCCATCAGATCTCCGAACGGCTGGCCGCCGAACTCGGCGACGATGTCGTCACGCTCAACGCCCCGGTGCGCTCGATCACCCACGATGAAGAAGGCGTGAGCGTGACCTACGCAGGCGGCACGCTCACCGCCGGGCACGCGATCGTGGCTATCCCGCCCACCTTGGCGGGTCGGCTGCACTACCAGCCGGCCTTACCCGCTGCCCGCGACGGACTCACTCAGCAGATTCCGATGGGGTCGGTCATCAAGGTGCAGGTCGCCTATCCCACGCCGTTCTGGCGGAACTCGGGTCTCAACGGGTTCGCCTTCAGCCTTGATGACGCACTGAGCGTCACCCTCGACAACTCCCCGCCCGACGGAGTGTGCGGCGTGCTGGTCGGCTTCTTCGAAGGCGCTCACGCTCGGAGCGCGGCGCGCTGGAGCCCGGATGAACGCCGGACCGTCGCCGTGGCGACTCTGACCAAGCTGTTCGGTCCGGAGGCCGCGGAACCGATCGACTACGTCGAACAGAATTGGATGGCGGAGGAATACACCCGCGGCTGTTACGGCGGCCGGTTGGGCGCCGGTGTCTGGACACAGTTCGGAGCGGCGCTGTCCGAACCGGTCGGCCGCATCCACTGGGCAGGCGCGGAGACATCCGACGTGTGGAACGGCTACATGGACGGTGCCGTCCGATCCGGCTATCGCGCTGCGGCCGAAGTTCTCGACTGCCTGGGTTTCTGAAGAAGGATTCCTGGCCGAACTCTCGGTCCAGTTTCTCCGGCAGGTGTCAACTGAGCGTGGTGTGCCAGACGATGGCGGCGGCCAGGGCTCCCGCGCCGTTGACCGACCAGTGCAGGGCTATCGGGGCGAGCAGGCTGCCGCTGCGGTGACGCAGCCAGGTGAACACCACGCCCGCCGCGGCCGTCGCGAGAACGGCGAGCAGGATGCCGACGATCTGTCCGGTCACGCCGCCGCCGACGAATGCGCTGAGGCCGCGATTGCCGGAGGTGAGACCGAGGGACGACGCGATGTGCCAGAGGCCGAACAGCAGGGAGCCCGCCGCGAAGACGCCGCGCGCACCGTACGCGCGGTCGAGTGTGCCGTACAGCACGCCACGGAAGGCCAGTTCCTCGGGGATCACGGTCTGCAACGGGATGACGATCATGGAGGCGATCAACGCGCCGGAGATGGTCGCATAGCGATCGGCTAGGAAGAACGGCCGCGTGAGCGGTAGTGCCGCCCCGATCGCGACGACCGCGAGGACCAACGCCACCGCGCCGAGCGCGTAGAGCGAACCGCGCCGCCAGTTCCGGGGCGAAAGGCCCAGTTCCGACCAGCCGAGACCACGCCTGCGGACCAGCCCGAGCAGCACGAGCGCCGAGACCGGCACCGTCACGATGCTCGCCCACGCGGTGGTGAAATGTGCGATGAGATTGGTGCCCACCAGGACGATCACCACCACGGCGACGTCGACGTAGGCGTGCACTTTGTGGCGTGGGCGGGTCGGTGCTGCTAGGTCCGGCTCAGACATCTCGACCGAGTCTACGGAACGAGAACACGTTCGCCGCGGATGCGGGCTTTATTGCCGGATCGATCACTTTTCGCCGCCGTTGGGGTCGAACGGGGTCCCCGCCGTGTGTACGGAAAGCGAGGCGGGTGTCGCGGAACCGTGTGCGAAGGCACGGCGCGGCGCTCGGCCGGGTGATCGTGTCGTGGCGACGCTGCTCGATGCGGGCGCTGACCGCGGTGTCAGCCGGCCCACCCGTGCGGGTCGGTCCAGGCCTGCAGCGTGCGGCTGGTCTCGAAACGGCGCGGCTCGTGGGTGACCGGATCGGTGAACTCGAGTGCGGCGGCCAGCAGTTGCAGCGGCCTGGTGAAGTCGTCGACCGGCTTGTCGGTGAGCACCGGGTAGAAATCGTCGCCGAGGATCGGGACGCCGAGGCTGTTCATGTGCAGGCGCAATTGGTGCGTCCGGCCGGTGTGCGGACGCAGCCGGTAGCGGCCGAGGCCGTCGCGGTGCTCGAGCAGTTCGATCTCGGTTTCCGCGTTGGGTTCGCCCGGGACCTCCTGGGCCGCGAGCACCTGCTTCTCCTTGATGATCCGGCTGCGCACCACGCGGGGCAGCGCGAGGCCGGGATCGAACGGGGCGATCGCCTCGTACTCTTTGCGCACGGTGCGCTTGTGGAACATGGTCTGGTACGCGCCGCGGCGAGCCGGGTTGATCACGAAAAGCACCAGGCCCGCCGTGACGCGGTCGAGCCGATGCGCCGGGACCAGATCGGGGAGGTCCAGCTCTCGGCGCAGCCGCACCAGCGCGGTCTGCAGGATGTGCTGACCGCGCGGGATCGTGGCCAGGAAGTGCGGTTTGTCCACCACCAGCAGGTCGTCGTCGCGATGCACGACGGGGATCTCGAACGGCACCACCGTCTCCTCGGGCAGATCGCGATGGAACCAGACCGCGCCGCCGGGCACGAACGGTGCGTCCGGAGCGATCGGCCCGTCCAGGTCGACGATGCCGCCCGCGTGCAGCAGTTCATCGATGCGCGCCGGGGAGACCCGGGGCAGGCGCTCCACCAGATGGTCCCGGATGGTCGCCCAATGCCCCTGCTCCGGTAGTCGCAACCGGGCCGGGTCCAAGCCGTGCCGTTTCGGCAACGGCGGTTGTTGCCGCCTTCTCATCGATACCGACCCTAATAGGTACAGTCGGACGTAGTCCGTCCTCAGCCCGCGCATGGCCGGAGCGAAGGCGGAGGTACGCCTAATAGGTGCAGTCGGACGCGTAGTCCGTCCTCAGCCCGCGCATGGCCGGAGCGAAGGCGGAGGTACGCCCGACCGCAGGCCTGACGTCCGAGGTGGCGGGCTCAGTGGGCGCGGATCGCGATGCCCGGGTAATCGAGCACCAAGCCCGACTTGTCGTAGTCCAGCGTGCAGGCGAAGTCGAACTCCGGGGCGGAGTACTGGAACCGCGGTCCGTGCGAGCCGTCGGCGACGCGGACGTAGCGCTGCTCCAACCGGGCCACGGCGGCGCCGGAGGCGTACACGTAGGCCGCGGGCGCGTCCGCGCCGTCGCCGATCTCCCGCGCGGACCGGTGCACGGGGAGCGCGTTGGTCAGCGCGGAGGACTCCAGGTCCACGTCCAGACAGCCGTCGAGCAGGGGCGCGGGCATGCCGTCCAGCAGCCAGGACCCCGCGCCGTCGGACTCCAGCACCAGCGTGTTCCAGCCGCCTGGCCTGCGCACGGCCACCTGTGCCCGGCGCGTGTGCCATTCGGTGTCCAGCGCGATCCGGTAGTCCACCACCCAGGCCGCGCCGTCCTCGACCGCTGTCGTGCAGCCGTCGATCAGCACGCCCTGCTCGGTGACCCGGAAATACGCCACCTCGAACCCCTCGCGGGCGGTGCGATGACGCCACGCGGCGGTGGGCGGCGGCGGCGCGAACTGCATCGGGTTCAGAATCCGCGCAGCCGGTCGGGCGTGATGCGCAGCACGACGGAGTACTCGGCGTAGAACTGCTCGTCGGTCAGGCCGATCGAGCGAAGGCCGTCGGCGTACTTCGTGGTGAAGGCGTCGATCTCCGTCGAACCGGGCCGTTGCTCGACCACCCGCGCCGTGCCGGTGAGTACCACCACGTCGCCGCCGGACGCGGTGCTGTTGAGGTTCAGCGCGACCCGGGGATTGCGCTGGATGTTGCGCACCTTCGGTTGGCCGGGCTTGCTGAAGATCAGGAACTCGCCGTCGCGCCACTGGAACCAGACGGGGTTGGGCTGCGGTGTTCCGGTGGGGCCGACGGTGGTCAGCCAGAGGATGGACTCGCGGTTCAGGCGTTCGGCGACTTTGGCGCCGAATTCGGTTTCGGTGTCGACGACAGGGGTGGCGGAACGATCGGATGCCATTGCGGTCATGGCAGGGACAACACCCCGGCCGCCGTGACGATTCCGCGTCGTCGCGGGGGGAGCCACGAGCACGGCGCTCCTGTCACGGCGTGGCCCGTTCGTCCAGCACCATCAGCCGGGCTTCGACCAATGTCCTGCGGGCGCGCCGCCGGACCCGGCATATTTCGACGCTGCAATCCAGGTGCACTTGCATGGCGTGGTGCGCTTGGCCCGCGGTGAGTTCACCGGGATCCCTGGCGCAATTCGACAGAACCGAAAACATCTCCGTGCCATACATATTCGATCCTCCTGCGGGTCCGGTGGTTTCACTCGCATTCGAAGTTAGCGATGCACGCGGGCTATCGGACCAGGATGCGGGTTCGTTCACGGAGGCTTCCCGAGCGCGTCGACAGTTCGAAAACAGCGAGTTCGCAGCGGTTTTCGAACATTGACGAAATGAGTCACGAAAGACAACGGCCGGTAGGCGGGGACCGCCCAGGACGCGTGGTCTCGGCGGCGAAGCGGGCGACCCGTGCCGTGCCGGACGACCGCCTCCGTACTCGCGGGTCGATGGACCGCTCGCGAAGCTCCCACGGCGCCGGGAGGCAAAGATAACTTAGGCTAACCTTTCTTGCTGGGCGCTTCTGTGTGAGGATGAGGCGATTCCGGTGATGGATGCCGCGAGAGACGAGGTCAGATGACGGTAGAGGTCGCGCCGCTGCCTGCGGCGCAGACGGGGAACCGGCCGCCGAGGGCGGTGCTGAAAGAACGCAAGCAGCAGGAGGCCCAGGCGCGCAAGGAGATCCTCGCGCCCGTGCGCGGCCCGTTGACCGTCGCCAGCATCGTCATGGCCGTCGCGTCGGCGTGCGCGGTCGTGCCCTTCGTGCTGATCGTGGCGGCCTGCCGCGAACTGCTCCAGGATCAGGTGGACACCGACCGGGTGTGGCGTCAGCTGACGATCGCGGTGCTGGTCCTGGTGGTCCGCGCGCTGCTCCAGGCCGCGGCGTTGACGTGGACGCACCTGGTCGACGCCGGATATCAGCTCGCCGTGCGCCGGGCGCTGGCGGCCAAGCTGACCCGGGTGCCGCTGGGCTGGTTCGGCGAGCGGACCTCCGGCGAGGTGAAGAAGTATCTCCAGGACGATGTGGAGGCATTGCACTACCTGGTGGCGCACGCCCGCCTGGAGTTCGTCGGCGCCGTCACCGTTCCGCTGATCACGTTCGGCTATCTGCTCACCGTCGAATGGCGGCTGGCCTTGGTGCTGCTGGTGCCGGTCCTGGCGTACGCCGTGCTCTACAGCCGGATGATGGACCGGGACGGACGGGACCGCTTCGTGGTCTACACCCGCTCCGAGCAGGCCACCAAGCAAGCCGCCATCGAGTTCGTCGACGGCATTCAGGTGGTGCGCGCGTTCGGTCAGGCGGGCAAGGCGCACAGTGTCTTCCAGGACGCCGTCGAGCACCAAGCCCGCAGCGTAGACCGGCTGAAGACGCCGATCATCAAGGTGCAGGCGGCCTCCGACATCGTCGTCACCCCGGTGTTCGTGATGCTGGTCGTGGTCGTCGCGGGACTGGCCGCGGTGGGCCTGGACTGGGTGGAGCCGCTGGACGTGCTGCCGTTCCTGCTGGTCGGCCTCGGCCTGGGCAGTTCATTGCTGAGTCTCGGCTATGGCGCGCAGGCGCTGCGGGCCGCCGCGGTGGCGGCGCAACGCCTGCACGACCTGCAACGGACTCCCGAATTGAGTGGCGGTGCGCCGACCTCCGCCGCGCCGGAAGCCGAATCCGCGCCCGCCGGTCTGGTCCGGTTCGAAGGTGTCGACTTCGGCTATCGTTCCGGCCACGACGTGTTGCGAGGTATCGATCTCGAGCTTGCCCCCGGCACGATCACGGCACTGGTCGGCCCGAGCGGATCGGGCAAATCGACACTGGCCAAATTGCTGCCGCGGTTCTACGACGTGGGTTCGGGCCGGATCACCATCGGCGGCCGCGACATCCGTGACTTTCCGAGCGACGAGCTCTACCGCACCGTCGGGTTCGTCTTCCAGGATGTGCGGCTGATCCGCGGCAGTATCAGGGAGAACCTGCGCCTGGCCCGTCCCGACGCCGACGACGCCGCGGTGGAGCGGGCCGCCCGCGCCGCGCAGATCCACGATCGCATCATGGCGCTGCCGCGTGGTTACGACTCGGAGCTCGGTATCGACGCGACGCTCTCCGGCGGCGAGGCGCAACGGCTCTCGATAGCGCGCGCCCTGCTCGCGGACACCCCGGTCCTCGTGCTCGACGAAGCGACTGCCTTCGCGGACCCGGAATCCGAAGCGGCCGTGCAGGACGCGCTGGCCGTACTGGTCGCGGGGCGCACGGTCCTGGTCATCGCACACCGGTTGCACACCATCACCTCGGTGGATCGAATCCTGGTGCTCGAGCGGGGACGACTGGTCGAGCAGGGCGATCACGCGAGTCTCGTCACCGCGGGCGGCGCCTACCAGCGGCTATGGGAGATCAACGAGGCGGCGCTCGGCGATCTGGCGCTCGTCGACAGTGTGGAGGGTGTCCGATGATTCGCAAGGTGCTGGAGCTGGTTCCGGGCGAATTCGCCCATCTGACACCGAAGCTGTTCGCCGCCATAGTCGCGCAGACCCTCAGCCAGGCCGTGGCGTACCTGCTGCTGGTGCCGGTGCTGACGGCGCTTTTCGACGACGACCTCGGCCGCGCGTGGCTCTGGGCGCTCGGCATGTTCGCCGCCGTCGCGGGCGTGGTGGTTTTCGGCTACCTGCAGGCGGCGATCGGCCTGCGCGTCGGCATCGGCATGCAGCGTGGATTGCAGACCCGGCTCGGCGACCACCTGAACGCACTGCCGCTCGGCTGGTTCGAGACCCATGACGCCGGGCCGCTCGGGCGGGTCATGGTCGACAACGTGCGGGAGCTGCAAGGCTTGGTCGCCTATCTGCTGGCCAGGATCTTCAGCGGCGTCATCGTGCCGCTCGCGGTCGCGGTCGGCATGCTGGCGGTCGACTGGCGTATCGCGCTGGCGATGCTGCTCGCCGCGCCAGTGCTCTACCTGGTGAACCGGCTGGCCGATCGCGCGTACACCAGCGCGGACCAGCGGATGCACGCGGCGGCGGCCGAAGCCGATTCGCGCGTCATCGAATTCGCCCAGGCGCAGCCGGTGCTGCGGGCGTTCGGCGCGGTGGGATCGGGCAACCGCGCGCTCGACGCGGCGTTGGCCGGGCAGCGCTCGGCCGGATCGCGCATGGTGTTCGCCAGCGTGCCGGGCCTGATCCTGTTCGCGCTGTTCGTGCAGGCCGTGTTCCTGGTTCTGGTGTACGTCGCGGTGGCGCGGGTGACCGACGGCGCCATCTCGGCCGCCGCCGCGATCGCGCTGATCGCGGTGAGCTCGCGGTTCATCGAACCGCTCAACCAAGCCGCGCAGCTGGGCACCGCGCTGCGTTCGGCGGGTGCGGCCGCGGACCGGATCAGCGAGCTGCTCGACGAACCGGTGCTCCCGGAGGCGGAAACGGCCGTCACCCCGCAAGCGCCGTCGGTGGTCTTCGACGACGTGAGTTTCGGATACCGTCCCGGTGAGCCGGTGCTGTCGGGCGTGACGTTCAGCGTGCCCGCGGGCACCACGACGGCCATCGTCGGGCCCAGCGGTGCGGGTAAGACGACATTGCTGCGGCTGGCCGCGCGGTTCTACGACGCGGATTCGGGCCGGGTCGTGGTGGGCGGGCACGACGTGCGCGATCAGCCGTCGGCGACGCTGCTGAGTCAGTTGTCGCTGGTGTTCCAGAACGTCTACCTGTTCGACCAGTCGGTCGCGGACAACATCCGGATCGGCAGGCCGGATGCCGGTGACGACGAGGTGCGTCGCGCGGCGGCCGCGGCGCGCGTCGACGAGATCGTCGACCGGCTCCCGGACGGTTTCGACACTCGGGTCGGTGAGGGGGGCGCGGCGCTGTCCGGCGGTGAGCGGCAGCGCGTCTCGATCGCCAGGGCATTGCTGAAGGACGCGCCGATCGTGCTGCTCGACGAGGTGACCAGCGCGCTCGATCCGCACAGTGAAGCGGTCGTGGTGCGCGGGATGCACGAGATCACCAAGGACAAGACGGTGATCGTGGTCGCGCACCGGCTGGCCACCATCGCCCACGCCGATCAGATCCTGTTCGTGGACGGCGGGCGGATCGTGGAGCGCGGCACGCACGCCGAACTGCTCGCGCTGAACGGCCGATACGCCGCGTTCTGGAACGAGCGATCTCGCGCGTCGGGCTGGCATCTGGAGCCGGTCGCCATCTAGCGGCTCGCACGTCGAGCCGGTCACCGTGGACGCCGAGAACAACCGGCGCCCACGGTGATCCGTTCGCGCGAGTGGTTCGGCCAGGCGCGGGCGATGACCTCGGTCCCGCCGGGCGGGAGCCGACGAATCGGCTGTGGTCGCCGTTTTCGATCGGGACGTTGTCGATACCGGAAACGCCGCACCGCGCGAATACGGGTGCGGCGTGGAGCAGGGAAAGATCTACTTCCAGTAGGCCTGCGATTTGATCGCGGTCTTGGGCAGGTTGTGAATCGCCTTGAAGCTCTTCACGACCGAGCGGGTGGTGTGCCCATCGCAGGCGACCCAGGCGAAGGCGTCGGCCGGGCAGGTGAGTTCTTGGGCCGCTTCCCGCAGCAATCTGCCGTCATCGATCCGCTGCACCCAGGTCACTTGGTGGTGCGGTTTGTTGCGCAGCGGAATCGTGGTGTCGGACTCGTACTGCCATTCCAGCCAGACCCGGGCCGGGGTGTCGCCGATGGCGTCGAACAGCGAGTTGATCGCGGGCAGTGAGGCGGTGTCGCCGAAGATGAGGTATTCGCCGGGCGCGGATTCCGGCAGCTGGAAGTTCGAGCCGAGCACCGACGCGTCGAGTTCGTCACCGACCGAGGCGTTCTGCGCCCATCGGGCGGCGGGCCCGTCGTGGAGCGCGAACTCGATCGAGAAACGGTCGCCGTCCGGGTCGGGGTCGACCAGGGTGTAGCCGCGCTGTTGCAGCTTGCCGCTGTCGCCGTCAGGGAACCAGCCACGGATCCACTGCGTGGGGTGTACGGGATGATCGGCGAGCAGACCGCCCGCGGAGAAGCCGAGTCGCACGTATTTGTCCGTGACGTATTCGGTCGAGGTGACGGTCAGCCGGTAGTCGTTGCCGCCCCACGCCTTGACCATCAGACCGTTCAAACCTTTGCCCATGAACTAAGGTTAGCCTAACGAAAGTCGAATGTCGCGCGGTGCGTACGCACCACGCGACATTCGACGGCGACCGTGTCCGAGAGGGTCAGGGCGCGAGGGGTTTCGGGTCAGCAGGACAGCGCGAGCGCCGAAGCGAGACTGCACTCCGCCTGGCGCGTCAGCTTCCAGGTGCCGTCGATCTGCTTCCAGGAGACGTCGTAGGTGAAGTCCGGGTAGCCCTCGGTGGTGATCAGGAGCTGGGCGTCGACCCGGTCGCCTGACGTGGACGGGTTGATCACGTTGTAGCGCAGGCTCGGCGGGGAGACCGCGAGCAGGCCAGCGATCTTGTCCATCGTCGCGACGCCCGCGTCGCCCGACTCCAGTTCGGCCGCTCGCGTGCTGCGCGCTGCGCCGGTGTTGATCGCCACGCGAAGTTTGGCGGTCAGCTCACCGGCGCCCGGGGCCTGGGCGTGCAAGGGCGCGACCAAGGGCGCCGCGACGGCGGGCGTGACCGTCCCGACCATGCCGGCGAATGCGGCGCTGACCACGACCGCCGTAGCGGCGAGTCGGGCGAGTGTCTTGTTCGGGGTCTTGGTCATTCGTTCATCCAATCTTTTGAGGGTGTGAGTGTCACCGCTCTAGTCGGGTACGAGTGTGCAATATAAGGTAAGCCTATGCAAACATGATCCGCACGGGTTCTGGTTGTCGGCGCGGCGGCAGGCCCGCGCACCCGGCGAGAGCCGCGGGATGTCGGAGAGAGTGGAGAACCGGTGGAAACGCTTCTGGTCATCGGAGCTGGTCCGAAAGCCCTTGCGGTGGCGACGAAAGCGCATGTGCTGCGCACGCTCGACCTTCCTGCGCCCCGGGTGATCGTCGTCGAGGCGCACGCGGTCGGCGGCAATTGGCTGCCGAGTGGCGGTTGGACCGACGGCAGGCATCGATTGGGCACCAGCCCGGAGAAGGACGTGGGCTTCCCTTACCACTCGACCTGGGCGCGCGGGCGCAATCAGGAAATCAACGCGGCCATGATGGCCTACAGCTGGACGTCCTTCCTGATCGAGCAGGGCACCTATGCGGAGTGGATCGATCGGGGCCGTCCGAACCCGGCCCATCACGTCTGGGCCAAGTACCTGCAGTGGGTGGCTCGCCGGATCGATCTCGAACTGGTCTCCGGCACAGTGCGTTCCATCGGCGCGACCGCCGACGGCTGGCGCGTCACCGCGACCGATCCCGACGGTGGTGCGATCCGGTTGGACGCGGCCGGGCTGATGATCACCGGCCCCGGTGCGAGCACCAAGGCGCTCGCCGACCATCCGCGCGTGCTGAGTATCGCTCAATTCTGGGATCTGGCCGGGCGGCGCAGTCTGCCGGTCTCCTCCCGGGTCGCCGTGATCGGCGGCGGTGAGACCGCGGGCTCGGCCTTGGACGAGCTGGTGCGCCACGGCATGTTGTCCATTTCGGTGATCTCGCCGATGGCCACGATCTACACCCGCGGCGAAAGTTATTTCGAGAACTCGCTGTTCAGCGACCCGGTCAAGTGGGCGGGACTCACCGTCCAGGAGCGGCGTGACGTCATCCGCCGAACCGACCGCGGCGTCTTCTCGGTGCGGGTGCAGGAGAGCCTGCTCGGCGACAGCCGGGTGCATCACCTGCAGGGCCGTGCCGTCCGGGTGGTCGATCAAGGCGACGGCGTGGCGCTGACTTTGCGCAACGAGCGGCGCGCGGACCAATCGCACACTTTCGACCTGGTCATCGACGCCACCGGCGGACAGCCGCTGTGGTTCCTGGACCTCTTCGATCAGGACGCGGCCGACCTGCTGGAACTGGCGGTCGGCGGCAGGCCGTCCCAGGAGCGGATCGAAGTGTCGATCGGCTATGACCTCGCGGTCTCGGGGATGGAGACCAAGCTGTATCTGCCCAATCTCGCCGCGGTCGCGCAGGGGCCTGGTTTTCCGAATCTCAGTTGCCTCGGGGAGCTTTCCGATCGGGTACTGCAACCGGCGACGCGACGGTCCGGTGTGCCGTTGACGGGCGCCGTCGCGCGGGCTTTCGGGTGAGCGCCCCCGCCCTCGCGGTCGCGGCCGGGGGCGCGGACCGCTCCTCAGCGCCGCGCCGTCGGGACGTCCGCGGGCGTGCGCGGCAGGTAGTAGAGCGTGATCCGGCGATCCGGCCGGATGTCGAAGTCGCCGAGACTGGGCACGCCGAACCGCTCGGTCATGCGCCGCACCGCGACATTGCGGTGATCCGGTTCGATCAGGATGCGACGGCAGTTCGGTTCCGCCGCGAAGATTCCGGGCAGCAGGCCGCGGACGAAGGCGAACATGATGCCGCGCCCGATCACCTCCGGGTCGGCGGTGGCGAGGTGGAAGGCCACGTCATAGGGGTCGGCGTGGTAGATCCGGGCGATCTCGTCTTTGGCGGGGCGATACAACTCCAGGTAGGCGATGTCGCGACGGCCCAGTTCCGGCCGGTCGGTGCCGGTGAAGTCGTACCCGACGATGTATGGGCGGGAATAGCTTCCGTCCAGCTGCGCGCGCAGATTCTGCCTGCGCAGTTCGACGGGCCACGGCTGTTCCCACGTCTCGATCAGATGCGGCCGGTTCATCCACTCGGTGAGCAGCTCCGCGTCCGCACCGTCCGCGTCGGCCGTCCGGATGTCGAACGGGGCGGGCAGAGCCGGTTGCGGCGGAGCGGGCACGGCCCGCAGTTCGTCGGGGATATCGGTCAGCTCGCGCGCGATGACATGAGGCGTCTGGGTGGGGTTCATCGGTCGTCGAGCTCCGTTCGGTAGTGGCTCCGCTGGATGAATGTAAGGTTACCCTATGCTAACCTCGCGTGGTCGGCGAGGCCCGGCCGTTCGGAAAGGACGGCGCGCGGGCGCCCACACCGCGTTATGTGTAGGAGCTGTTGGATGTCGAGAAGACCCGGGTGGATTCGGAAGTTTCACAAGCCCGTCACGGAAACGCTGCCGCCCCTGGTGCTGTTTCCCCATGCGGGCAGTGGCGCCTCCACCTATCGCGCCATGTCCAAGCGGCTCAGCGCCGATTTCGACGTCGTGCTCGTGCAATATCCGGGACGCCAGGACCGAGCCGCCGAACCCATGCCGGACAGTCTCGTCGAACTCGCGGCGGGTGCCCTTGCGGAATTCCTCGAATCGCCCTATCACCGAGGCATTCCCATCACTGTGTTCGGCCACAGCGTCGGCGCGATGGTGGCCTTCGAATTCGTCCGTCAGGCCGAGGCCGCCGGTGTGCCGGTAGCGCTGCTCGGCGCCTCCAGCGCGGTGGCGCCCGCATTGGTGGCCGACAGCGAGCCGCTGCCGACCGAGGAGGAGGCGTTGCTCGACCGGCTCGTCGCGCTGAACGGAACGGGCGCGGACGTTTTGGCCGATCGCGACATCATGCGAATGACGTTGCCCGTCCTGCAGGCCGACTATCGCGCGTTCGACGCCTACACGTGCGACCCGGACGTGCGGATCGGCGCGCGGATCGAGGTGATCGGCGGCGCCGACGACGACTTCGTCACCGTCGCCGAACTGCGTCCCTGGATCGCGCACAGCACTCGGGGCGGCTCGGTCACGCTCTTCGACGGCGGGCACTTCTATTTGTACGACCACATCGACGGCGTCGCGGAATTGCTTGCCTCCGCCGCCGCTGACGCCGGACAGTCCGCTCTTTCCAGTTAGGTTCACCATGTCAGGATCGGCTTCGGGGGACGAAGACCATATCGTCGTCGTCGGAATCGGGGTCGAGGCCCCCGGCGGAATAAACAGTCCACGCGAATTCTGGACGGCGCTGGCCGAATCCAGGGAACTCATCGGCCCATTGCCACGAGATCGGGAGTGGCCGATCGAAGGGTTGCTCACCCTCGGCCGCAACGAGGGCTGGAGCGACGTACGCGACGCGGGCGGATTCCTCACCGAAGCAGCGGAATTCGATGCGGCCTTTTTCGGGATAACGCCGCGCGAAGCCGTCGCGATGGATCCGCAGCAGCGGGTGGCGATGCGCGTCGCATGGCGGGCGGTCGAGGATGCCGGGCTCAATCCCGGCGCCGTCGACGGTGCCGAAGCGGGGTGCTGGATGGGCGTCACGCCGTTGGAGTACGGCCCGCGCATGGCGAGCGTCAGCGAGCACAGCGGTTATCGAATGACCGGCACTACCCTCGGCGCGGTATCCGGCCGTATTTCGCACAGTCTCGGGCTGATCGGGCCTTCGATCAGTGTGGACACCTCCTGTGCGGCGGGTTTGACCGCCCTCCATCAAGCCGCGGCGGCCGTCCGCGCGGGCGAGTGCGACTGGGCCCTGGCAGGTGGTGTGTGCGTGATGGGCTCACCCGGCATGTTCGTGGAGTTCGCGAAGAACAACGCGCTCTCCACCGACGGCCACTGCCGCGCGTATTCCGCGGGCACCACCGGGACCCTGTGGGGCGAGGGCGCGGGAGTGGTTGTGCTGGAGCGCGAGTCGCGAGCGCGCCGGCTCGGTCATCGGATCTACGCTCGGCTGCTCGGCTCCCGGGTCAACCACAACGGCAAGAGCGGCCCGTTGGCCGTGCCCAGCGCCGACGCGCAGGAGCGGCTGATTCGCGCCGCGCTCACCGCGGCCCGCGTCGACCCGGAACAGATCGGGCTGGTCGAGGGGCACGGCACCGGCACGGCGGTGGGCGATCCCATCGAACTGTCCGCTCTCATCCGGACCTACGGCGCGCCGGAGCGCGTCCGGGGCGCGCTGCTGGGATCGGTCAAGTCGAATATCGGTCACACGCAGGCGGCGGCGGGCATGCTCGGCCTGATCAAGATGCTGCTGTGCGGCGCGCACGGGCATGTCGCGCCGAGTCTCTGGGCAGAACACCCGACCGAGGCGGTCGACTGGGAAGCCACCAGTCTGCGGCTGGCCACGAAATTCGTTCCATGGGAGCCGATCGACGGCATTCGCTACGGAGCGGTGTCGGCATTCGGAGTCGCGGGGACCAACGCGCACGCGGTCGTCGGGATGCCCGTCCTGGAGGAGGACAGCGATGTCTGAATATCTGCTGCCGGACGGCACCGTCCCCGTCCTGCTCTCCTCGGACAGCGCCGAAGGCTTGCGTGCGGAGGCCGCGGCGATACTGGCCTACGTGCACGACCACCCTCGGTTGGACTCGGATCGACTGGCGAGCCAGCTCTTCCGCACCAGGATCGCCCGCAGGTATCGCGCCCTGGCCATGGTCGTCACGCGCGAGGAGTTGACGGACGCGTTGCGGTCGATCGCGGCGGGTTCCGCGCACCCGGCGGTGGTGACGTCCGGCGGCGCCGTCGCGGCGGGTCGCGTCGGCTTCGTCTTTCCCGGACAAGGCAGCCAGCACGCGGGTATGGGCAAGCCGTATTACGACTTCTCCCCGGCCTACCGGGCCGCCGTCGACGAGTGCGCGGCGGTGCACGAGGAGCGGTACGGCCATGCACGGCCGGTGCACTATCTGCTCGGCGCCGACGCCGGGTTCGGCGAGACGCTGTGGGAAGTGCAACCGGCCAGAATGTTCCACCTGATCGGCTTGGCCGCCATGTGGCAGGCGGCGGGCGTGCGCCCCACCGCGACCATCGGTCACAGCCAGGGTGAACTCGCGGCCTGCGTGGTCGCCGGTGTGCTCACGCTGCGCGATGCCGTGTCGATCGTCACGCACCGGGCCCGGCTTCTGGAGCGCGACCTTTCGGACGGCTACGCGGTGGCCGTGCTCGGCGCGGGGCGCGACGAATGCGAGGCGCTGCTGGCCCGCAATTCGGGCTGGGCGGAGGTCTCCTTGGTCAACTCACCCGAGTTGACCGGTGTCTCCGGCGACGAGGCCGCGATCGCGGAGCTGGTGGCGACCGCCACCGCGAAAGGTTTGTTCGCCAAGCAGATTCAGATGTCGTTTCCGTCGCACACCTCCGCGATGACGCGATTGCGCGACGAATTCCAATCGTCGCTGGGCGAATTGAGCAGCAAGACCTTCACGCTCGGCGACGTCACCTGTTATGGCGGGACGCTCGGCGCGGCGATCACTCCCGAGTTGACCCACCACGACTACTGGTACTGGAACCTGCGCAACCGGGTGCGCTTCGATCGCGCGGTGGCGGCGGCTACCGCGGACGTGGACACCTTCGTCGAGATCGCCGAGCACCCGACGTTACAGCCCGCGCTGCGGGAGAATCTGTCCCCGGTCGCGCGGGATGCCCGCGACTTCCGGGTCGTGGGGACATCGCTGCGCACCGCGAACGGGTTGGGTGAATTCACCCGCAATCTGGTCGAAGTCGCGGTGCACGATTTGCATTACGACTGGCAAGCGCTCCGCACGTACTCCGGCGACCGCACTCCGGCGCTGCCGCTGCGTGACTTTCCCGCCACGGTGATGAACTCCAAGAGGTTGTGGGCGCCGTATCAATCGGGTGCCGAGGCGCCGATCCCGGTCGCCGTGCCCCCCGCGCGGTTGCGCGAGGAGTGGACCAGGTTGTCCCGGTTCGAGCTGGCCGCGCCCCGCACCGTACTGCTCGCCGAGCACGACGGCGCGGACGACCTCGCAGCGGCGCTGTGCGCGCGGGCCGCGCGCCACGGTGCCGCGATCGCCGACACCGCGACCGAGGCCGACACCATGGTGCTGCTGCTTCCGTCGAATACGGCCACGGACGAGCAAGGCGCGGTGGCCGAACTCGCCGAGTTCGCGCGAGCCGCGGAAAGTTTGACCACGGAAGTCTCCGGTGTCACGGAATGCTGGCTGGTGACAACCGGTGCTGAGGCGGTGTCCCCGGACGATGCGCCGTCCCTAAGTCATTCGGCGGTCAGTGCCGCGTACCGCAGTCTCGGCCTCGACCATCTCGGCATCGCGTTCCGGCACCTGGACTTGCCCTCGGATGCCGCCGAGCAGGATCCGACGGTGCTGGCGGACAAGATCCTCGAGGCCGTTCACGTGCCGGGCGAGCCGGAACTCGCGCTGCGGGGCGGCAAATTGCACGCCAAGCGTCTCGTTCGCGCCGAGTCGCTGGGCACTTCGGCGCCCCCGGATCTGCGCGAGGTCCTCATTCTCGGTGGCACGGGGTACGTCGGCCTGGAATTCTGCGCGCAGCTCGCCCGCGACGGCGCACGGCGCGTCACCCTGGTGAATCGCACCGGGGAGACGAGCGTGCTCGCGGAGCGGTTGCGCGCGATCCGCGCCTCGGGTTCCACCGAAATCGACGTGGTGGCCTGTGACATCACCGACGCCGACGCGGTCGCCGAGCTGGCGGGGCGCTTCGCCGAGCGCCCCGTGAGCGTGGTCGTGCACGCCGCGGTCCAGTACGCGTGGGCGCGGTTCGAACCGGAGGCGGTAACCGAAGCGGCCGCCGCGAAGGTGCTCGGGCTCGGCGAGGTGCTGCGCGCGGTGCCGCAGACCGCCGACTGCGCCGTGCTGTTGTGCTCCTCGTTCGTGGCCACCCTCGGCGGGCGTGGTCAGGCACTGTACGCGGGCACGAATCGCATGCTCGACAGCCTCGCCGTGCGGCTGCGGGCGCAGGGCAGGGATTGCGTGTCGGTGCAATGGGGGCTGTGGGGTCTGCCCGGCGCGGAGCACGCCGACGTGGAAGCCAGGATCCTCGGCGCTGGTCTACGACCCATGCCCGCCGCGCCCGCCATCGCGGCGGGTTTCGCCGACCGTACCGGGAACAGCGCGGTGCTGTCGGCGGACTGGGAGCGCTTGCGGGATACGGCCGAGATCGTCGGCTTGGCGAGGGTTTTCGCGCCCGCGTCGGCGGTCCCGGAGTCCGCGGCCGCGCCGTCCGCACCGTCCGCACCGAAGTCGGCCGCCGCCGAGCCGGAAGCCGATGCCACGGGGAGCGTCGCGGAGATCATCCGGCGCGAACTGGGGCAGGTGATGCTTCTCGACGGCCCCGACCACATCGACGGCTCCGTCCCGCTGGTCGCGCTCGGGTTCGATTCATTGCAGGCGGTGGATCTGCGCGCGCGGCTGAAGACGATGTTGCGCCGCGAGTTGCCGGTCGCGGCGATCCTCGGCGGCGCGTCCCTGGACGACGTCGTTCTGCTCATGTCCGAGAACCGAGGCTGATGATGCCCGAGAACACAGGCTCAGGAGGCCGCTCGATGCCGGAGAACACGCAGGCGCCCACCCCGGAGATCGAGGACGTACTGGCATTGAGCCCGTTGCAGGAGGGGTTGTTCTCGCTGGCCAGGCTGGCCGGCGAGGGCGATCTGTACGCACTGCGGTTCGTGTACGAGATCGCCGGTCCCGTCGATGTGGCATTGCTGCGGCGCAGCGTCGCGGCCATCCTGCGGCGGCATCCGAATCTGCGCGCGTCGTTCTGGGACCGCGACCTGCCGCGGCCGGTGCAGATCGTCCCCACCGCTGCCGAGTTGCCCTGGGCCGAACGCGAAGTCGACCCGGGCGACCTCGACGCCGTCATCACGGCCGAGACGCGGGCGCCGTTCGACCTGACCCGCGGCCCGCTGCTGCGCGTGCTGCTGCTGAGATTGCCGGACGGCACTCGGCGCCTGGTGCTGACCGCGCACCACATCCTGCTGGACGGCTGGTCGCTCGGCGTGTTCTTCCGGGAACTGTTCGCCCTGTACCAGGCAGGCGGCGCGGCGGAGGCGCTGCCCGAACCCCGACCCTACCGGGACTACATCGGCTGGCTGTCGGCCCGCGACAGCGATGCCGCGTTGCGCTCCTGGCGCGGATACCTCGGCGATGTCGATCCGCTGATCCTCGCCGACCGTGGCGATTCGGCGGTCAACACGATCGTGCCCAGCGTCGACACGGTCACCCTGGACGCGGCCGACACCAGCCGGTTGACGGCGTGGGCGCGGTCGAACGGCCTGACGATGAACACCGTCGTGCAGTACGCCTGGGCCGTTGTCCTCGGCAGCTTGACCGACCGGCGCGACGTGGTCTTCGGCAGCACCGTCTCGGGGCGGCCCGACGAGTTGTCCGGGGTCGAGACGATGATCGGGCTGTTCATCAACACCGTCCCCGTCCGGGTGGCGGTCGGGGCCGAGAACGTGGTGCGGGACTGCAGGCGAACGCAGCGCGAGTCGGCTCCGATGCGTGATCTCGCCTACGTCAGCCTGTCGGCGATCCAGCGGTCGGTAGGCTCCGGCACGCTGTTCGACACCCTGTTCGTGTTCGAGAACGCGCCGATGTCCGACATCCTGCGCCCCATCGACATGGCGGACGGCGTTCGGGTGCGGCCGATGACCTCGGAGAGTTTGACGCACTATCCGCTCGCGGTGACCTCGTTCCTGTACGAAGGGCAGCTGGTGGTGACGGTCGAGGCGGTGCAGGCGGCACTGCGCGGCCTGTCCGGACCCGGCATCGGGGCGCGGTTGCTCTCGGTGCTGCGGCAACTGCCCGCGATCGGCGAGCGGGGGCCCGACGCGCTCGATGTCCTGCTGCCGGGCGAGACCGCTCCGCCACCGGCGCCGATCGCCGCCGACGTGCGCGGTGTGACCGTGTGGGAGCTGTTCGCGCGCCAGGTCGCCGCCACGCCGGACGCGCTCGCCCTCAGCACCGAAAACGATCGCTACACCTACCGCGAACTCTTCGATGCCGCAGGCCGATTGGCGAGCGCGCTGGTCGCACACGGGGCCGGTCCGGAAGAGGTCGTCGCCTTGGCGCTGCCGCGTTCGGCGCAGTCGATCGTGGCGATTCTCGCCGTGCTGGCGACCGGTGCGGCGTATGTGCCCGTGGATGTCACGCTGCCCGCGGCCCGTATCGAATCGATCGTGCGCCGGTCCCGGCCGCGCTCGATCCTGATCGACAGCTCGGGGCTGTCCGCGCTCGACGAGATCGCCGAGCGCCCGGAAGTGCTGGTAGTGAACGGTCTCTCCGACGGGCTTCCGGAGCTCGCGCCCGCGCCCGGCCACCCCGACCAGGCCGCCTATCTGATCTTCACCTCCGGCTCCACCGGCGAACCGAAAGGCGTCGTCGGCACCCATGCCGCGCTGGCCGCGTATTTCGCCGACCACCGCGACCGGGTGTATCGGCCCGCGGTGGCGCGGCTCGGGCGGCCGCTACGGATCGCGCACGCCTGGTCGCTCAGCTTCGACGCCTCCTGGCAGCCGCTGATCGGACTGTTCGACGGACATGCAATCCACCTGTTCGACGCCGAGGAGATGCGCGACGCGCGACGCCTGGTCGACGGCATCGTCCGGCACGGACTGGACATGATCGACACGACCCCGTCGATGTTCACTCAGCTGGCGGCGGCCGGACTGGTCGAGGCGGGCGTCACGCCGCTGTCCGTGCTGGCGCTCGGCGGCGAGGCCATCGGTGTGCCGCTGTGGAAACAGTTGTGCGCCCTGCCCGGCACCGCCGTGCACAACTGCTACGGCCCCACCGAGACGACGGTGGAGGCGGTGGTCGCGGCGGTGCGCGATGGCGATGCCGAACCGGCCATCGGGGCGCCGGTCACCGGAATGACCGGCTACGTGCTGGATTCGCGGCTGCGCCAGGTGCCGATCGGCGTCGTGGGCGAGTTGTACCTCTCGGGCGCTCAGGTCGCGCGTGGTTACGTCGGCATGCCGGGAACCACCGTTGGCCGATTCGTCGCAGATCCACACCGTGCCGGTGAAAGGATGTATCGGACGGGTGATCTCGTGCGCCGCTTGCCCTCGGGCGATCTCGCCTACGTCGGCCGGGCGGACGATCAGGTGAAGATTCGCGGCTACCGGATCGAGATCGGCGATATCGAGACAGCTCTGCTCGCCTTGCCCGGGGTGCGGGCCGCGGCGGTCGTCGTGGTGCGCCGTACGGGTGGTCCGAGCCTGGCGGCGTTCGCGGTGGGCGACGGTCTCGACGCGGTGCGGCTGCGCGCCGCGCTGGCCGATCGGCTGCCCGGTTACATGGTGCCGAACCGGATCGTGGTCGTCGAGCGGTTGCCGGTGACCAGCAACGGAAAACTCGATGCGAAACGGCTCGCGATGCTCGCCGAGGACCGGGCCGCCGGACCGGGAGCGGAGACGGCGCGCACCGGCACCGAGCACCGTCTGTGCGCCGCGATCGCCGAACTGTCCGGCGGTCCGGTCCCGAGCATCGATGACGACCTGATCGGCCTCGGCATGGACAGCATCGTGGCGATCTCCCTGGTGAACCGGCTGCGGCGGGACGGCCTCTCGATCAGCCCGAAGGCGGTCCTCGGCGCCGCCA
Organism: Nocardia sp. NPDC051900; assembly: GCF_044452545.1. Classification (NCBI taxonomy): domain Bacteria; kingdom Bacillati; phylum Actinomycetota; class Actinomycetes; order Mycobacteriales; family Nocardiaceae; genus Nocardia; species Nocardia sp. NPDC051900. Next base: position 491,386 of record NZ_JBITBU010000002.1, on the reverse strand, counting down.
CGATCCGGGAACTCGCCGCGCGGATCGACGCGGAAGCCGTTCGCGAACGCGCGACGAGTTCGGAGGGCTACGGGCCGGTCGGCCCGACCCCGATCGTGTCGTGGATGCACGAGTACGGGGGCTACCGCAGACTCACGCTCAGCAATCTGCTCGAGTTGCCCGACGGCGTCGACCAGGGCGGCCTGACGGCGGTGCTGCAGGCGTTGCTCGACGGACACGACATGCTGCGGGCCCGCTTCGTCACCACACCCGAGGGATACGACCTGCACACGCGCGCCCCGGGCAGCGTCCGAGCGCGGGACATCCTGTCCCGGGTCGAGGAAGGCGACGACTTCTACGCGACGCTGGCCGCACACGGCCGTGCGGCCACCGACGAGATCGACCCGTCCACCGGAGATCTGGTGCGCGCGGTGTGGTTCACCAGGTCCGGCGCTCCGGACGTGCTGCTGCTCACCATCCACCACCTGGCCGTCGACCCGGTCTCCTGGTACGTCATCTCCGCCGACCTCGCCGCGTACTGGGCCGAGGTGCTCGCGGGACGGACGCCCGTCCCGGCGGTCGAGCACACCGGCTACCGGCAGTGGGCCCGGCTGTTGCGCGAACGCGCGGGCGCCGAGGCGGTCACGGCTCAGCGCGACTACTGGACGCGCCAGGTCACCGCGCCGGACCCGGTGCTGGGCGCGCGGCTGCCCGATCCCAGGACCGACACCTGGGCTTCCTACCGGGTCCATCCCGTGCCCACCCCGGCCGAGACGAGCGCGGCCATCCTGGACAGCCTCGGCGGCGGCGCGGCGGGAGTCCGCGAATTCCTGCTCGCCGCTTTGACGATGACGCTGGCGAGCTGGCGTCTGGAACGCGGTCAGGACCCCACCGCGGGCGCGTATCTCGCGCTGGAAGGACACGGCAGAGAGGACGCGGTGCTCGGCGCCGACGTCGACAGCGCGCACACGGTGGGCTGGTTCACCAGCATCGTGCCCGCCCGGCTCGCAGCGGGCGCCGAGAGCGTGGATGTGGCCACCGCGCTGACCGATCCGGTTCGCGCCGCCGCACTGCTCGAACACGTCGCGGCACATCTGGCCGAACAGCCGAACGGCGGCGTGGACTTCGGAGTGCTGCGCTACCTCGCGCGAACCCCCGAACTGGTCGATGCGCCGCAGCCGCAGGTGCTCTTCGACTACCTGGGCCGGTTCGACCTGGCCGGTGCGGGACGGCCGTGGGCGCCGATCCCGGATCTGGCGTTGCACGAATGCCTTCCGCTCGTGGCGGAGCCCGACTTCCCGCTGCGCTATGCGCTCGACGTCGTCTCGGCGGTGCGGACCACCACCGAGGGGCCGCAGCTGGTCACCATGCTCCGCTGGAGCGAGGCGGTGTTCACGGTCGCGGACGTCGACCGGCTCGCCGAGCTATGGCACGACGCCGTCGTGGCCCTCGCGCGCGCGATCTCCGTGGTGACCGTCGGCGCCGACTGACCGCGATCGCCGAGCCACTCAGCCCATCCGAACCCAGTCCGAAGGACCCACCATGTCAGACGAGATTCTCGAGCGGCGCAAGCGGCTGCTGCAGCAGCGACTGCGCGAACAGCAACTCGCGCCCGCGCCCGCGCGACCCGCGCGCGGCAGGCGCCCTGGCGATCCGGCTCCGCTCTCGTCCGCGCAGCAGCGGATGTGGTTCGTGCAGACGGTCGCGCCGGAGGACACCACGCTCAACGTCTGCGTCGGCTACCGACTCGACGGTCCGTTGGACAGCGCACGGTTGCGCGCCGCCTTCGACACCGTCGTGGCGCGGCACGAGATCCTGCGCACCACCTATCACGTCGGCGCGGACGGCGAGCCGTATCAAACGGCACACGCCGAACTGGGGCCGGTGTGGCAGCAGCACGATCTCACGGATCTCTCCGAGGAAGGCCGAGGCAGGCGACTCGAGGTTCTGGCGAGACGGGAGTTCGCGCGTCCGTTCGACCTGAGCTCCGAGTCGCCGCTGCGGGTGACGTTGGCGCGCACCGGTCCGGCCGAACACGTGCTCGTGCTGACGATCCACCACATCGCCTGGGACGACGACTCCTGGTCGGTCTTCTTCGCCGAGCTCAATGCCGCCTACCGCGGTGACCCGCAGGCGGAGATCCGTGCGCAGTACGTGGACGTGTCGCTCGCCGAGCGGCCCGCCGAAGACGACGCCGACCTGGCGTACTGGCGCGAGCGGTTGACTCCGCTCCCGGAGCGACTCGAGTTGCCCGGAACGCTCGCCGGTGGCGCGGCTACCCGCAACGCCGACAAGTGCGTGCTGCCCTTGCCCCAGGAACTGCTGGACCGGGTCACCGAGGTCGCGCGCGACCGTTCGGCCACCCCGTTCATGGTGTTGCTGGCCGCCTTCCAGGCGCTGGTCCAGCGGTACACCGCGGCGACGGACTTCCTCGTCGCGGTGCCGGTGACCGACCGCCGCGGTAGCGACGCCGAGGCGCTGATCGGCTATTTCGGCAACACGCTGCTGTTGCGCGCCCGAATCCGTCCGGGGCGCAGCTTCGCCGAGCTGGTCGACGTGACGAGGGACGCCGCCCGCGACGCGTTCGCGCATCAAGGGATCGGCGTCGAACGGGTCGTCCGCGAGGTGAGTTCGGACCGGATCGCGGGCAGCGACGGCCTGGCCCAGCTCGTGCAGCTGAGCTTCAGCGTGCGCGGCGGGGCGAACGGGTTCGATCTCGCCGGGGTCCGCTCCACCGAGCTGCCGTGGGGGAGCACGGTCGCGCAGGAGCCGCTGGGGCTGATGGTCGTCCTCGACGACGCGGGCGCGCGCGTGGAGGCCACCTACCTCGTCGACGAGCTGGACCGGTCGGTGGTGGCGCAATTGCTGCGCCACTACCTGGAATTGCTCACCGACGCGGTGCGCGATCCACGGCAGCCGGTCCGCGCGATCGATATGCTCGGCGCCGCCGACCGAGCGGACATCGTCGCGGCATCGCACGGTCCGCTCGTCGACGCGCCCGCGACAACGCTCGTCGAGTTGGTGCAGCGGCAGGCCGCGGCGACCCCCGATCGCGTCGCGGTGGTATCCGACGAAGCCGAACTCACCTACGGCGAGTTGAACCGGCGGGCGAATCGATTGGCGCACTGGCTGATCCGGCGCGGCGTCGGCGCCGAGCAGCTCGTCGCGCTGCGCATGGCGAACTCCATCGAATTCATCATCGCGAGTCTCGCGGTACTCAAGTCGGGTGGCGCGTACCTGCCGATCGATCCGGCCTATCCACCGGACCGCATCGACTATCTGCTGTCGGACGCGCGTCCGGCGCTGTCGTTCGACGCCGAAACGATCGCGGCGGCGATGACCGAGGCGGTCGACGCGCCGGACACGAATCCCACCGACGCCGAACGCGAGTCGCCGCTGCGCCCGTCGAACATCGCCTACGTGATCTACACCTCGGGCTCCACCGGACAGCCCAAGGGCGTGCCAGTGCCGCACGACGCGATCGCCGATCACCTGGTGAACTTCGCCGCCGACTGGGACGCCAGCGTCCCGGAGCGGGTGTTGCAGGCCACCTCGGTGAGCTTCGACGCGTCGCTGGCCGACATCTTCCTACCGCTGATCGCGGGCGCGAGCATCGTCGTCCCGAAACCGAACGCCTACCGCGATATTCCGTACGTCGCCGAGCTGATCGCTCGTCACGGGATCACCGTGCTGCACATGGTGCCCTCGCTGCTGGCCACTTTCCTCATGCTTCCCGAGGCGAACGACTGGCGGGCGTTGCGGCACGTGCCGGTCGGCGGCGAGGCGCTGCCCGGCGAGATCGCCGACCGGTTCGCCGCGCAATTCGACGCCGACCTGCGCAACCACTACGGGCCGACGGAAGCGGTGGTGTGCTCGACGTCCATGCCGGTCGACGGGCCGCAGGGCACCAGGATCGTGCCGATCGGATTCCCGAACCGCAACGTCTACGTCTACCTGCTCGACGACTCGCTGCGGCTGGTCCCGCCGGGCGTGATCGGCGAGATCTATCTCGGCGGACGCCAGCTCGCGCGCGGTTACCTCGATCGGCCCGCCCTGACCGCGGAGCGGTTCGTCGCCGACCCCTTCCTACCCGGCGGAAGGCTGTACCGCACCGGCGATCTCGCCCGGCGCACCGCCGACGGCGAGATCGAATTCGTCGGCCGCGCCGACGAACAGGTGAAGGTGCGCGGGTTCCGCATCGAACTCGGTGAGGTGGAGGCCGCGGTGGCCGATCACCCCGGCGTCGCGCAGTGCGTCGCGATCGTCACCGAGCACGAGCGGCTCGGCCCGATCCTGGCCGCGTACCTGGTGCCCGCGCCGGGAAGCGAGATCGACCTCCAGCAGGTGCGCGCGACGGTCGCGGCGACGCTGCCCGAGCACATGGTCCCCGCGGCCTTCGCCGTGATCGATGAAGTGCCGTTGAGCGCCCACGGCAAGCTCGATCGCCGCGCGCTCCCGGAGTCGGAGCTGACGCAGACACGCACGTACCGGGCGCCCGAATCGCCCACCGAGATCCGGCTCGCCGCGCTGTACGGCGAGCTGTTCGACACCGAGCGAGTTGGCGCCGACGACTCGTTCTTCGAACTCGGCGGCCACTCCCTGCTCGCGGCCCGGCTGGTCGCCCTGGTGCGCGACACGTTCGGGATCGATATCGACGTGCGCGCGGCGTTCGACACTCCGACGGTCGCCGGGCTCGCCGCGCATCTGGTCGCCCGGTACCACGATCGGTTCGGCGAGAATCTCGACGAGGTCGTTCCCACCGGCCTACCCTCCGGTGACAACGCCGCGATGCCGACGAAACGACCGCGCCCCGAACGTATTCCGCTGTCGTACTCGCAGCGGGCGCTGTGGCTGCGGCGCAAGCTGGAAGGCCCGTTCGGGTGGGAGAACTTCCGGTTCGCCATCCGCTTCGACGGCGAACTCGACATCGCCTCGCTCACCGCGGCGCTCGGCGACGTCATCGCCCGTCACGAGTCGTTGCGCACCAGCTTCCCGGAACACGAGGGCACGCCGTACCAGCGGGTGGCCCCGGCGGGACCGGTGAAGTTGCCCCGCACCGCGCTCGACGGCGCTCGCCTGGACGAGGCGCTGGCGGCCGAGGCGAACCATGTGTTCGACCTGGCCGGGGAGTCGCTGCTCCGCTTGCGCCTGTTCGTCCTGGACGAGCGCACCCACGTGCTGTCGGTGCTGACCCATCACATGGTCACCGACCGGGAATCGTGCCGGGTCTTCCTCGAGGACCTCACCGTCGCCTACCGCGCGCGGGTGAGCGGCACGGCTCCGTCCTGGCCGGAACCGGCGCTGCACTTCGCCGACTTCGCGGTGTGGCAACGCGATACCTTCGACCACGCCCCCGGCCGCGACGATCTGAGCGAATACGGCAAAGCGCGACTCGACTACTGGCGCGCGGCCTTGGCGGGCCTTCCGGTGGAGATCGCGGTCGGCCACGACCGCCCGCGTCCCGTGCGGCTGGGCCATGCGGGTGTCAGCGCGACCCGGATCGTCGCGGCCGAGACGTGGCAGGCACTGCGATCGCTGGCGGAGACGACCGGCGCGACCGAGTTCATGCTGTGCCAGGCAGCGGCCGCGGTGCTGGTGCACACCCTCGGCGGCGGTGACGACGTGCCGATCGGCGCGACGGTCGCCAATCGGCCCTGGCGGTCGGTGGACCGGCTGATCGGCCTGTTCGCCGACATGATGGTGCTGCGCAACGATCTTTCGGGCGACCCGTCGCCGCGAACCGTGCTCCAGCGGGTGCGCGAATCGGCGCTCGGCGCTCTCGGCCACCAGGACGTGCCGTTCGAGCGGATCGTGGAAACGCTCAACCCGCCCCGGGTACTCGGCCGCAATCCGCTGTTCCAGGTGATCATGCAGTTCGGGCACACCGCGCCGACCGTCGGCTTCACCGCCGAGACCACGCTGACCCCGCTCACGCCGCAGTACGACGCCGCGTTCATGGACTTCCACCTGGATTTCCTGGTGGAACCCGATGGCGAGTTACTGGTGCGGGTGGTGGTCAACTCGGAGCTGTACGACCCGGCCTCCGGCGAGGAATTCGCCGACACGCTGGTGCGGATCTTGACCGCGTTCGCCACGAAACCCGATACCGCGGTGCGGGAATCGAACCTCGCGCCGCAGGGCTGGGACACCGCGCGTACCGTTGTGCGCCACGCGGCGTCCGAGGCCACGGTCGGCGAGGCCGAGGCGGGCCCGCCGCAGACCGAGACCGAGCGCGCTCTGGCGGCGCTGTTGGAGGAACTGCTGGAGATCACCGACGTGGACCGCACGGACGGATTCTTCGCGCTCGGCGGAGACAGCGTCATCGCGATCCAGTGGGCCGCGCGAGCGGGCGAGGCGGGCCTGGCGCTCACCCCGCAGCTGATCTTCGAGCACTTCACGCTGCACGAACTGGCGGCGGCCGTCGACGCGGCCGCCGATCAGGCGGCGGGCGCGCCTGCGCCGGAGGAGCACCGGTACGAGCCGATGTCGGCCTCGGGCCTGTCCGGTGACGCGTTGGCCATGCTGCGCGAATCCTGGTCCGCGCAACGCTGATTCGGGTGAGCCGGTCACGGTCGCGCACCGCGACCGGCGCACTGCCGTTGGACCTGGGGGCAGCGACGATTAGGGTTGCACCTCGATGGATTCGGTGTCTGTTTGGATCATGTTCCCGGTCATTCTGACTATCGCGGCGATCACGGTCGGCCGGTGGTTCCTGGTCGCGGACAGTGTCACCGATCGCATGATCAACCATGCGTGGGCGTGGAATCTGTGCGGTCTGGCGCTCTATGTCGCCGCCGCGGCGGCGGGGTCCGCGCAACTCGGGCAGCGACTGTTCCTGTGCTGCGGACTGATGACCACCGCCGTCGTCCTGGTGCTCGCGCAACTGGCGTCGGGTGCTGATCCCGAGGTCATGCTGCGACGGCAGAAGATCTACGCCGCCGTCGCCGCCGTGAGTTCGATTTCGACACTGATCTTTTCGCCCGTCGCACGGAGCGTGCTGCACGTCGGTTTGGACGAGATCGTGTGGACGTTGTCGGAGTTGCCCATGGTGGCCAGCGGATATCTGGTCGCACAGGCCAGTCTCCGAGAGTTGCGCACCGCCGCGCGGACGACGAAGGAGAAGCTGACGTATTCGGCGCTGCTGTTCCTCGCGGTCTACTGGGCCGCGGCGGCAGTGGTCACCGTGGTCCGCGCGCTCTTCGGCGTCCCGCCGAGCCATCCGGGGAACGTGCTGGCGAACTCGTCCTTCTTCTGTGTATTGATCATCGCGACGCTCACGGCGATACCGCTTTTCACCGCTGTGCTGACGCGCGCGGGGCTGGATGAGACCGGTCGGCGCTGCCGCCGCCTGCGTCCGCTGTGGTGTGACCTGACCGCCGCCGTCCCGGAAGTCGTGTTGAGTCGGTCCGACGACGGAGACGGCGGTGCGGCGTCCCGGCTCTATCGGATGACGGTGGAGATCCAAGACGCGCTTTTGCATTTGAAGCCGTATATGCCGTCGCCCGCGCCGGGGCGGGAGGCCGCCGACGCGGGTCGTGGCGTCGGCGATTACGCCCGTCAGATCGCCCACGCCATCCGGTCCCGAGCCGCCGGGCTGCGTCCGGTCACACCGACCGCTCCGTTCGCCGCCGTGGCGACCGGTGGTCACGATCGTGCCAACGGCTTGCGGCAATTACTCGAATTGGCGCGGGAATGGCCGAAAGCGCGCGCCGATGTAGGTTAGGCATACCTATTTAGGGTCGGCTAAGCTGTGCCCCAGCAGTCCAGACCGCCGGTTCCGGCGGCAGACAAGGAGTGGCAGCGCGATGGAGTCGACACAGCGTCGGGCAGAAGGAACGGTGGACATCGGCCGGGAGGAGATCCGGTCCGCGGTGGCCGACCAACTGGGCCTCGCCGCCAGGGAGATCGCCGATCACGACGACCTCATCCAACTGGGGCTGGACTCGATTCGCACCATGAAGCTCGCGGGCGGCTGGCGCAAACGCGGCGCCGACATCAACTTCGCTCAGCTGGCAGCCAGCCCTACGGTGGCTTCCTGGCACGGTCTGCTCGGCGCGAGTGAGGTCGGGCGGGCGGCAGGCCCGGTGACCGTCGTGCCGGTGGCGAGCGCGGACGACGAGGCGGCGCCCTTCCCCTTGGCCACCATGCAGCACGCGTACTGGATCGGCCGCTCAGACGAACAAGAGCTCGGCGGCGTCGCGGCGCACCTGTACATCGAATTCGACGGCGGTCGTATCGATCCGGAGCGGCTGGAGCGCGCGGTGGCCGATCTGGTCGCCACCCATCCCATGCTGCGCACCAGGTTCCTGCCGGATGGCACCCAGCAGACCATGACCGCACCCGGGAGGCCGGTGTTCGAGGTCGTCGACCTGCGTGATCGGTCGCCCGAGGCGGCCGAGGCCGCGCTCGCCGAGCTGCGTGACCGCAAGACCCACCAGCGTCTGGCCATCGAAGACGGTCAGGTCATCGATGTCACGCTCACCTTGCGCGACGCGGACCGCAGCCGACTGCACCTGGATGTCGACATGCTCGCGGGCGACGCCATGAGCTACCGGGTCCTGATCGCCGATCTGGCCGAGCTGTATCACGGGAAGGCCGTGCCGGTCCCCGGCTACACCTATCGCCGGCACCGCACCGAGCACCAGGGGGACGACACGGCTCGCGAGCGCGACCGGCAGTGGTGGCAGGAGCGGCTGCCCGAACTGCCGGGCGCGCCGGAACTTCCCACCGTGCCGGTGAGTGAGCGCACCGACCCGAATCGCACCGTGCGCTACGACCACTGGCTGGCGCCGGAAGCCAAGCAGCGGTTGCTCGCCGCCGCACACGAGCGCGGCATCACACCGGCCATGGCGCTGGCCGCGGTATTCGCCGAGACCATCGGCGGTTGGTCAGCACAGAGCCGGTTCCTGCTGAACGTGCCACTGTTCCACCGGGATCCCGTGCACCCCGACATCGATCGGGTGATCGGCGACTTCACGTCCTCGATCATGCTGGAGGTGGACGTCACCGACAGCATGTCGGTCACCGAGCGCGCCCGCACGTTACAGCGCGGCATGCACGAAAGCGGTGCGCATACCGCGTATTCCGGGCTCGAAGTGCTGCGGGATCTGGGTAGGCATCGCGGTGAACCCGTGCTGGCCCCGGTCGTCTACACCAGCGCGCTGAACTTGGGCGAGCTGTTCGCCGACACGGTCACCGAGACCTTCGGCGAGCCCGTGTGGATCATCTCGCAGGGCCCGCAGGTACTGCTCGACGCGCAGGTCACCGAGGTCCGCGGCGGGCTGCTGTTGAACTGGGACGTGCGCGCGTCGGCCTTCCCGGACGGCATGATCGACGCCATGTTCGCCTGGTACCGCGCGGCGATCGGGCGGCTCGGTGACGGGGCGGCAGGGTGGAACGCGGAGGCCGCCGTGCGGCTGCCGGTCGACCAGGCCGCGGTGCGCGCCGCGGTCAACGCCACCGACGGCCCGGTCAGCGGGCGGTCCCTGCACCAGGGGTTCTTCGACAACGCGGCGGCGAATCCCGAAGCGCCCGCCGTGGTCTGGGGCCTGGGCGACGGCCGAGGCGCCTGGAGCTACGGGGAGTTGGCCGCTCGCGCGCTGGCGGTGGCGGGGGCCTTGCGCGCCGAGGGCGTGGAGCCGGGCGACGCGGTCGCCGTCGCGCTGCCGAAGGGGCCGGACCAGGTCACCGCCGTGCTCGGTGTGCTCGCCGCCGGGGCGACCTACGTGCCCATCGGATTCGATCAGCCTGCAGGCCGCCGGGCGGAGATCCTCCGCACCGGCGGTGTCCACGCGGCGCTGACGGTCGAGGGCGCGGACTTGGGCGCACCGATCACGTGCCTGTCCATCGACGCGGCCAGTGCCTATGCGGAGCCGCTCGCGGCCCCCGTCTGCCCGGACACCGGCGAAATCGCCTATGTGCTGTTCACCTCCGGATCGACCGGCGTGCCCAAGGGTGTCGAGATCCCACACCGTGGCGCGATGAACACCATCGACGCGTTGAACGAGTGGTTCGGCGTCGGCGGCGCCGACCGCTCGCTTGGCCTGTCCGCCCTGGAATTCGACCTCTCGGTCTACGACATCTTCGGCTTGTTCGCGGTGGGCGGCGCGGTCGTGACCGTCGATCCGGAGCAGCGCGCGGACCCGTCCAGCTGGGTGGAACTGCTGCGCACGCATCGGGTCTCGATTCTCAACTGCGTGCCGAGCATGCTGGACATGATCCTGGAGATCGGCGGTGATCAGCTGGGCGATTCGCTGCGCGCGGCCATCCTCGGCGGGGACTGGGTCGGCGCCGATCTCGCTCGCAGGCTGTCGGCGCAGGCGCCGGGTTGCCGATTCGCCGGACTCGGCGGCGCGACCGAGACCTCCATCCACACCACCATCTGCGAGGTGACGGGTGAACCGCCCGCACACTGGGCGACCGTGCCGTTCGGCGTTCCGTTGCGCAACGTCCGATGCCGCGTCGTCTCTCCCGCGGGCCGCGACTGCCCGGACTGGGTGCCAGGCGAACTGTGGGTCGGCGGCGTCGGTGTCGCCGCCGGCTACCGCAACGACCCGGAGCGCACCGCGGAACGCTTCGTCGAACACGACGGCATCCGCTGGTACAAGACCGGCGATATGGCCAGGTACTGGCCCGACGGCACGATCGAATTCCTCGGCCGTGCCGACCATCAGGTCCAGATCCGCGGATACCGGGTCGAACTCGGCGAGGTCGAGACCGCGTTGCGCACGGTGCCCGGCGTCCGGCACGCCGTCGCGGCGGTCGCCGGTGCGGGCGCACCCAAGCTGGTCGCCGCCGTCGCGGGTGACCTGGACGAGACCGGCGACATCGCTACGGCGCTCGCGGACCTGTTGCCCGGCTACATGATCCCCGTTCGGATCGAACTCCTCGAGCAGATGCCGTTGACCGCCAATGGGAAATTGGACCGCCGCGCCGTGGTCGCCCTGCTCGAGCCAGGGGTGGGGGAGGACCGGGAGACCGCCCCACGCGACGACGTGGAGGCCGCGCTCGCCGACATCGTCGCGACCGTCCTCGGCATCGATGCGATCGGCGTGCACGACGACTTCTTCGGCCGCGGCGGCGATTCCGTGCTCGCCACGACCGTCATCGCCCGCGTGCGCGAGTGGTTGCAAGCCGAGCACGCGCTGGTCGCGGACCTGTTCGCCGCACGCACCGTCGCCCGGCTGGCCGAGTGCCTGCGGGAACGCGAGATTCGGCACGGCGCGGACGGCAGGCTGTCCGCGGTGGCCCGGCTCTACCTCGAGGTCGCCGCGATGACGGACGAGGAGATCCTCGCGCAGACGTGAAAGCGGTTGCCCGGCAGCGCGGTTGTCCACGAGTCGACTGACGCGGCGTCTATTTCGCCGCGGCGGCGAAGGCGGGTTCCAGCTTGTCGAGGATGTACGGCACCGAGAGCGCCGTCGGCGTGTTCACGGCGCTGATCTCCTGGGTGGTGAGGAACACGACCGAGCCCTTCTTGACCGCGGGCAGGTCGGCGTAGCCGGGTAGCTGCCGGAACTTCTCGTCCAAGCCGGAGGCGTAGCCGGCCAGCAAGAGATCGGCGGTCAATTCGTCGACCCGCTCGGGGGACAGGGCCAGCCTGCCCTGATTGGCGGGCAGGCCGGTGAGGTTCTTCGGAATGCCCAGACCCAATTGAGTGAAGACCTTCGACGATCCGTCGTCGGGGTCGGTCAACACCATGAGCTGTGCCGGACCGGCCAGCCAGGTACTGGCGAACGTCTTGCCCTTCAATCCGGGGTTCGCGGCGGCGATCGCGGCGACCTTGTCATCCACCTTCGCGATCACCTTGCTCGCCTCGTCCGGCTTGTGCAGCACCTTGCCGAGGGTGGTGATCTGGTCCTGCCAGGGCGCTACCGCCGCTTTGCTCAGGGCGGGCAACGTGGGCGCGACGCGGGAGAGTTCGTCGTAGGTCTTCTGGTCGGCGATGAACGGATCGACCAGGATCAGGTCCGGCTCCAGCGCGGCGACCTGTTCGGCGAGGTTCCCAGTGCTGGTGAGCGCCTTCGCCGATGCGAGGCTCTCCGGCTCCCACGGCGGGGTGCTCTTGGAGGCGATCGCGACATTGTCGAGGTATCCGACCGGCACTACGCCGAGCGCGAGCGTGGTGTCCAGCCACTGGTTGCCGAGGGCGACGATCTTGTTCGGAGTGCCTTCTACGGTCGTCTCGCCGCGGGCGTGGTGGATGGTCACCTGTTCGCCGCCGGACGCCGAGTCGTCCTTTGCCGATCCGCACGCGGCCAGGCCGAGGGCGAGGACTCCCGTCAGCACCGTCAGCGCCGCCCGCGACCAACGGCCGCGCGTCCGAACAGAGTTCATCTGCCGCACCTTCCTTCCGAGCAAGCTAGCCAAGGCTAACCTATGTAGCTCCGAGGTGGTGTCGGTGCTCGGTGGATGCGGCTCCGTTTGATGGTTACATCGGCTAACTATATAGTTTGCCGTGATAACTATCTGGTGAGGGGCTGTCCGTGACGAATCCATCCATCGAAGTCGATCCGGGTGATGTCCGAACCATCCGGCGCCGGTTGCGCTACGACCGGGACCATCCGCGCTACAAGTGGATCGTTCTGACCAACACCACGCTGGGTGTCCTGCTCACGGCGATCAATTCCTCGATCGTGCTGATCTCACTGCCCGCGATCTTCCGCGGCGTCGGGCTCAACCCACTCGAGGCGGGCAATGTCGGGTACCTGCTGTGGATGCTGATGGGTTACCTGCTCGCCACCGCCGTGCTGGTGGTGATGTTCGGGCGGCTCGGCGACATCTTCGGCCGGGTGCGGGTGTACAACCTGGGCTTCACCATCTTCGCGCTGTCGGCGGTCGCCTTGTCCTTCGATCCGTGGCACGGGGGCGCGGGCGCGTTGTGGATCATCGTCTGGCGCGTCGTCCAGGGTGTCGGCGGCGCGATGCTGACGGCCAACTCCTCGGCGATCCTCACCGATGCCTTCCCCGCGAGCCAGCGCGGCACCGCGCTCGGCATCAACATGGTCGCCGCGGTGGCCGGTTCGTTCTTCGGCCTGCTCATCGGTGGCGTGCTGTCGGAATGGGATTGGCGTGCGGTGTTCTGGGTCAGTGTCCCGATCGCCGTTCTCGGCGCGGTCTGGTCCTATCGTTCGCTGCACGAGGTCGGCATCCGGACCTCGGGCAAACTGGACTGGGCGGGCACCATCACCTTCGGTCTCGGACTCACGGCGCTGCTCACCGGCATCACCTACGGCATCCAGCCCTACGGCGGCCACGCGACCGGCTGGACGAGCCCGTGGGTGCTGGCCGCTGTACTGGGCGGCCTTCTCCTGCTGGCCGTGTTCTGCGTGGTGGAGACGAGGGTCCCCGATCCGATGTTCCACCTGGGCCTGTTCCGCCACCGCGCCTTCGGTCTCGGCAACTTCGCCAATCTGATGGTCTCGATCGGACGTGGCGGCATGCAGTTCATGCTCATCATCTGGCTACAGGGCATCTGGCTTCCGCTGCACGGGTACGACTTCGAGTCCACCCCGCTGTGGGCAGGCATCTACCTGCTGCCGTTGACCATCGGCTTCCTCGCCGCAGGCCCGATTTCGGGCTGGCTGTCCGATCGCTACGGGCCCCGGCTGTTCACCACCGGAGGCGCGTTGCTGACCGGCGCGACCTTCATCTTGCTGCTGGTCATCCCGGTGAACTTCGACTACTGGCTGTTCGCGTCGATCACCGTGCTCAACGGCATCGGCAGCGGGCTGTTCTTCTCGCCGAACACCGCCGCCATCATGTCCAGCGTTCCCGCCGCCCAGCGCGGCGCGGCCTCCGGGATGCGCGGCACCCTCTTCAACGGCGGCAACGCGCTGTCCATGGGAATCTTCTTCTCCCTGATGGTCCTCGGACTGGCGGCGAGCCTGCCATCGGCGCTGGACTCCGGTCTGCGCGCACAGGGCGTCTCCGCCGGAGCCGCCGCCGAACTCGCCGGCATGCCGCCGGTGGCGAGCATGTTCGCCGCGTTCCTCGGCTACAACCCGATCCAGGAGCTGCTCGGACCGTCGGGTGAACTCGACAAGCCAGGCGTCAACGCCGAAACCCTCACGGGCCAGGAGTTCTTCCCGAACCTGCTCACCGGCCCGTTCCACTCCGGATTGCTCGTGGTGTTCGTCTCGGCGGCGGTGATGATGCTCCTGGCGGCCGTGGCGTCGTGGTTCATCGGCGAGAAGTATGTCTACGACGAGGCCGCCGAACTCGCCGAAGCCGATCGGGACACGCAGGACGCGTCCGCCGCGGTGCCCGTGCGCTGAAACACCGCGGCGGTTTCGCGGCCGGGCTGGCCCCACGCCGAGCGACGGCATACGGTCGATCGCGATGAACGCTGTTCCGACTCCAGTGGTGCTGTCGGTTGTCGTATTCGTCGCGCTCATGACCGCCGGGCGGTGGGTGCTCGTCGACGAGACGGCTACCGATCGGCTGATCAACCGCACGTTCAGCTGGAACCTGCTAGGTCTGCTGCTGTACGAGGTGACCGTCGCGGTGGGCCGTCCCGAGTTCGGGCCGCGCCTCTACCTCGGCTGCGGTCTCCTGGCGCTCGGCAGTTTCTACGGGCTGGCCAGGCTTGTCGACGGCGCCGATGCGGCAAGCGTCCACCTGCGTCAGCGGCGATACGATGCGACGGCGGTCGCTGCCGTTGTTTCGCTGATCGTCGCCACGCCGATCCTGCGGTGGGCCTGGCAGTTGGACTATGTCGAAATCGTATGGACGATGTCCGCGCTCCCTGGAGGTCTCTGTGGGCTGCTCTTCGCCCGCGCCTGCGTTCGCGAACTGCGCGCCGGAGGCGTTTCGATCAGAGAGAAGCTGACGTTCGCGGTACTGCTGGCGTTCGCGACCTATTGGCTGATCTCGATGACGATCATGGTAGGTCGCGCGCTCACCGGTACGCCTCCGAGCCAGCCGGGCAAGGTGTGGGCCGTCGCGGCGGTTCTCACGTTCTCCGCCGTCACCCTGTTGACCATGATCCCCCTGGTCACAGCGCTGCTGGCGCGAACGGGCTTGGATCGGACCGGCCGTGACTGCCGTAGGTTGCGGCCGCTGTGGCGAGATCTCACCGCCGTGGTGCCGGAAGTGGTTCTGGCGGAGGACGGTTCCGCGCCGAGGGAAGCCACGTCCCGGCTCTATCGGATGACCGTCGAGATCTGGGATGCGCTGCTACACCTGAGACCGTATGTACCCGCTTTGTCCGAGGCCGGCTCGCCCGCCGGTCGCGACGATGCGCGTCGCTCTGCCCTCCAGGTCGCGCTGGCCGTGCGAGCCAAACGCGACGGTGACACACCGACTCCCGGCTCCATGGCTGCGGGCGCGGCGCATGGGGAGGCTCGCGATCGCGCGGCGGAGTTCCGGTTCCTGCTCGAATTGGCGCGTGTATGGCCGGAAGCCGTCGCGGCCGTGGGATATCGGTCGGACACGGCGCGGTTTTCCACAATCGCGGCGGTGTCCCGATAGCCGGACGTGTCTCGGCGACACGGCGAATCGACGGACATGATCGTTCCGCCCGGGTCACTCGGCTCCCGGATTCGGCTCCTACCGTATGTATCCCGGTCGGTACGTCATGGATCGGTCGCTCGCGCGGCCCGACCGCCGGGTGCGGGCAAGGCCGGCGGTGATCAGACCCCGCGGTGCTCGCACACGCGATCCATGCGCGAGCACCGATGGTGCGGATCACCGTGCGGTGACGGGCTCCTGGCGGGTCTCGTTGCGCAGGCCGACGGACATGATGTCGGACGGTTCGTCGAGTTCGATGCGGTGCCAGCGGTTGCGGGGGACGACGAACGCGGTGCCCGCGGTGAGGCGCACCATCGTCTCGTCGTCGCCCGCGTGCTCCGGTCGCAGGTAGAGACGCAACGCGCCGGTCAGGCAGCACACCGCTTCGTCGCTGCCGGGATGGACTTCCCAGTGGTCTGCGTGCACGTCGGCATCGGATTCGACGTGGAATGTCGCGAGCTGCCAGTCGCCGTCGCCGGTGCTCATCCGGCGTTCGCCGGCTGCTACGTGGCCGTCATGGCCGAAATGAATGGCGCGGCCGAACAAATCGATCGGGGCCTGGTTCATGATGCTTCCTCTCGTCGGATTGGCTGAGACTTTCCGGGCCGATCAAGGGCGGTGCCGGAACGAAGTGGGGGAGTGGATCGCCAGGCGCGGCATGGATTCCGGCATCGGATCCATGCCGCACCAATGTGGATCGGCAGCAGCGAGGTCCGGTGGTAGCGGCTCGGTGCGCGGTCAGTGCAGAGCACTCGGCGCAATCCGACCCGTCTGGCTCTCGGGGCGGTTGCGCTGTCTTATGGTCGCGCGGCGGAAAATTTCTCGGATAGTTCGGCTTTTGGTCGAACCACGTCTGCTCTGGGTCTGGAAATCGTGCGGTGCGTCCTCGGCAGCACAGTCGCGGCGACGACGGTCGCCACGGCGAAGAATCCCGCCGCGCAGCACAGCGCGAGGGCGTAACCGTCGTTCAGCGCCGCGGGCGCGACGCTGTCTCCGGTGCGCGCCGCCGCGACGGTGGCGAGTGCGGCCACCCCGACACATCCACCCAGCTGCCGCGCGCTGTTGAAGGCCCCGGAAGCCATTCCCGCTTCGTGGGGCGCGACGCCCATGTTCGCGGCGGCGGCCACGGGAGCCAGGCATAATCCGAGGCCGAAGCCGCCCAGCAGCGAGGGTCCTAGAACATCGGCGAGGAAACTGCCGTCGGCGCTGATGAAAGCGAACCAGCCGATACCCGCCGTGGTGAGCACACCGCCGATGACGAGTGCCGCTTTCGGGGACCGGCGGCCGCCCACGCGAGTGGCCACCACCGTCCCGGCGATGACACTGAGCGAGAACGGTACGAAAGCCGTACCCGCCGCGCCCGCGCTCATGCCCAGGACCTGCTGCTGGTACAGCGACAGCAGATAGAACGCGCTGAATTGGCCCGCCGCGGCCAAGAACACGAACACGTTCGCTCCGGCCACCCAGCGGTTGCCGAACAGTCCGAGCCGAACCAATGGTGTCGACGTACGCGCCTCGACCGCGAGAAAAGCCGCGAGCAGCATCGCACCCGCCCCGAGCGTGAGGGCTGTGGCGGCGGAGAACCAACCGTGGTGTTCGGTCCGCACCACGCCGACCACCAGCAAACCTATTCCGCCGGTGGCCAGGACGGCGCCCGGCACATCGACCCGCGCTCGCCCGCTCACTCGATCGGCCGCCACACCGGCCACCGCCGCGACCGATGCGATCGCCACGATCGGGACGTTGACGAGCATCACCCAGCGCCAGTTGGCGTACTCGGTCAGCAATCCGCCCACCAGCACGCCGATCGCGCCGCCCGCCGCGTTCACCGCGCTCCACACGCCGAGCGCTCGCACCCGGGCGGGACCTTCCGGAAATGTCGTGGTCAACGTGGCCAAGGCGGCGGGCGCCACGGCCGCCGCCGCGAGTCCCTGGACGGCCCGCGCGGCGACGAGTTGCCATGGCTCCTGCGCGAATCCGCCCGCCAGCGAGGCGATGCCGAACAGCACGAGCCCGCCGGTGAACAACCTGCGCCGCCCGAACAGGTCGCACGCCTTTCCGCCCAACAGCAGGAACCCGCCGAAAGTCAGCGCGTAGACGTGCACCACCCAGGACAGATCGACCGGCGCGAAGCCCAGATCGGCGCGGATGGCCGGCAGCGCCACGTTCACCACCGCCATGTCCAACGCGACCATGAACTGCGCGACGGCCACCGCCGTCAGAGCGACGCCGGGCCGCCCGCGAGAGTTTTTATACATGTATAGAAAGTAACCGCGCGAGTCGCCCCGTGTCCACACCCGGTTCTGCGGATGGGCGAAGATGGACGGATGCCGAGTTCGTCGTCGCAGCCACAACGCACCGGTCGACCTGCGCGTATCTCCCGAGCGGAGATCCTCGCGGCGGCCAACTCGGTGATCGAGGCCGAGGGCGTGGCGAAGCTGACCATGCGCCGCCTCGCCACCGAACTCGGCTGCACGCCGATGGCGCTCTACCACCACGTCCGGGACAAGGAAGACCTGCTGCGCCTACTGCTCAACGAGTACGCCGACCAGGTGGCGTGGCCGGATTTGCCGGAGGAGCCGCGCGAGCGCGTCCGCGTCGCGGCGCGCGCCATGCACGACGTGCTCGCCGCACGGCCGTGGATCGTCGAAATCCTCACCGCCGACGACCTTTTGGGCGTCTCGGCGCTCTGGGTCAGCGAATCCATCGTGGACGGATTCGTCGCGGGAGGCCTACCGCTGGACCGCGCCGCCCAGGCGTACCGCGTCATCTGGCATTACACGGCGGGCGACCTCATCGTGCGCGCCCGATCCGCCCGCAGGGCCGCGGAGGACCGCCCCACCTTCCGCGCACAAGTCTTCGCCGACCTCGACGCCGACAGCTTCCCCCGCTTGGCC
Source organism: Nocardia sp. NPDC051900 (assembly GCF_044452545.1). Taxonomy (NCBI): domain Bacteria; kingdom Bacillati; phylum Actinomycetota; class Actinomycetes; order Mycobacteriales; family Nocardiaceae; genus Nocardia; species Nocardia sp. NPDC051900. The sequence continues at coordinate 473,000 of NZ_JBITBU010000002.1, read as the reverse complement.
GCCCTCGGTTCCGACTATCTGTCCCTGGCCGCTCAGGACACCTACGACCTGGGCCTCGCCGCGCTCATCGACGGTCTGCTTGCGGCGCGCTGAGCGGAGACCGAATCGCGGCCGTGGTGCTCCGTCGGTGCGGCAGGCGGTGTATATCGCTTCAGAGTCTGACGCGCCGGTCGGCAGGTAGGAAGAGTTGGTCGCCTGCCCGTACATCGAAACTGTCGTAGAACTCGTCCAGATTTCGCACCACTTGGTTACAGCGGAACTCCGCCGGTGCGTGCGCCTCACCGACCAGTTGGCGGGCCACCAGTTCCGGCCGGAATTTCGCACGCTTCACGCGACTGTAGGACAAGAACACGTCCCGGTGATCTGGACTGCCCTTGCCGAGCCTGCGTGCAGCGAGACGGTAGGCTGCCAGCGCCATCGAGAGTCCACGCAGATCGGCTAGATTCTCACCGACAGTGAGTGCGCCGTTGACGTGATCGGTGGGGTCGAACCCTTCCGGCACCAGAGCATCGTACTGTGCGATAAGTGCGTCGATCCGTATTTCGAACCGGGCGCGATCTTCTGCCGTCCACCACTGCCGCAGGTTCCCGTCGCCATCGAACTTCGCGCCCTGGTCATCGAATCCGTGTCCGATCTCGTGCGCGATGATCGCACCGATACCGCCGTAGTCGACGGCAGGTGAGCCGTCGACGTTGAAGTACGGTGGCTGCAGGATCGCCGCCGGAATCACGACGGTGTTGTCGGATGCGTCATAGGAGGCGTTGACGGTTTGTGGCGACATGCGCCATTCGAATCGGTCCACCTGGCGACCCAGCTTGGCGAACATCTTCATCCACCGGTCCCGGACCGCCGCTCGCAGGTTCGCGACGCATCGCCCTGCGGAGATCGACAGACCGGTATGGTCGTGCCACTTGGCGGGATACCCTATCTTCACGACCAGCTTGTCGATTTTCGCGATCGCGGCCGCTCTCGTGGTCGGCGACATCCACTCAGATTTCGCGAAACTTTCGCGATACGCGGTGACAATGTCCGCGACCAGGCCCTCCGCTCGAGCTTTGTCCGCCGCGGAAAAGTACTCCTCCACGTACTTCCGTCCGAGCAGTTCGTCGAGATAGGTGCTGACCATATCGAGCGTGAACTCGATGCGCGCCGGAGGGTTTTGCTGTCCGTTCCGAATCCGATCGAAGAAATCGAAGTTCGCATCGGCGAAATCTCGTGGCAACAGAGCGGCTAGCTCCCGAATGACCCCCAGCCGCAGATAGTCACGCCAGTCCGCGATATCGACCTCGGACCACAAGCGCGCCGCGGACGTAACATACGAGGGCTGCGCGACTATGACGGTGTCGAACAGCCGTCGGTCGTCGGAGTAGGCAGTCAGCCAGGAGTCCCAGTCGAACCCCGGGGCCAGTTCAGGCATCTGACTCCACCGGTAGGGATTGTAGACAGCGTCGGCATCCCGAGTCCGCTCTTCCTCCCAGTGGGCGGCAGCGATCCGGCTCTCCAGGCCCAGGACGCGATCGGCCATGAGCAATGGGTCGGAGAACCCCGCCAGCGTCGCGATTCGTGCCAGGAAGCCGCGGTAGGCATCGCGTTGCTCGGCGAAGCCGGCTCGGTGATAGAAGGATGCCTTGAATCGAAGGCCCGCTTGCCCGAGTTGTGGACGGTAGGTCGCGGAGTCCTTGCCGTCGGGGAAGACCACCAAGGCGAAAAGACCGCACGCACCGATCACATCAGCCGATGGCAGCTCCAGCGAGATCGACCCCATGACCTCGGCGAGTTGGGCCTTCGTTCCGGCATTGGCGATGGCGTCGAGCATGTCGGCGATCGGAGCTAGGCCCAGTCGCTCGATCGCCTGCACGTCCAGGCAGGCCTCGTAGAAGTCTTGGAGTTTCTGCTCATCGGAGCCGTACGCCGGATCCCTGATCTTCTCGAGGACCGTTCGGAGCTGTTGCCGCACGCGATCCGCCAGCTCGGAGTCCGTCGAGACATAAGGTTTGTCGGGCGGTAATGGGAACTCGCGCAGCCACGTTCCGTTCACGTGACGGTACAGGTCGTCCTGCGGCCGTATCAGCTGATCCGCTCCGGTGAGATCGGGCCCAGGTAGCGCAGCCTCGGAACCAGAGCATCCGCTTGCGATCGAGATCGTGGCGGGAACAACGCCGAGTGCGATCAGCAAGGTGCGCCGATCGATGCTGCACGACAGAGAAACTCCGGTCATGGATCCTCCATGAGTGGAAAGCGTCCTTTGCCGCCTCAGAGGGCTTCGACGTCCCGAACGATCGGCGAACCGTCGTACACGCCGCCGGAACAGTGCCCTGGGGTCCCCATCGCGCCAGGAACCACTTCACCGCCGTTGCTGGTGCAGATGTGCGGTGTGACTCCCGATGCGGAATCGGCTGAAGTCATGGTCAGCAATGCCGCTGTGCCAACCAGACCGGAAACGATGATGGCGTGTGCGACCCGTCGCATACTTCCCTCCCCGATTTCACGCCGCGCCCGAGTTGTGTCCGTTCGATAGAGCGACTCCATCGAACGACTCATCTCAACGTGATCGATTGATTGCCGGTACGGCGCGGTCCCCAGATAGCTTCGCGCCGCCCCCTTCGTCATGGGCAGCATACCGCCGCGACCTGAGAATGCAAGAGTGTGAAGGTAGGAGCCGGACGGCTCTGTGCGCGAGGTGCTTCGAGACCGGTGGCTCCTCGCCGGGCACCCGCCGGAGAATCACGCTTCCGCCAGACGGGATTCGGATCCATTGGTGCTCTTGTCAATTGGGCCCGCTGTGGTAACGTGGGCACCACGTGGGGTGGCTGGAAGCCACATAATCCGTGGGGGGTTCCATCTGATTTCGACAAGTGGCGTCGACGTAATTCATCCAGTCGCTCGCCGAAGTAAAGCCGAGCCCGAGGTGTTGGCTTCTGTGATCGCAACCAGCTGATCCTACGTTTGCAACACCATGAGCTCGCGCGAGCGGATGTCTGTAAGGGAGGGATCCGATGATGGCATGTATCGATGCGAGATGTGGGCCGGCGCAGCCGAAATAGTGATTTGCAATGTCGACAACGCTGGCCCTGCACACGGATCGGAATCGAAAAGCAATGTATTACCAGAAGATCAAAAGCTCCTTGTTTATACTGCTCGGCGTCATCGCAGTAGCGCTCGGGGCGTCTACCGCATTATTGGTCTCGGCGCCTGCGGCCTACGCCGGACCGCGTGAAGACCACTGCTATTCTCTCTATGAAAGCACGCTGGCGACATGTGATTCGATCGCCGCTCGCGGGGAAGACCCAGCGCCGTGCTACCACGCCGCGCTCGGAAACCTGCAGGCCTGTCTGAGAGGGTGAACTATGCCGGAAGAGGATCGTGCCGGTGAAGATGTCGTTGCCGAACGAATCATCGAGACAGATTCCGGTTCGGTGCGTCTCGTCTTCTTCAAGCCGACTACATCGGGGACATCCTGGCACTGCCGGTTTCGGATAGAAGGCGTGCCGGATAGGAAAGACATCGAGTCATCGTCCTCTGGTAGAGATTCTCTCGAGGCATTCATGTTGGCGATGGTCGCAGCATCCATGTTCTTCTATGATTCCCCGGCGCTGTCGGGTATCAGTTTTCATGGGAGCCGCGATATAGGACTGCTGAGGACGACAAAGACCCCAAACGGAGATCTCCAGTCCGTCTTCACGCTACCGGCGCCACAGTATTGATGCAGGGGTAGCCGGTGGCCCGGGCTCTCCTTTGAGCATTCGGCCACCGGCTTGCTGCACCGAAAAATCCGCATATCGAGGCCGTCGCTGCCGGGGGAGGATATGGAATGCGGAATAGAAGTCATCTGCAAAATATCGAAATCTACTGCGCGGACCAGGACCCGGTTCACTACTCGAATCCCGGTGTGGAAGATGCCGAGATCGAGTTCTCCGCCGAAGTCGGCCAGGATTGGGATGTAGTTCACTCGGCGAGCTGGACGTATTGCAATCCCCCGCCGGGCCGGACTCTCCCTCCGCCGGAGCAGGGCTGGAAAATTCATATCAGCTCGGTACCCGCACACTGTGAGGAGGTTCTGCGGATAGTTTCGCGATACTGCTGTACGCACGGCCTCTATTTCAAGTATCTTCGCGGCCGTTTGGCATTCTCCAGAGCCAATACAAAGTATGCGGCGAGAAGCGCATCGGGTAAATTCATCACGATCTATCCACATTCGTCGTCATTGCAGGCCACTCTCGAAGATCTCGAAGCAAGGCTGCGGGAGTACGACGGGCCGTACGTGTTGTCCGACATCAGATGGCGCACTGCTCCGGTATTTCTCCGCTACGGCGGATTCGCACCGCGGACCTCGCTGATCGACGGCCGAATGGTGCCGTCGATCGTCGACCTGGATGGCGAATCGGTACCGGACGAGCGCCTACCGTACTTCGTTCCTCCCGCAGAGAGTCGGATTCCAGAGTTCTTGCGGAGGTCGATCCGGGACAGATCGGACTCAGGCGGCGAGCCACTTCCATTCGTTGTGGACCGTGCGTTGCATTTCTCCAATTGTGGTGGAGTTTATGTGGCACTCCGTGAGTCCGACCGCTTCGAGGTCGTATTGAAGGAGGCACGTCCCTATGTAGCGTTCGATGTCAACGGCGAAGATGCGATTTCGAGGCTCGAGAACGAGTACAAAACCCTGCGGTCGCTCAGTACCGTCGCCGGTGTGGTCCGAGCATCGCGACTGTTCTCCGTCGCGGGTCATCGATATATGGAAATGGACTATGTGCGCGGCACATCACTGTATAAGTGGGTCGCAGGCAACTATCCGTACTCCGAAGTGGTGAGTGCGGACGATTACGCGACTCGGGCGAAGGCGATTTGCGAGCAGTTGGTGCACATCGTGCTGGGGGTACACACCGCGGGCGTATCGATCAACGATCTGCAACCTAGGAACATCATCATCGGCGCCGATCATTCTGTCACCTTGATCGATCTGGAGTTGGCCCGCCCTTTGGGGGAAAGAAACATCCGCACGATGGGTACGCCGGGCTTCATGCCGCGTATGCGTTGTGCGAGAGTGCAGCAGGATAGATATGCCTTGATGCGCACTATCATACATGTATTCAGTCCGCTCACGCCGTTGCCATCGATAACCGACGAAATGTGGCTTCGGCAGCGAACCTATATTGCCAAGGAATTCGGTGCGGCCGTTCTGGACTGGATAGAGGAGCTGGACGATGAGCTCGGTGGTCCAGTGCGGATGTCCGTCGCCCATGATCAACTGTTTTCGGCAGTCTCGACCCCCGATGAGTCGCCTTCCGTCGAACACCTGGAGGCCTCGTTGATCGAGGGGATCCGCAAGTCCGCCAATGTGAAGCGGGATGCCGCTCGTATATACCCGGGAAGCCCGGATCAATACTTGGAGAACGGCGGAGTCAACATCGCGACCGGCTCGCTGGGGGTCGAGCTCATGGTGAGTCGTCATGCACGGACGGGAGTCGGGCCGGTACGCGTATCCCGCGAGGCCGTGTCGGGGTCCCTGGCGTCATCGGACTACAGCCTGTTGTCGGGACGTGTCGGCATGGCGTGCGCGCTTCATGAAATGGCACGTTTCCCGGACCTTGTCGATGATCTCCTCGATGGGGTGGAGATCGCTTTCGATTCGTCGGATGTCGGGCTGGGCGCTGGGTTGGCGGGAATCGTGCTCGGTCTTCACTCTATGGAAGGATCGGGTCTGGACAGGCTGAAAACGCTGACATCAGAGGCTGTGGAGCATCTCGCGGTCTCCAGCGAACGCGCCCTCGAAAGCGCCGCGCCGCGGCCGGGGCTGCTCGACGGACTTGCGGGGGCGGCGATCGCTCTCGCGTACGTCACGAAGGGTGCGGCCGGAGCGAAGAGGGACCACGGCGGCCTGACAGCGCGGCTGCTGGATGCGGCGGTGGAGCAACTGGCCGAGGCGCCGGACGGCTCCTTGCAAGTCCGTGAGCACGGCAATCTGTACCCCTACCTGGGCTCAGGGTCGGCGGGTGTCGCGCTCGCCATTGCGATGTGCCAGTCTTCGGGTATCGCGTGCAAGGAATCTTTCGTGTCCGTGCTGGCCAAGATTCGGCGGGCATGTGCTGTTCGCACTTGTCTCTACCCTGGACTGTTCGATGGGATGGCGGGTCTGGTGCTCGCGGAAAGGCATATTGCGGTATCGGAGGGGCGGTTCCCCGAACGTCCCTCTCCCGCGAAATTGCAGATCTTCACGTTTCTTTCTCCGCACGGGGGAGCAATGACATCGGGTTACGGGTCGCGCCGTTTGGTGGCGGACTACTCGACGGGTTCGGCGGGCATACTTCCGGCGCTTACCGAAGATCTCTCATCGCAGAGTTGGCTACCCGTCGCCTACCCGAATCGGCTTTGACGATCCTGCATCGTCAGAACGGCAAGCTCGACCGGCGATATACCTCGTTGGTTGTAGGACCGGTTGATCGAACTGGAAGGAGGTGAAATGAAAAACGTTCTAGATCTTCAGAAACTGGACGCGCGCGGCGATGGCGGCGGCGTGGACCAGACCGTGCAGGAAGCGTGGTCCACATGGAGTTCCGGTTGTCACGAAACCCTTAGCACGGCGAGCACTGGGTGCTTCTAGCATCTGGTCGACCGGGGGCGGCGATCTCGTAATCGTCGTCCCCGGGATCTATTGCCTTAGGCGAAGAGGTGCATAGTTGAATTTCTCGAAGAACCGCCGGGCTATCGGATTGGGTATACTGTGTTCGGCACTCACGACGGCGCTGCTGCTCGCGCAGCCATTTCTGGTGAACATGGTGATCGATGCCGCAGGTGCAGGTGGCGGTTTATCGATTGCTTTGGCCTGCCTCTTCATCGCGGGTTTCACTCTTTCCGTCTTAGGGGGTTTGCGTAAATATATCTTCGATATGGCTGGCGAGTCCGGGGCGGCCGATTTACGTAGGAAATTGATCGATACCGTAGCAGGTGGGGAAACGCGGCAGGTCGAAGAATTGCATAAGGGTGCTGTTGTGTCTTCCTTGATTTCCGACGTCGGTTTGGTGAAGCCGTTGTTCGCGGCATCGCATTCGACAATACTCTTCTCGTCGCTCGTTTTGGCGGCGGTTGTCGTCGTGCTGCTGTGTCTGGATTGGGTCACCGTAACTGTGGGTATATTGTTGTCGTTCGGTGCGATATTTTTCGCCATGCTGGTCGGGCGAAGGATTGCGCGGGGGCGGACGGAAGTGCAGGCTGAAACGGCGGAACTCTCGACCCTATTGACTCGCGCTCTGAGTAACTTCCGAATCCTGACGTCTACGCATTCGACGCAGCAGTATTTCGGTGCCGTGCACGAGCAAAACGATACTCTCCTGATATCCTCGAAAAACTTCTCGCGCAGAGTCGCCATGGTCAGCCCGATCGGTGATGCTCTCCTGCAAATGGCATTCGTCAGCGTGGCGGTGGTGGGTGGCGTGCGAGTGGGATCCGGAGTTGTGTCCTTGGCGGAGTACGTGACTCTGTTGATGTACTTCGGCTATCTCACGCCGTATTCGTCGGCGATCGTGCGGTCGATCATCCAATTGAACGAAGGACGGGCGGCCTGGGACCGAATCGACGAGATGGTGGGAAGTGTAGGCCAAAGAGGCGGTGTCGCCGCGTCGGATGCTCGGCTTCCTGGTGCGCTCGAGAATCGGCCGATCGGAGTCGCTGCGACTGATATATGTTTCGCCATTTCGGGGCATCGTGTTTTGAAGTCCGTATCTGTCGATATAGCCGCGGGCAGCCATGTCGCAGTGATCGGTCCGTCCGGTGCGGGCAAGACGACACTTGTCAATATATTGGCTGGATTGGAAGGTGACGCGCCCGGCATGGGAAATATAGTGTGGCATGCGGATGGTTACGGGAACATCGAATTCCAGCACCTACCGCTTTTGGTCATGGCGGTATCGCAAGGCTCCGTGACCATCCCGGGTCGGGTCAAAGAGAATCTGATGTTGGGCTCTCCATGTGCGGACGAATCCCAGGTCATCGCAGCCGCCAGGGCTGTCGGTTTGTGTGGAGCCGGACGGCGATCGGTCGATATGGACCGTGTCCTGAGCGACTCCAACACCAACCTGTCCGGCGGCGAGAAGCAGCGTGTAGCCATCGCGCGAGCGATTCTGCGCCGCCCGGCGTTGCTGATCATGGACGAGGCCATGTCGAATCTTGACATGGCTAGTGAGAAGCAGATCCTCGTTCGGATCAGAGCGCTTTTGCCGAACAGCACAATTATCGCGGTTACCCATCGGCTGAGCACTCTCGACTTCTATGATTCGGTGATCGAGCTCCGAGATGGTGAATTGGTCAGGGAGCGTGCGCAGGTAGTCCGATGAATCCAGAGTTCGGTACCCGTTGCGGCTCGGCCGACCGTGGCCGCGTAGGCCATCCGGCCGGCCCACGCGGCGTCGGAAATCAGAATGTTACCCGCTGATCCTGCGGCATGTACAACTTGTCGCCTTCCTTCAGGTCGAAAGTCTTGTAGAACTCGTCTAGATTGCGCACGACCTGGTTGCAACGGAATTCGTTGGGGGAGTGCGTATCAATGCTGAGATAGCGGACGGTGAGTTCTTTCGTCTGCTTCTCACGCCAGCTGCGGGCCCAGGACAGGAACATGGTGCGGTAGTCGGGATTGTCTATGCCCCTGCGCTTTTCGGCGATGCGGAAGGCGGCCAGTGTGATCTGCAGTCCGCGCAGATCGGCGAGATTCTCGCCCACGGTGAGTTCGCCGTTGACGTGCTGGCTCGGCTCGAGCCCCTCCGGGACGAGCGCGTTGTACTGGTCGACCAGCTGTTTCGCCTTGGCGTCGAACGCCGCGCGATCCTCTGGTGTCCACCAGTCGCGGCGGTTGCCGTCGCCGTCGTACTTGGAGCCCTGGTCGTCGAAGCCGTGGCCGATCTCGTGCCCGATGGTGGACCCGACCGCGCCGTAGTTGACGGCGGGCATGGCGTCCTTGTCGAAGAACGGCGGCTGGAGGTAGGCGGCGGGGAAGACGATCTGATTGGAAGTCGCCAAGTAGTAGGCGTTCACCGTCTGAGGCGACATTCCCCATTCGGTCTTGTCGACCGGGTTGCCGAGTTTGGCGAAAGCGCGCTTGGCTTCGAATTGGTTGATGGCGAGCAGCGACTCGACGAGCTTGCCCTTGGTGATCTTCAGTCGCGAGTAGTCGACCCACTTGTCCGGATAGCCGATCTTCGGATCGATCTTGTCTAGCTTCGCCAGCGATGCCGCCCTGGTGGCGGGCGACATCCAGGTCGAATTGGTGAAGTTCTCCCGGTAGGCCGCGATGACATCGTCGAGCATTTCCTTGGCCCGTTCCTTGGCCTCCGGCGGAAAGTGCTTGGCCACATACAGTTTGCCGAGCTGCTCGCCCAGCTTCTCGTCGACGATGCTCACGCCGTACTTCCAGCGTTCCGGGCGCTCGTCCTGCCCGTTGAGAATCCTGCCTTTGAATTCGAAATTTGCGTCGTTGACGGCCCTGGGCAAGTAAGGCGCGAACTCACGCAACACACTGAGTTTGAGGTAGTCACGCCACGTGGCGATATCGACTTCCGACCACAACTGTCCAGCCGCCGTGACGTAGGACGGCTGTCCGACCACCATGGTCGCGAACAGCTCGCGGGGACGATCGGTGTTACCGGCCAGCCACGGGTCCCAGTCGAACCCCGGCGCGAGTGCGGTCATGTCCGCCCAGCTGTACACGTTGTAGGTCGCGTCGACATCGCGGGTGCGGACGTTGTCCCAGTGCCCGGGAGCGATCCTTTTCTCCAGTTCGAACACCCGCTGAGCCATGTCGGCCGGATCGGCGATGCCGGCGCCGGCCGCGATGCGTTCGAGGAAGACCCGGTACTGCGCGAGCACCTGCGCGTACTCCGGCTTCCGGTAGTACTGCTCGCCGAGTCCGAGGCCGGACTGGCCGACCCAAGGCAGGTATGCGCTGGAATTCTTCCGGTCGATCGCGATGCTGATGCCGATCAGCCCGCCGATCGGCAACTCGGCCATCACCTTGGCCAGCTCCGGCTTGGTGGCGGCCCCATCGATCTTCGCGAACAGCGGCGCCAGCGGCGTCATGCCGAGCCGCTCGATCTCGTCCCAGTCCACCCTGGCGTCGTAGAGATCCCTGATCTGCTGTTCTTCCGAGCCGGGCTTCGGGTCGTGGATACCGTCGATGATCTCGCGCAACTGCTGCTCGGTGCGCTCGCCCGCCTCGCTGCCCGAGCCGTAGCTGACCTTGTCCGGCGGCAGCTGGTACTCCCGCAGCCATTTCCCGTTGACGTGCCGGTACAGGTCGTCCTGCGGCCGTATCGTCTCGTCCGCTCCGCTGAGATCGACGCCGGTCAGCGTCCTGCTCGCGGGTTCGGTGTCGTCCGAACAGGCGACCAGCGCGGCGGCGGCCGGGACGGCTCCGAGGGCGATCAGGAAGGCACGACGATCCAGCTTCGCTGGCCGACCGGTAGATGTCACGAGAATCCTCTCCCCGACGCGGCGGTGCCGCTGGTGTACGAAGGCAGCCTTGCAGGACACGAGGCTACCGGCGCGGCGCCGGTCCGGCCCGGATTGGGGACGAGCGTCGTCGTGCGGGCCGGCGACCACCCCCGATTTGGGAACGACCTGCGGATTCCCATACACTAGACCGGTTGCCTGCGGGAGCTGTGCCCGCAATCCGGCAGTGAACCCCCAGTGGTTGGTTCCGCGTTTCTGGCTCGAACCGAGAAAACCGCTGGCAGGCGCGCGTCCGGAGGGCGACCGACCATGCCCGTCGGGTCGGCAATCCGGCGTGCACATACGTCCAGGTCAAGGAGGACGCTGAAGTGATTCAGCAGGAGTCGCGACTGCGCGTCGCCGACAACACGGGCGCGAAGGAGATCCTTTGCATCCGCGTTCTCGGCGGTTCGTCGCGTCGCTATGCCGGTATCGGCGACATCATCGTCGCTACCGTGAAGGACGCCATCCCCGGCGGCAACGTGAAGCGGGGTGACGTCGTCAAGGCCGTCGTCGTGCGCACCACCAAGGAGCGCCGTCGTCCGGACGGTTCCTACATCAAGTTCGACGAGAACGCGGCCGTGCTCATCAAGGCGGACAACGACCCGCGCGGCACCCGCATCTTCGGCCCGGTGGGCCGCGAGCTGCGCGACAAGAAGTTCATGAAGATCGTCTCGCTGGCCCCGGAGGTGCTCTGACATGAAGGTGCACAAGGGCGACACCGTGCTCGTCATCTCGGGCAAGGACAAGGGTGCCAAGGGCAAGGTCATCCAGGCCTACCCGAAGGAGAACCGGGTTCTCGTCGAGGGCGTGAACCGCATCAAGAAGCACGTCGCGAACTCCGCCAACCAGCGCGGCGCCTCCTCGGGCGGCATCGTGACCCAGGAAGCCCCCATCCACGTCTCCAACGTGATGGTCGTCGACTCCGACGGCAAGCCGGCCCGCGTCGGCTACCGGACCGACGAGGAGAGCGGCAAGCGGGTCCGGATCTCCCGTAAGAACGGGAAGGACATCTGACATGACCACGACCGAAAAAGTGCAGCCCCGGCTGAAGCAGCGCTACCGCGAAGAGATCAAGGACGCGCTGAACAAGGAATTCTCCTACGCCAACGTGATGCAGATCCCGGGCGTGGTGAAGGTCGTCGTCAACATGGGTGTCGGCGACGCCGCCCGCGACGCGAAGCTGATCAACGGCGCCGTCGAGGACCTGGCCCTGATCACCGGTCAGAAGCCGCAGATCCGCAAGGCGACCAAGTCCATCGCGCAGTTCAAGCTGCGTGAGGGCATGCCGATCGGCGCGAAGGTGACCCTGCGCGGCGACCGCATGTGGGAGTTCCTCGACCGCCTGGTCTCCATCGCGCTGCCGCGTATCCGCGACTTCCGCGGCCTGTCGCCGAAGCAGTTCGACGGCAACGGCAACTACACGTTCGGCCTGAGCGAGCAGTCGATGTTCCACGAGATCGACGTGGACCGGATCGACCGTCCGCGTGGTATGGACATCACCGTGGTGACCACCGCGACCAACAACGAAGAAGGCCGTGCCCTGCTCAAGCACCTCGGCTTCCCGTTCAAGGAGAACTGAGCACATGGCTAAGAAAGCACTGGTCAACAAGGCCAACGCCAAGCCGAAGTTCGCTGTCCGCGCCTACACCCGCTGCCAGCGCTGCGGCCGCCCCCACGCGGTCTACCGCAAGTTCGGCCTCTGCCGCGTGTGCCTGCGCGAAATGGCGCACCGCGGCGAGCTCCCGGGCGTGCACAAGAGCTCCTGGTGAGCTGACGCTCTGCGCGTCACCAACTGAAAACTGAACGAGGGCACGGACTCCATGCGAGTCCGTGCCCTCGCTCGCATCCTTGATCATGATTTCGCCACGGTTGACTAGGTAGGCTTCGGGCATGACGATCCAGTCACCGGACGACTTGCCGCACGAGATGACCGAGGAGCAGTACCGCCAACTGCCGGAGGGCGTCGCGCGTGAAATCGAGGTTGTGCACGGACACGTGATCGTCTGCGAGTCTCCGGTTCCTGAGCACAATCGCGTGGCACGCCGTTTGGCAGGCTCGATGGAGGAATTACCGAGCACCGAACCGTGCATCCGCGTCGAGACGGATATCGATGTCGTCCTCTGGCGGATACCGAAGTTCACGTTCCGCCGACCGGACGTGACGGTGTACCGCTGCTTGCCCGAGCGCGGAGCGAAGCCGGAAGCCGGTGACGCGCTGATCGTCGTCGAGGTGTCTTCACCGTCCACCGCCGCCGAAGACCTACTGGATAAAAAGGTTCAGTACGCGCGCGCAGGCATTCCGCTCTACTTGGTCGTTGTCCTCGACACCAAGTTCGACATCGAAGAGGTGCGGGAATTCCGCCTCGACGCCCACGCCGCCGAGTACCGTCTGCACCGTCTGCACCGTGACGGATTCGTCCGCCTGGAACACGTCGTGCTCGGCGACATCAGCTTCGCCGACCTGGTTCGGTAGTCGCTGGCTCATTTCGATGCCCTAGTCCCTCGAGCCCTATCAGGACCGTCCGGGTGGCAACACGCGGACAATCCCGTGGATGCAGCGGCGACAGGCCATTCGTGGAAGCCAGGCGTGAATCTTCCCTCCAGGGACCGCCGCCGGGACGCCGGAAAAGGCTCCCTCGGTCCGCGTGATTACCGACGGCGATCATCCGTTGGGTCGATAAGCCCGCCATTCGAAGCAACGAGGGCAGATGTCTGCCTCCGCGTTTACGGACGGGCTCCGGGTCAGGCCGAAACTCGGTCGGCGGCGAGGAATTCGTCGACGAAGCCCAGCGCCCGGTTGTCCAACTCCGCGTAGTGCGCTTCGCGCGCCGCGCCGGTGAGGGCTTCGTCGAATAGCAGGTTGCCCGCGGCATCCAGGCGCTGCCGCTTCTCTTCCGCGCCGGGCAACAATCCCACCGATGACTGCGCGAGCCCGCAGTAGTAGGCGATGCCGTCGTCGAGTTGTGCGCTGAGCGCATCCTGCATGGGTCCGACGAGCGCGTCGTCGTCTGCCACGCCCGCCAGTCCCAGCCACAGCATCCGCTTGCCCGCGAGCCGGGATTTGCTGCGGCCGTATGCGAATCCGTAGTTCCACACCCGATCGATCCAGCCCTTCAGAATCGCCGGGACCTGCATCCAGTACACCGGGAACACTGCGACGATTACGTCGGCAGCGAGGATGCGCCGCATATGGCTCTCGACCTCGGGGGAGTAGGCCTTCTCCCGGTTGCCCCATTCCGGAAGGTCGGCGGCGGTCATCCGGGGATCGAAGTTCTCGGCGTGCAGGTCCAGCAGGTCGATCCGGTAGCCGTCCGTAGTGAGCCGCCGGATGGCCAGTTCGGCGATATGGGCGGTCAGCGAATCGGGCCGGGGATGGGCGACGACGACCAGCGCGGTGCGGGTGATCGCGGTGTCCACGGTCGGGTTGTGCGGCAAGGTGGCCTCCACTGTTGGTCCGGAGTTTCGGACGATCGGTTGTTCGGTCCGGTTTCCATTCCATACCTCGAGCAGTGGACGATCTATGGGTGAAGATCTACATCTGATAGGAGTTCGTCTAATCTCGATGGTGTGGATCCTCTGAGCAAACTGCTGGGCGGTATACGTGCCGAGGGAGCTGTGCTCACTACCGCGGTCTTGGAAGCACCGTGGAGCATCCGGTTCGCCGACGAGGCGCCGTTGACCATGGTGACCGTGCTGCGCGGTGCGGGGACACTACTACTGCCGGGCGGTCTGGAACGTCGGATCACAATGGGGGACACCGCGATCGTGCGCGGCCCGCAACCGTTCGTTCTCGTCGACCGCGCCGATACTGTCGGCCTGCCGCACGAGGAATACGAGGTCGCCTGCTTCGCGCCGGACGCGAAATGCGATCCCGCGCTCGATCGCGGTCGCTGGGAGAACGACCTCACCGGTGCGACCGCTCTGATCGTCGGCGCCTATCGGGCTTCCAGCCGACGCCACGGACGTCTGCTGCGTGCGCTACCGCCCGTCCTGGTGGTGACCGACGACGTGGAGGTGTGCGCGTGGATGGAGTCGATCGCCGCCGATGCCGCCCGGCGTCCGGCCGGAGCGCAGGCGATGATGGACCGGCTGCTCGACTGGGCGCTGGTCTGCACGCTGCGCGACTGGTTCGACGAACTGGACGCTGACGCGCCGGGGTGGTATCGAGGGCCGGCCGATCCGGTGGTCGGGCCGGCGTTGGAGGCCATGCACGGAAAGCCCTCCGCCGGTTGGACAGTCGCGTCGCTGGCCGCCGAGGCGGGGGTATCCCGGGCGCTGTTCGCACGGCGGTTCTCCGAGGTCATGGGCCAGTCGCCCCTGGCGTACCTCACCGAATGCCGGATGGATGAGGCGGAGGAACTGCTGGCTGACCGGAGTCTCACCGTGGCGCAGGTGGCGAAGGCCGTCGGCTATGCGGACGCTTTCGGTTTCAGCGCGGCGTTCAAGCGACTTCGAGGTATCCGCCCCACTGATTTCCGCGCTGCCACCACCGGTCTCGGAGCGTGAATCGGTTCCGCCGCTTCGAGACCGACTCCAGCGCGTTCTTGATCGGCAGAGCCGAGTGAAGACTTCCGATATCGTCGATGCACATCGAAGAGGTGCGGGAATTTCGCCTCGACGCCCACGCCGCCGAGTACCGCCCGCACCGTGACGGATTCGTCCGCCTGGAACACGTGGTGCTCGGCGACATCAGCTTCGCCGACCTGGTTCGGTAGTCGCTGGCTCGGCCAACCTGCCGGTACCGAAAGCACTGGTGGTAGCGGCGGGGTAGGACAAGTATCCGCCGCTACCGCACCGGCCTCATGCCTTGATGAAATCGAGGATGTCGGCGTTGAGCTGCGTGGCGTGCGAGATCATGATGCCGTGTCCGGTCGCGGGGTATTCCTTGTAGGTGTTGCTGGGAATCAGATCCTTGATCACCCGACCGCAGAGGTCGATGGGAGCCGAGGCATCGGCGTCACCGTGGATGACCAGCGTGGGCACGGTGAGTGCGCGCAACTCGTCGCGGAAGTCGGCGTGGTAGATCGTATTCATGATCTCGTCCGCGGCGAGAAGTGAACAGTCCATGCACTTCTGCACCATCCACGCGATCCGCGCCGAAGACACCTGGTTGCCCAGGTGCGTCGCGAAGAATGCCTGCGCGTTCTGTTCCATCCACAGCGGCCGATCCGCGGCTCGAGCCGCGTTCACCGCATCGAAGACCGCCTTCGGCACGCCGTTCGGATTGTCCTCGGCCTGCGCGAAATACGGCATCGTCACCGATACCAGCGCGACCCGGCTGATCCGATCGCTGCCGTACCGGGTCAGATACCGGACGATCTCACCGCCTGCCATCGAATGCGCGACCACGGTGACGTCGCGCAGATCGAGATGGTCCAGGAATGCGGCCAGATCCGCGGCCAGTGTGTCGTAGTCGTACCCGTGCCCGACCCAGTCCGACTTGCCGTGTCCACGCCGGTCGTACGACAGGCACCGCAGGCCCTGCTTGGACAGCGGCAGCATTTGCAGCTCCCACGAAGTGCTGCTCAACCAGCCACCGGCCAGGAAGAGCACCGGCTGTCCGGTACCCCAGTCCTGGTAGTGCAGGGTGGTGCCGTCGTGCGATTCGAAGTAGGGCATCGTTTTCTCCAATCCTCGGGTACCTGATCATCATCTCGGGTCTTGATAATGAAGTCGATTACCTCTCGGGTAAGTGCCCTACTTCACGACGGGGAGCGCCGATTTCTCGATGTGGTCGCTGCCAGCGCTGCCGCCGCCATACGGTCTACCGCAAGTTCGGCCTGTTCCGCGTCTGCCGCGACGAGCTGCCGGGCGTGCACAAGAGCTCCTGGTGAGCTGGCGCTCGGCTGAGCGTCATCAACTGCATCGCGAGCGAGGGCACGGACTCCATACGAGTCCGTGCCCTCGCTTGCGTTTGGGGCAGCGGTCGCTCGGTGTTCCGAGGCCGGGTGAGCGCCGTTTCGCGTTCGGCATTGTCGGGCAGCGCTTTTCCCGTCGCTATGGCCGGAGTACTTTGTCGGTGGGACTGTTCGATGACAGAGGGGGCAGAGGGTTGGTCGGGGAGCAGCCATCGCTGTCGGTCGATACCGATGCAGTCAAAGCCTTGGGGCGCTTGGCCTTCGATGTCGCCACTCAGTGCCGGGACGGGTATTCGGCATTGGAGACCGATGTCCGCGACTTGCTGGAGAGCTGGACTGGTAGCAACGCAGGCGCTTTCGCGGCCGGGTGGGAAGAGTTCCATCAAGGGGCGGTGCAGGTGTGGGATGCGCTGTTCGAGCTGGCGGAGAAGCTGGGAATCACCGCGGACACCGTGCGCGGCGCCGATCAATCATTCGCGGCGGGCGTCAGCTCGCTCGATCTGCCCTGAGGGGGACCGCATGTCCGACGCAGAGGCCTTCTCGGTCGAGCTCGAGAAACTCGAGAACTTGGCCGCCCGGATCCGAGGCTTCGCGGGGTTGCTTGCCGATCAGCTGGCGGCGATCGACCAGAAAGTCAAGGAAGTCGACGCCGCGTCGGCCGGTGCGGCGATGGTGGCCTACCGGGAAGCGCACGACGAGTGGTTGGCGGGAGCCACCGACATCGCCGAAGGGCTCACGGCTTTGGAGGAGGCCGTGAAACTCGCCCACGACGGCTATACCGGAGCTGTTGCCGAGGGCTTGAGGATCCTCGGGGTATGACGGCTTTGGCTGTCGATCCGAAGGCTTACTACCAAGCGGCCACCAACTGCTTCGACGCGGCCTCCGCGCTGCGGGACAGCTTTCTGTACATCTTCGCGGAGCTGTCCGAATGCGGATCGATGGCGGGCGTAGACGAGAACGGCCAGGAGTGGGCGCGTTCGTACAACACCTCCGCCTACGAAGCGGTGGGATTCTTCCAGGACGTCCACTCCACGCTGTACGCATACGGCAGCGCCCTCAACGACATCGGCTTCACGCACGCGCAAGCCGACGCCACCATGAAGGGCGCGCCGCAGCCGGACCGGCCGACAGACCCGGGAATGCCTGTGTTCGGCCCCTTCTCGGTCCCGGCTTCCGCTGGTGGCCCTGGCCAAGGGATCGTCGACAGGGGCATCAATATCATCAGCCACATCGGCATCCCCGTTCCCGACGGCGACACTGGAAAACTCGCCAAGGCAGCCGACGCCTGGGATCGCCTCGGCACGATCTACCAGAACACGAACGCCCGCGACAAGATCACGATCGCGGCGAGCCTGTTCGACAGCGTCACCGCCGACGACGCGGGCCACATCCGAGACGACCTCAAATCCCTTGCGAGCTCCATCGATCAACTGCTGACCGCGTGCACCCAGATCAGCCAATCCTGCCTCGCATACAAGGACGCGCTGACGGAACTCCGCAATGAGATCAAGGGCTTCTTGGATTCTCTCGTCCAAGAGCTCGCCATCGACGCTGCGATCACCGTGGGCCTGTCGCTGATCAGCTTCGGAGCGGGAGCGGTCACCGCCGCCAAGGCTCTGGACTCGGTGCGGAAATGGGCCGGGAAGATCAAAGACGGCATCATCGCCTGGCGTGCGCGCAAGGCCCTCCAGATCGCGGGGATCCGCCAGGAGGCGAAGGATGCCGCCGTCAAGGCCAGGAAAGTCGTCACCGACCTGCGCGATCGACTGCGGAAAAGGATTGACAACGTCGAGAAGGCGCCACCGAAGGTGGGCCCCAAGAATGCGGACGAAGTAAGGAACGAACTCGATGCCAGAACGACGCCCGGTAGAAATAAGCCGAATAGGCAATTGGACTCCGATGCTGAAATCAGGCAGCTGTACGAGGACTTGACCAGGGGCGCTGATACTCTGGATGTCGGTGGCTATCCCGGCAGGGGCGCTCGCTTGGAAGACGGTACAGAGATAAGAATCAGAGACAAAAGCGAATCGGGTGGCGTTACTATCGACATCCTTTATCCGGGAAGTAAGAGGCCAGTAAAGGTGCATCTGCCATGATCGAGAAGCTGGAGAACTTCCTTCTATACAACATAGCGGACGATTGGGCTCCGATCGGCGAGTTCGACGGGACGATCGAGAGAATCGCAGCGGAAGAATATTCGCGCACGTATGTGCTGCGGGTTGTCGAAGAATTGGCGAACGAGGGATATATCGAGTTCGGCGCCTTCCCCGGAGGCGGCAGGGGGTGGGAGCCCTGGAATGTCGGTACAAAGGAAGCGATCAGGCGGATTTCGGATGGCTATAACGGGGTTCCGGGGTATCTGAGTATTGCTGATAGCGAGATCGGCTCCAGCGAGATCTTCAGGGCGCGGATAACCGAAAGCGGCAGACGGCGGTTGCGGGAGCTGGGCGATCCGTACGAGAACTATGGTGATCCTTGGGCGGACGATCCCTACTTGCATGCGTAAGAAGGCCATGCCCTTGCCATCACAGTTGAGGTGGCGTTGTTCGCAGTCCTTGCTGTTGAAGGGGAAGGCTCGGCCGTTCGGAATGGGATCGTGATCTCCTTATAGGGCCTGGGCTTTCGATCCTGGTGCCGCTTCCCGCGTGGTGACGCCAGGCTTGCCGTATCCGGTGCGCAGCGTCTGCGATGTGGCGATTGGAGAGGCTCCCGGCGATCTGGCCGGAGCGTGCCCGCCCGGATGCAGTCCCGCACTGCCGTCTCGCGGGGAACCTTAAAGTCGAGCCGGTCTTATTAAAGGTTATCTGTTAACCTTTAATAAGGAGGTGGCATGGCAAAGTTTGCGCGACGGCGGTGGGCTGGCAACCTGGATGGCGGCGGCCTGTCCAGACGAGACCGTGGCTCCGGCACATACCAGGTGTACCTGCCCGATCTGCTTGCTGGTCGCCGCATCGTCTTGACCAGCGAGACCGCCGCCGATGTCGTCGACGCTGAGGTGGCGATCACCCGTCTCGATACCGAGGCGGTAGCGCTTGTCGAGACCGAAGCGTTGTCTCGGTTGCTGCTGCGCGCCGAGGCCATCGCATCGTCACGGATCGAGGGGCTGGTGGTCGGCGCACGTCGGCTATTGCGCGCGGAGGCGGCGCGCCAGCTCGAGGGCGAATCATCGGACGTGACGGCCGCCGAGGTTCTGGCGAATATCGACGCTATGGCACTGGCCACCAGTGCGGTCGGCCGTGGTGAGCCGATCACCGAGGAAGTTCTGCTCGAAGTCCATCGGCGGCTGCTCACCGGCACCAGACTCGCACAGCATGGCGGGTGTTTTCGAGACGCGCAGAACTGGATCGGCGGCAGCTCCTTCAATCCCTGCTCGGCCGTATTCGTTCCGCCGCCACCAGAGCTTGTCCCCGAACTGATGAAGGACTTGATCGTGTTTTGTAATAGCGACGATCCGCCCGCTGTCGCGCAAGCCGCCGTCGCCCACGCGCAGTTCGAGACGATCCACCCATTCATCGACGGCAACGGCCGAACCGGTCGAGCATTGATCCACTTGATCCTGCGCCGCCGTGGCGTGGCCGAACGCGTCGTCGCGCCTGTCTCGCTCATCCTCGCCACGTGGGGCGATAGCTATATCGACGGTCTGACTCGCTTCCGGTACGTCGGTGCGCCCGATTCCCAACAGGCCACCGACGACTTGAACATCTGGGTGGCGCGCTTCGCCGCCGCCTGTACTCGCGCGGCGCAGGATGCGACCGCTTTCGAGATGAAAGCTGCGGATTTGCAGAGATCGTGGCGAGATCGAGTGGCGCCGGTACGGGCGAACTCCGCGCTGGATCTGCTGCTCGGCAAGCTGGTGGGAGCTCCCATCCTCACCGTCGCCACAGCGGCGACGCTGACCGGCCGCAGCTTTCCAGCCGCGAACGCGGCCGTACAGCGCCTGGCCGAAGCCGGAATCCTGCGCCAGCTCACCGTCGGACGACGCAACAGGGCCTTCGAGTCGCCCGAGGCGATCAGCGCTTTCACCGCCTTGGAACGACGTCTTGCCAGCCCGGAGGGCGACACTCGAACATCGGACCCGGCACGCCCGGTGCCGTCGAAGAAGATGCAGTCTGGCGGTTGACCTGCGGCCGACGAGGGCACCGGCTCTCCCGATTCGAGCGCCCGCATGCTCTCGGGACGCCAGTGTCATCGCGGACGGCTCGTCGTTCGATATGGAGTTGGCTGCTGTTGGGCTATCATCCGGGGCTCAGGGGACGATCCTAGGGCACGGAAGACGTTCAGCGGCGGTTGAATTCGCCGTCTTTGGTTGCGGACATGAAGGTGTCCCAGGCGGTGGGGGTGAACGTCAGGGCCGGGCCGGTCGGGTTCTTGGAGTCGCGCATGCCGACCGTGCCGTCGTTCAGATGGGCGATCTCTACGCACTGGCCGTTGGAGGCGCTGTGGCTGCTCTTGAACCAGCGTGCTTCGGATAGGTCAGCGGTCACCGTCATAACTCCTTGCTACCCGGCGGAGCAGGTCTCGCGAGGTCTTCTCGTCCAGCGCCGTCTGGCGGATGGCTTCGGCCATTTCAGTGTAACGCTGGACTATTTCTGGTCTTTCGAGATAGAGATCGCTACTCATCCCGCCGTCTAGATAGACGACTGGGGGTTCGATCGGCGATCCCTTGCTGTTGGTGCCGAAGTCCAAGAGAACAAACGAGCCATGCAGGATGCCGCGGGTGTATCCGGCCGAATATGGGTGGATGCGCAGCGTGACGTTGGGCCGAGTGCTGACATCGGCCAGGTAGCGATGTTGGTTGGCCATCACCTTCGGTCCGCCGACCATCCGGTACAACGCTGCTTCATCTAGAAGCACGTGAAGGTCGACGGGGCGGGTCTTTCGGGTGACAGCCACCTGCCTATTGAGGCGGACCCGCACGCGGTGTTCGATTTCCTCGGGAGAGCCGTCGTGCAGAAACGCGCCGATCAAGGCGCGGGCGTAGTCAGCGGTCTGTAGCAGTCCAGGCACTTGGACCTCGTAAGACGTCAGCCGCTGGGCGGACCGCTCCATGCCGACGTACATGTTGAACGCATCCGAGAACAGTCCGCCGAGCGGCGTGACACCGTCCTCGTCGCGCGCCGTAGCCGCGCGCGACGCCAGCCCCACCGCTTGTTCGGTCTGTTCGGCGTTCACCTCGTACAGCATGCACAGCTCGCGTACGTCTTGGCGGCGTGGCTTCACCGCTCGTCCGGTTTCCAGGCGTTGTAGCCCGTTGAAGCTGAGTTGAACTTCCCTCGCGGCGATGGCGATCGTGAGGCCCCGGCCTTCACGCGCCTCGCGCAGAAATCTGCCGAGCTGGCGGCGCAGCAGCGTCGGCGACTCGACTTCGGTCATCGGCTTTCCCCCAGGTGAATGAATCCAGCACGCGGTCTGAACTGCATCCATTGATACCGCAGAATTCGATGCTGTCCAGGGCTTTCGAAGAAGTTGCCGGGAATACGCGAATCAGGTCGAAGTGGGCGGTGCCCGGCTGGTGTGCTGTGCGTGCGCCAGACCGCTGAACAGGACTTTCTCGATTCCAAGCGGCGAGCATTCCGCGATAGGGCGCGCTTCCGACTCACTCGATGGCAGGGGAACACCATGCAGGAAGGCTCCTTTCGAGACACTCCCACCACCAGGTGCGCGTTCTATCGCCGTATCGGCGGACTCGCCGCAGGTGTGGACCCGCACACCGGCCGCATCACGGTCCCGGCTGGCAGCGTATGGGGACTGGGGATGGCGGCGTATCTCGGCCACGAGGTCCGCGAGGAACTCCGGCGGCGAGGAAGCGCTATCGGGCCGATCGTGTCGTACCCGAGATCGGGCTGCTGGGTCTTTCTCGTGCGTCCCGATCTCCCGGACTCGACCGCTGCGTGCGCCCAGTTGTATCGGGCTGGTGTCACGGTTTACGGCCACGGCCGGGCGATCGCCTTGCCGTCGCCGGCCGATCGCCCTCCTGCGGTGCGGCATTGGGTCGAGCCGCCTCGGGACGGTTTTCGTCCCTCGGCGATGGTGGTGGTCGCGGCGATCAGCCGATGCCTTCCGCCGCGAGCGACCAACCTGTCCGCGCTCGGTTTTACCGGAACTTCAACGCCGACCAGGGGAGTTCGGTGACAACCGGTCGGCGAATTGACCCGGATGAGAAGCAAATTCGTGAGCTGCGCCTGCCCGGCACCCGTGCATTCTTCGATATCTTCAACGGCCGCATCGAACCGGCGGACGCGCTGATGGTGTCGGCCGTCGGACTGCTCGGCGTGTGGGTCCGCCACTACGAGAGCCGCACGCCTGCTCGCCCGATGAGCCACCAGCCCGCCTATCTGATGGACCTGCATATCTGGGCGATCGACCGATATGTGGAAGACCTGCTCGAAACGGCGAGCCGAGAGGGTTACCGGCCTGCTGCGGACGCCCAGGAGATGCATTACTCCTACGGCGAGCTGGTCAGCCTGCTCACCGCGGATTTCGTGCGCTGCCGCCGAGAGGAACAGCAACCCGGCGGCATCACCGAGGATCAGATTCTCCACCACGTCCGGCACTGGGACGGGTTCAACGCCATGGTGGAAGCGGTAGCCGCCGGGCGACTGCGACCGAAGATTCCGCGCAACGCGGGACCCGCGCCTGCCGCCGCCGAGCCGCAGGAGAGGGCGTGACAACCCCGCGCCCGGAGGAGCCCGATGTCCACCTGCGCGTACTGATCGGCGGCCTGAGTCTCGACTTCGCCGCTTGCCATACCGCAGCCGTGCGGTTCATCAAGGAGTGGCGTGCGGTGCGCGCTGCTGCCGACCTCATCGTTGTTCCTGGTGATACCGCAGGCCTGCCACGTTTGCCGTGCGAGCGCCTCTACTTGCAGCCGTGAAGACGCTCGCGCCACAAGCCGCGGACGAATCTTCGACTCGGGCATAATCACCCCGTGCGACGGGGCCGCGAGTGGCACACCGTCGAGAGGCTTACTCGGCCGATGGCGCAGTGGTGTGCCACTCGCGGACGCCGCGTGTCATCGGCGGTCCGGGTTGCAATTGAGGTCACCGGCGAGGATGTCGTCGACGCGTTCGGCGAGTGTGGGATCGCCGCTGGCGAAACGATTCAGGCGTAGCGGCCGCGATCGGCGGACCCGCATCGCGGCCAGGTGAATAGCGTCGCGAAGGATATCCGCACTGCTGACGCCCGTCCGCATTGCCGCGTCCTCGATGACGGCCAAGTCGGCAGTATCAGCGTGGACCGTGATTCGCTCGAGAGGCATATGCACACTGTGGCAGAGGTGTGCGCGAAGCTGTCGCGAGCCATATGGGAGGCGGTTCATTTCGGCTCTGTGCGAGGGGACGAACGCCGGAAGCCGGGCGCAGCGAGCGCTACGCCGCGCTGGTGTGCGGTGTGAAGCTGACGCGTGCGTCGTCGGCGTCGATGGTGATGTGCAGCGAAGCGTCCAGGGCTCGTGCCAGCTTTGTCAGCAGCGGAAGGGTGGGGACGGCGTCGGATCCCTCGATCCGGGAGATCTTCGCCTGCGTCAGTCCCGCCCGGTCGGCGAGTTCGGCTTGGGTGAGTCCGAGCTCCGTGCGACGGTTGTATACGGCGGCGGCGAGTTCCATGGCCAGTCTGATTTCATGAAGCACTTCGCTGACGGCCTCGGGCTCGGTCAGCCCTTGGTCGCTACCCGTCTGCCATCGACTGTGGGGCATCACAGCTCTTCCTTCTCGATAGTGCGAAGGAACTCGTCGTGGGTGGGGCCGTGTTCGGCCTCGCATGTTCTTCGCATCTCGATAGCGGGTTTGCCCTCGGCCTCCTCGCGGTAGGCGGCGCGGTCAGAACTCCAACTCCGACCAGGGGATGTGGATCGGGAACGGGAAGTCGATGGTGATGGCATCGGAGTTCTTCGGGGACCACTCGTCCGTTACGAGGTAGTTGGCCGTGCGCAAGGGGTGCACGCCGGGCGGAAGCAGCTTGCCGTGGGTCGTCTCCAGCGCGAAAGCGCGAACCATCTCGATGGCACTCCTCTCGCGTTCCAGCGTCACCTCCCAGTACATGGGGATGCCTGCCCTGGCATAACGCGCCTGCTTGGCGTACATGTCGGTCTGGGTGTTCGACGGAGAAAGGACCTCGCCGACCAGCAGGACGTCGTCTGCTCGGATGTCTTGATAAGGAGCATCCAGGCAGCGATAGACGAGAAAATCGGGTGTCACGAAGTCGGATTTTCCGGCCTGGCCGAAGAACACATTGGTTTCGAAGTCGACGCGCCAGCAGCGCTCGGGCTGCTTCGCCATGCCTTCGCGAGCGCTTCGCTTCAGGGCGCTGGTCAGCGCGAATGTGAACGCCTGATGTTCGGCAGGCCCCCGTCGTAGCCAGACGACACGCCCATCCCACAGTTCGATCTGCCCGGCGATTTCTTCGGGCAGCTGTTCGAGCTCCTCCCACGTCATGTACTCGGGGAGGTCCGGTCGTTCGGTGCGCGGACTTGCCATGGGTTCATGTTAGCCCGGTCACGGGCTGTTTCCGCTGGTCATGAGTCCAGCGAAGCGGGCACCTCACACACCCCGATTTTGCCCAGGTGAACCCCTTGCCTACACTAGAGCGGTTGCCTGGGCACCTCCATGTCCGCATGCGTGCGCTCGGGCGATCGAACCTCCTCCGGTCGGCAAGGGTCGGCCGGACCATCCGAATTGTCGTAGGCCCACCGCTGGGCATGCCGATGTGCATGGCTGCGCTGTATGGGAACCGCGGCGAGAAAGGTGTCTAGGTCGAACCATGACCATGACTGATCCGATCGCAGACTTCCTGACACGTCTGCGCAACGCCAACTCGGCGTACCACGATCAGGTGAAGGCTCCGCACTCGAAGCTCAAGGCGAACATCGCCGAGATCCTCAAGCGCGAGGGTTACATCGCCGACTACCGGACCGAGGACGCACAGGTGGGCAAGACGCTCATCGTCGACCTCAAGTACGGCCCGAGCCGTGAGCGCAGCCTCGCCGGCGTGCGCCGCGTCTCCAAGCCCGGTCTGCGCGTGTACGCGAAATCCACCAACCTGCCCAAGGTGCTCGGCGGCCTCGGCGTGGCGATCATCTCCACGTCCTCCGGCCTGCTGACCGACAAGCAGGCGGCCAAGCAGGGCGTGGGCGGCGAAGTCCTCGCTTACGTCTGGTAAGGGAGGTCAGGACAATGTCGCGTATTGGTAAGAAGCCCATCGCAATCCCCGCTGGCGTCGACATCACCATCGACGGCCAGGACATCTCGGTGAAGGGGCCCAAGGGCACCCTGTCGCTCACCGTCGCCGAGCCGATCACCGTCGCCAAGGGCGAGGACGGCCAGCTCGAGGTCGCCCGTCCGGACGACGAGCGCCGCAGCCGCGCGCTGCACGGCCTGACCCGCACTCTGGTGTCGAACATGGTCGTCGGCGTGACCCAGGGCTACGAGAAGAAGATGGAAATCTTCGGCGTCGGTTACCGCGTGGCGCTGAAGGGCCAGAACCTCGAGTTCGCCCTCGGCTACAGCCACCCGGTGCCGATCGAGGCCCCCGAGGGGATCACGTTCGCGGTGGAGTCGCCCACCAAGTTCTCCGTGTCCGGAATCGACAAGCAGAAGGTCGGCCAGATTTCGGCGGTCATCCACGGCCTGCGCAAGCCTGACCCGTACAAGGGCAAGGGCATCCGCTACGCCGGCGAGGTCGTTCGCCGCAAGGTCGGAAAGACGGGTAAGTGATCATGGCGCAAACCGAAAACCAGAAGGCCAAGCGCATCCCCCTGGGCAAGGACGTGTCGACGCAGCGCCGTCTGTCGAAGACGCGCCGTCACTTCCGCCTGCGCAAGAAGCTCGCGGGTACCACCGAGCGTCCGCGCCTGGTGGTCAACCGCTCCTCGCGCCACCTGCACGCGCAGCTGGTCGACGACTCGGTCGGCAAGACCATCGCCGCCGCCTCGACCATCGAGGCCGACGTGCGCGCGGTGGACGGCGACAAGTCGGCCAAGAGCAAGAAGGTCGGCGCCCTGCTGGCCGAGCGTGCCAAGGCCGCCGGTGTCGAGGCCGTCGTGTTCGACCGTGGTGGGCACGACTACCACGGCCGGATCGCCGCACTGGCCGATGCCGCTCGCGAAGGTGGGTTGAAATTCTGATGATCGATAACAAGAACGGAAGGAACGTCTGATGCCGGGACGTCAGAGGCGTGACGGCGGAAGCGGACCCGCCGGACAGAATGGCAGCGCCCCCGAGGGCGGCCGCGGCGATCGTCGCGGTGGCGGCGACCGTCGGGGCGGTGGCGACCGTCGCGACAACGCCGCGGAGAAGAACCAGCTCGAGCGGGTCGTCGCGATCAACCGCGTCTCCAAGGTCGTGAAGGGTGGTCGGCGCTTCAGCTTCACCGCCCTCGTGATCGTCGGTGACGGCAACGGCCTGGTCGGCGTCGGCTACGGCAAGGCCAAGGAAGTTCCCGCGGCCATCCAGAAGGGTGTCGAAGAGGCTCGCAAGAACTTCTTCCGCGTCCCGATGATCGGCTCCACCATCACGCACCCGGTTCAGGGTGAGGCGGCCGCCGGTGTGGTCATGCTGCGTCCGGCCTCGCCGGGTACCGGTGTGATCGCCGGTGGCGCGGCTCGTGCCGTGCTGGAGTGCGCCGGTATCCACGACATTCTGGCGAAGTCGCTCGGTAGCGACAACGCCATCAACGTCGTGCACGCGACTGTCACTGCCCTCAAGCAGCTGCAGCGTCCGGAAGAGGTCGCGGCCCGCCGTGGCCTGCCGCTCGAGGACGTCGCCCCTGCCGGCATGCTGCGTGCGCGCGCTCAGGCTGCCGGAGGTGTCAAGTAATGGCAGATCTCAAGGTGACCCAGATCAAGAGTTCGATCGGCGCCAAGAAGAATCAGCGGGACAGTCTTCGGACCCTCGGTCTGCGCGGTATCCGCAAGACCGTGGTCCGCGAGGACAACGCCCAGAACCGCGGGCTGATCAATGTCGTGCGCCACCTCGTGACCGTTGAGGAGGTCTGACATGACCATCAAGTTGCATCACCTGCGTCCGGCTCCCGGCGCCAAGACCGAGAAGATCCGTGTGGGTCGCGGTGAGGGCTCCAAGGGCAAGACGGCGGGCCGTGGTACCAAGGGCACCAAGGCGCGTAAGAACGTCCCGGCCGCCTTCGAGGGTGGGCAGATGCCGATCCACATGCGGCTGCCCAAGCTCAAGGGCTTCACGAACCCGTTCCGCACGGAATACCAGGTCGTGAACGTCGGCAAGATCGCGAAGCTGTTCCCCGAGGGCGGCGAGGTCGGCAAGGCCGAGCTCGTGGCGGCCGGTGCGGTTCGCAAGAACCAGCTGGTCAAGGTCCTGGGCGATGGTGAGATCGGCGTCGCGGTCCAGGTGACCGCGGACAAGGTCACCGGCGCGGCGAAGGAGAAGATCACCGCCGCCGGTGGCACCGTCACCGAGCTGGGCTGACGGTACTCTGCATTACAGCGGCGCCGGACGAGTGGAGAGCTCGTCCGGTGCCACTGTTAGAGTTCAATTGTTGTCTGCCAAGCCTCGTCGTGGTTTTCGGCGTCCCTTCTATGTCGAGCAGGGACATCGCTGAACATCCATGTCATGACCATGTCGTTCGCCAGGAGGATCAGTGCTTTCCGCCTTCGTATCGGCCTTCCGGACTCCGGACTTACGGCGGAAGATTCTCTTCACGCTGGGGTTGATCGCGTTGTACCGGCTGGGTGCCTCGCTGCCGTCCCCCGGTGTCGACTACAAGGCGGTCCAGGAGTGCATCGACCTGGTCTCGGGCGGTGAGTCCGGCGGCATCTACCAGCTGATCAACCTGTTCTCCGGTGGTGCGCTGTTGCAGCTGTCGGTCTTCGCGATCGGCATCATGCCCTACATCACCGCGAGCATCATCATCCAGCTGCTCACGGTCGTCATCCCGCGGTTCGAGGAACTGCGCAAGGAAGGCCAATCCGGCCAGACCAAGATGACGCAGTACACCAGATACCTGTCGATCGCCCTCGCGATCCTGCAGGCCACCGGCCTGGTCGCGCTCGCGGCCCGCCGCCAGCTGCTGCAGGGCTGCCAGAAGGACATCCTGGCCGACACCAGCATCTTCGGCATGATCATCATCGTGCTCGTGATGACCGCGGGCGCGGCGCTGGTGATGTGGTTCGGCGAGCAGATCACCGAGCGCGGCATCGGCAACGGTATGTCCCTGCTGATCTTCTCGGGTATCGCCGCCCGCATCCCGAGCGAGGGCAAGGCGATCCTGGACAGCCGGGGCGGTCTGGTCTTCGGGCTGGTGTGTGTCGCCGCGCTGGCGATCATCACTGCCGTGATCTTCGTCGAGCAGGGCCAGCGCCGGATCCCGGTCCAATACGCCAAGCGCGTGGTCGGCCGGAAGATGTACGGCGGCTCCTCGACCTACCTGCCGTTGAAGGTGAACCAGGCGGGCGTGATCCCGGTCATCTTCGCCTCGTCGCTGCTGTACCTGCCGAACCTGGTGGCGCAGCTGACGGGGTCGCAGAACAACCAGAATCCGAGCTGGTGGCAGGAGATCATCCAGAAATACCTGGTGAATCCCGGCAACCCGGTGTACATCGCGATCTACTTCAGCTTGATCGTGTTCTTCACCTACTTCTACGTCGCGATCACCTTCAACCCGGAGGAGCGCGCCGACGAGATGAAGAAGTTCGGCGGCTTCATTCCGGGCTACCGGCCCGGCAAGCCGACGGCCGACTACCTCAACTTCGTCCTGAGCCGTATCACCCTCCCCGGCTCGATCTATCTCGGTCTGGTAGCGGTGCTGCCGAACCTGTTCCTCGACATCGGCGCCTCCGGCGGTACCCAGAACCTTCCGTTCGGCGGTACCGCGGTGCTGATCATGGTGAGCGTCGGTTTGGACACCGTGAAGCAGATCGAGAGCCAGCTGATGAATCGAAATTACGAAGGGTTCCTCAAGTGAGAGTTGTACTGCTCGGTCCGCCGGGCGCCGGTAAAGGCACCCAGG
Organism: Nocardia sp. NPDC051900; assembly: GCF_044452545.1. Lineage (NCBI taxonomy): Bacteria > Bacillati > Actinomycetota > Actinomycetes > Mycobacteriales > Nocardiaceae > Nocardia > Nocardia sp. NPDC051900. The sequence goes on along the minus strand of NZ_JBITBU010000002.1, from coordinate 443,692 downwards.
CCGTCCTGCTGTCGGAGAAGCTGGGCGTTCCGCACATCTCCACCGGGGACCTGTTCCGCGCGAATATCAGCCAGCAGACCCCGCTGGGTCGCGAGGCGCAGAAGTACATGGACGCGGGCGACCTGGTGCCCAGCGACGTGACCAATCGCATGGTGGAGGCGCGGGTCAACGAGCCCGACGCCGCCAACGGCTTCGTCCTCGACGGCTACCCGCGCACGGTCGACCAGGCCGACGCGCTGGAGAAGATCCTCAAGCACATGAACACCTCGCTCGACGCGGTGCTGCGCTTCGTCGTCCCCGAGGACACCGTGGTCGAGCGGATGCTCGCGCGCGGCCGCGCCGACGACAACGAGAGCGTGATCCGCAACCGGCTGCGGGTGTACCGCGAGGAGACCGAGCCGCTGCTGGACCACTACGACGGCCTGGTCGTCTCGGTGGACGGCGTCGGCGAGGTCGACGACGTCAATGCGCGGGCGCTGCGCGCGCTGGGCCACTGAGCCGACTCGCGATGGAGCGCTGAGGGCGGATGGTCTTCAACCGCAAGAAGAAGGTCGTGCCGTTCCGGACGGCAGGCGAACTGGACGCCATGGCGGCGGCGGGCGCGATCGTCGGCCGCGCTTTGGTGGCCGTGCGCGCGGCCGCCAAGCCCGGGGTGTCCACCGCGGAACTGGACGAGGTCGCCGAGCAGGTGATCCGGGACGCGGGCGCGGTGCCCTCCTTCAAGGGCTACCACGGCTTCCCGGCGTCCATCTGCGCATCGGTGAACGACCGCGTGGTGCACGGGATTCCGACGGCGGGGGAGATTCTCGCCGAGGGCGACCTGGTGTCCATCGACTGCGGCGCGATTCTCGACGGCTGGCACGGCGATTCGGCCTGGACGTTCGGCGTCGGCACCATCATCGAGGCCGATCGGTTGCTCAGCGAGGCGACCAAGTCGTCGATGGAGGCCGGCATCGCGGCGATGTTGCCCGGTAACCGGCTGACCGACGTCTCGCACGCCATCGAGCTGGGCACCCGGGCGGCCGAGAAGGAGCACGGGCGCGGCTACGGCATCGTCGACGGCTACGGTGGACATGCCATCGGGCGCGAGATGCACCTCGATCCGTTCCTCGCCAACGAGGGCGAGCCGGGTAAGGGCCCGAAGCTCGTGGTGGGATCGGTGCTCGCGATCGAGCCCATGCTCACGCTCGGCACCACCCAGACGAAGGTGCTCGACGACGACTGGACCGTGGTCACCGTGGACGGCAGTCGTGCGGCACATTGGGAGCACACGGTCGCCGTCACGGAGGACGGACCCCGGATCCTGACGTTGCGTCCGGAGTAGTGCGCGGCCGTCGGACGGGTCCGGTTCGGTGACACTGCGCGGCGAGGAAACGAGCCGCACCGACGCCAGGATTCCTGGTCGATCTCGCCGCTTCTCCGCGTGCGGGCACCATGCGCCGACACGCCACCCGGCGATACCCAGCGTTCGCTGGATCGGTGACGTCGTTCCTTGCACCCGCGTCCTTCGCGTCGAGCCGAAGCGGTGGGCCGGTCGGTGCCCGTGCGGGGTGGAACGGTTACTTTCTCCTTGGTTTCGAACTGTTCTGAACGATGCCGTCAGCGTATGGCGAGGCAGTAGCCGGTGACCTGAGTAGACCGCTACTCGAATCGGCTTGGCGCACTCCGCAGTTCGCCGCTATCCGGCCTGCTCCGTGGACACCGCGACGGGGCGGACAACGCTGTGGCCTGGCTATTCCGTGTGCGTAAGTAGCCGTTCAATCCGCGCGGCGCAGAGTCGTTCGCAGCACCAAAGTGACTATCGGCAGATCGAATTCGCCTTCGGCCGTCTCCGGCCTCGCCAGCAGATAGGCCCTGATCCGGGCGAGCACCTCGGTCCGCTCGTCGGGGGAGACCACCACCGTGTGCGATTGCGTACCGATGGTCGCGGTCAGGGACTCTGCGGTGCGCCGATGTCGGTGCGGGAAGGTCGACCGCTCGAACACGTGCCGGCGGAACAGCGGGTGGTCGGGTAGCGCCACTTGTCCGCTCGGCGGCGGGGGCGTGGATACGCTGGATCCGGCCACCTTTTTCAGCCCCGCGACCCACTCCACGGAGCTGTCGTCGGTGTTCCACAAGGCAGCGAGAACGCCGCCGGGCCGCAGCACTCGGAGGAACTCCGGATAGGCACGGTCCAAGTCGAACCAGTGGAAAGCCTGCCCCGCGAAGATCGCGTCCACCGAATCGTCTGCGAGCGGAATGGCTTCGGCCGTACCGGCATGGGCGGCGACGTCCGGGAATCGGCGGGCGAGTTCGGCGCGCATGTGCTCGTCCGGTTCGACGGCGATCACGGTGGCGCCTGCTTCGAGCAGACCCTCGGTCAGCTTGCCGGTTCCGGCGCCGAGATCGAGGACGGTCAACGGTCGCCGGTGGGCGACGGAGGCCAGCGCCCAGCGGATGGCCGCGGCGGGATAATCGGGACGGTGTTCGGCGTACGCGGCGGCATGTGCGCCGAACGAACTCGCCCTTCTGGTGTGCAAGGCGAGCTTTTCTTCGTAGTCGTCCGGACTCCCCATCCGTTTCACTCTACGGATGGGGAGCCGCGACGGACCTAAGATGCGCCGGGAAGTCTCCGCACGCCCGCGCAGACCTCGGCGGCCAGGTCGTCGTAACCGACGGCCAGTTCGGCCAGGCGCTGCCAGGCGTCCCACAGATCCCATTCCGAACTGCTGGCCAGCGCCGCGTAGGCGTTCGCGGTGAACTGGGCCAGGCGATCGATCACGGCGCCGACGGTCTCGGTGTGCACGTGCGCCGCGCCGTGGGCTGGCGGCAATTGCGTGGTGATCCAGCGATCGATGTCGTGAATCAGGCTCGCACGCAACGCGTCTATCTCGCCGAGTGATTCGGGTCCCGCGCTGAGCCTACGTTCGTGCAACGTGGTGAGTTCGTGTGCGCAGCGCAGCATCGGGTTGCTCTCGTGCATCTCGCCTCGGCAGGCCTGCAGCACTTGATGTTTCGCTGGAAGAACCGCCCCGGTGGTCATCGCCCGGCCGTTCTCGTGCAGGACCGTACGGTGTCGATGATGGACGAGCCGGAGGGGCGGAAACCGTTCTCGGGAGCCACGATCCAGTGCCGATAGTCGGCGTCGGCCACGGCGGGAGACGGCAGTGCGATCTCACCGCCGGAGGGCACGATGGAGACGTTGAGACGGAACAGTTCCGCGAACAGCCGGACGTCGTCGGGTAAGTCGGGGCGGGTGAGGAAGGTCCACCGTTTGGACCGAACGTGAGAAACGATCGGGCCCAACGCTATTCGGCGATGGGTGAGATCGTCGCGAACTTTCTGCCCCAACGCGGCGGGCATCGTGATCGCGCCGACGAATCCGGCGCGGAGGACGATTCGGCCTATCTCCGGATGGACTCCGGCGGGCAGGTCGCAGGTGTGTCGATAGTAGGCGCATCGGGCGGTCGGGGTATCCGCCAACGCCAGTTGGTCCATAGGGCCCTCGGGTAGCTTCGTGTGACTTTTTCCAAGCCGCCCGGACGGCGCTGCGGCACCAGTGCTTGTGATCCGGTTCATCGTGCGGGCGTTGTCTCAGTAGAGCACTCCATGGAGCGGATCAAACATTCCGTTCAATTAGTTCTCGAGAAATTCGTTCGCCCGCCGGTTACCGGCGGGTGCGGTTACCGGTAGGGTGCGCGGGGACGCCCCGCGTTCAACTCGGCGTACGTAATTCCTGGTCGAACGACCTGTGCAGATGCGGGGCGAGAACGCGGGGAGTTTTGTTCAGCGCCGTCGCTGACGGGTGCGCTACCTTGCCGCAAATCGATACCGCGGCAGCGCGCCTCAGGGTGTCGTGCGGAAGTACAGCACGCGGTCGCCGTGCTCGGACAACGGCGTGTCGACACTGATCTGGCGCAGGCCGCAATCCGGCAGGTAGGTGAGGTTGGCGAACACCTTCGTGTTGCCGAAGGCCGCGCGCAGCTTGCTCTCCGTCGCCCGGTCGGGGTTGTACAAGGCCAGCGTCTCGAAATCGAGTGGCGCGAGCGGTTTGTCGAGGGGAGCCTGCCCGGCAGGACGGCCGAGCGCGGCGTACTGGGTGGCCGTACCGCGCTCGTACCAGCACAACTCGTAGGCCACGTCCTCCGTGACCGTGATCGCCGCGACCGGCCAGTCCTGGGAGAGGCGCAGTGCCAGCGGATGTTTCGCCACCGGGGTGAGTTCCCAGTTCAGGCTCATGACCGTCACCCAGCCGCCGTAGGGCTGGTCGATCAGCACGATGTCGTCGCCGAGGGTGGCGGAGGTGTTCAGCTTCGGCTCGCGGATCTTCCACTTCGACTCGGGCGTACCGAGATAGCTCTCGCGGTCGAGGGGATAGGCGTCGTCGACGGCGTAGGCCGCGATGATCGCGGCGCGCACCTGGGCGATGGCGTCCCGTTCCGGCACGTAGACGCTGAGCGCGCCGAAGGTGGAGCCGATCTGGACGGGCGTCGACGGCTGATCCTGCTCGGTGCCCGGCGCGAGCGGTCGCAGGCCGACGAGGGCCAGCTTCCAGTTGATCTCCTCGACGGTCGACAGGTCGCCGGAGGATTTGAACATGATCTGCTGCTGGGTGAGCCGTCCGGCTCCCTCCAGGGTGCGGCAGCCCAGTTCGACCAGCGCCCGGTGCGACTTGGGAGTGAGATCCAGGTCCTGGATGCCGCAGGCGCGCAACCGGATGGACATGCTGGTGGAGGTGAACGCGGCGTACCGCTCCCGGTACATGGCGATGGCCTGCTTGCGCGACCGGCCGACCATGAGCGTGCGCAGCAGCGTGCTCAAGCTGGCCAGGTACTTGCCGGACAACTCCGGGTTCGCCGCGGCCAGGCCGGCGCGGATGCGGGCCGCCTCCTCGGTCGCGGCCACGGCGGCGTCCTGGTCGAGCCTGCCCAGCCAGACACCGCACTTGGACAGGCCGTCGGCGCACGGGCCCGCGACTTCCGGATGCGCCCGCGCCACTTGCCGGTAGACATCACAGGCGCGCCGGATCGTCGTGGTGGCCAGTTCCCTGCGCCCGCTGTGCCGTGCCGCCTGCTCGAAGGAGCGCAGCGCGTCGTTCAGTTCCCCGGCCAGACGGGCGGTGAGCACTTGGCCCCTGGACAGCAGGCGCAGGCGGATCGCCACCGCTTCTTCGGCGGGCGCCAGCGCTTCCCTCGTGCGGTCGCGCGTCGAGCCGTTGTTCTTGGTGGCGATCAGCCCCTTGGCGAGTTCGCCGAGCGAGGTGGCCAAGCGCAATTCGGATTCGACCGTCCGGTCGAGGGCCGCATACCGATCCGCCGCGATCTGACGCTCCATCGCGTCCAGATCCATCGCGCTCCTCGTTTCCAGCATGATCCTCCGCCAACGCGCGGCAACCGCGCAACACATTCTTCTGCGCACCGAGTTTGTCACGCTTGCCGCCCGCGCGCACCTGTATCCCGCCAGGCAGACCGGGTCGTTCGGCGGTCGGCGACCCGCCCGGCGGCCGACGCGATGGCGGAAGGCATGATCGAGGGTTGTGCGAGCCCTTCTACAGCGCGTGAGATCGGCCCGGGTGACGCTCGGCGAGCAGGTCGTCGGAAGCATCGATCCGGTGGTCGACGGCCTCCCGCACGGCCTGGTCGCCCTGGTCGGCGTGACGCACTCCGACACCGAGGCGACCGCGCGGGCATTGGCCGACAAAGTATGGCGGTTGCGAATCCTCGACGGGGAGCGCTCGGCGGCGGACCTGGGCGCGCCGATTCTGGTGGTCAGCCAGTTCACGCTGTACGCGGACACGAAGAAGGGCAGGCGTCCGTCGTGGTCGGCGGCCGCGCCCGGCGCTGTCGCCGAACCACTCATCGAGCACTTCGCGGAGGCGTTGCGCGAACTCGGCGCAACCGTGGCCACCGGGCGGTTCGGCGCGCACATGCACATCGACCTGGTGAACGACGGTCCGGTCACCCTTATGGTGGAGCTGTGAGCTGTTGTCTTGCCCCGAAAATCGGGGGCTCCGAGCGTATCTGGTGATCCGCGCCTCGCTCGACCTGGGCGCGGAGTCTGCCCGCAAACATCGAGGAATTTCCCGTTCACGTTGACGTCACTGGTGATTAGTCATCCGCTGTTACCGTGGGTGGGAAGGACTCGAGGGTGGAGGAGCGGACGCGATGGCGGACAATGTCGAATTCGATGAGCATCTGTTCCGCAAGGCGGCCCAGAAGACGGGGCATGTCCAGGACCGGATCACCGGCATCATAGACAGATTGAGCACGTCGATCGCGGCGCGGGGGAACTGCTGGGGCAACGACAGTATCGGCCGTAACTTCGCCAACGGCCCGGACGGCTCGGGCGGTTACACCACGACCAGGGACAACCTGATCAAGGGCGCGCGAAACATGGCGGGCACGTTCGAGAACTTCAGCAAAGGACAGACGAAGACCGCGAATCTGCTGCGCGACATGGAGCACGGCAACCGCGACGGCATCCGCTGACCCGGGGTTCACCGACCGATGACGAACGAGCAAGCCAAGGCGGACTTGGCCGACATCCTCGACGGCGTCCAAGAACAGATGCGGATCATCGCACGGTTGCAGCAGGAGCGCGCCGAACTGACCGGCCGCGCGACGGTGCGCGGCAAGCGGGTGACGGTGGTCGTGAACGCCGACAACACGGTGATCGATACCCAGTTCGGGCCGAATATCGAGGATCTCAGCCATGCCGAGATCGCCAAAGCGGTCACCGAGGCCGCGCAGCAGGCCAGCGCCGATGTGGCCCGCAAGACACGAGATCTCATGGCCCCTTTGGACACTCATCGGGCCCGGATGCCGAAGCTGTCCGATCTGGTCGAGGGCATGCCCGAGGTGCGCGCTCCGGAACCCGTCCCGGCTCCGACGGCGCCGCCGAACGCGCGGGAGCGCAGGGAGTTCTCCGACGGCAGCGGCATGCGCTTCACCGATACCGAGACGGTAGAACGCGATCGTGGTGGATCGGTCACCGATTCCAGCTGGTGAGCTCGGTGGCCGCACCGGGCCGTCGAGGTAGCTGAGCATGGCCATCGAGCTGCCCGGCGCGCTGAAATACCTCGAGCCGATCGTCGGCATGGAGTGGCCCGAGGGCAACGAGGATCAGATGTGGGCCTTGGGCGGGGACTGGCGGACCGCCGCGTCCGAGTTGCGCTCGGTCATCCCCGACATCGTGGCGGCCAAGAGCGCGTCGATGACCGCCTATCCCTCGGGCGACGGCTACGAGGAGATGGTCAAGGCCTTCGACAGCTTCCTGACATTCGGCGGCGGCAACCCGCAGGACGACCAGACGCTGTCGAAGCTGGCCGACTACTTCAAGGAGATCGGCGACTCCGCTTACGACGTCGGCACCGAGATCGAGTACGGCAAGCTGATGTACTGGTCGTCGCTGGCGTTGCTGGCGGGGGAACTGGCGGCGTCGTTCGCGTCCGGCCCGTTCAAGCCCGCGGTGGACGCGGCGGCGATCGCGGCCACCCGGATCGCGGTCCGCATCATCGGTCAGCGGTTGGTGCAGGCGGTGATCCAGCGCGTGGGCCGGATCGTGGCGAACCGGTTCGTGAGTTTCCTGCTCCGGCACATCGCGATCGACACGATCCTCGGCACCATGCAGGAACTCGGCGTGCAGGCCTATCAGGTCGAGCAGGGGCACCGCAAGAACATCAACGCCGAACAGGTCGTCGTCACCGCCGTCAGCTCCGCGGCGGGCGGCGCCGCGGCGGGGCCGTTGGGCGAGAGACTCGGCCACGCGCTGACCCGGCGGTTCGGCCCGGAGTTCAATCCGTTCCTGCACGGCATCATCACCGGGACGACGGCGGGATTGGTCGGCGCGGGTGCGGGTTTCGTCGGCGCGACCGCGACGCAGTTCGGCTTCGATGTCGCGACCGACGGGTTGGACCAGGCGCTACAGAACCTGGGGAACACGCCGGTCGACTGGCGGATGTTCACCGCGGGCGCCTCCAACGGCGCGATGACCAGCGTCGCGAAGGTCGGTTCCGCGCACATATGGAACAAGATGATGCCGACCACGATGAGTCGTCCCGACTTGGGAACCCGCCTGAACAATCTCTTCGCCGACGCGGGCGGGGCGCGGGTGGGCTACCGGCCCGACGGCGCGGGAACGACCGGCGCGGGCGACGGCAGTCTGGCTCCAGGCGCTGGGAACACTTCCGGTGCGTCGGACACGTCCGGGGCGACGAACGGTGCGGGCGCACCGCGCGCCGGAATGCCCGCGGCCGGCAATAGTTCATCGAACTCCGGCGGCACGGATACGTCGCGCGCCACCGCGTCCGGGGGAGATCGGGTTTCGGGCGCGGCCTCCGATGGCGCGAGGTCGGAGGGCAACGACGCCGGGCGGAGTGGTGAGCCCGGCACTCCGGCGCAGACCGGGGCGCAGGGCACGTCCGGCGAGCGCGCGTCGTCTGGAGAGCGCGCGTCGTCGGGGGAGCAGTCGTCGGCTGGTGAGCAGTCTTCGGCTGGTGAGCGGTCCACGTCGGGTGAACAGTCGTCGGCTGGTGAGCGGACTACGTCGGGCGAGCAGTCGTCGGCTGGTGAGCGGACTACGTCGGGTGAACAGTCGTCGTCGGGTGAGCGGTCCACGTCGGGTGAACAGTCGTCGTCGGGTGAGCGGTCTACGTCGGGCGAGCACTCGTCGTCGGGGGAACGGTCCACCGGTGAGCGGTCGGCGTCCGACACCGGCGCGGGGCTCGCCGACGAAGGAAGACAGGACCGCGGCGCCGGAGCCGGTCGGTCCGAAGAGCCGAATATCGCCGCTGGTCAGCATGATAGGGCTACCGAACCGGGGGTCGCCCAGCGCGGCACCGTCGACGGCGTGCAGAACACGGAGACGCGATCGGTATCGGACACGGCGCCGACGGGCGCGGCACCGGTCGTGGGCGCTCCGCTGACCGGCCACCCGGCGTCGCCACACGCCGGACCGAGTATCGCGAGCACGCCGCCGTCCACTGGTGTCGCGCCGGGCGCGACGCACGCGTCTCCTGCTTCGCCGGGATCGAGCGACGCACGGCCCGCGTCGTCCGCCGATTCGCGCGCCCAGGCCGCCGACCCGGACAGCAGGGCGGCCGCCGACAGGGGCCGGGCCGGTGTGGCCGATCGCGCCGCCGGTTCCGGTCGCGACGAGGCCGGGGTGCGTGCGGGCAAGGCCGACTCCGAGGCGCCGCGAGCCGAAGCCAGGCGGGAGGCGGGGGCGACCCGTCAGGTCGGGGAGACGCGCCAGGACGGCGGGACGCGCCCGGCCGGAGAGACGCGTCAGGCGAATGCGGATCGACCGGGCGAGGCGTCGCGATCACGCGATACCTCGGAATCCGACCACGGCAGGCGCGATACCGCGGAACCGGTTGTGCTGCCGCTCGCCGGTGACGCAGGTGAGTCCAGACCGGCGCGCCGCCCCGGCGGGAATACCGATGGCCCGGCCCGCCGCCCGGGCGGGGATGCTGATGGCCCGACCCGCCGCCGGAGTGCGGACACCGACGGCCAGGCTCGCCGGGACACCGACGAGACGACGCGGGACGATCCGGATTCCGATGCGCAACAAAATCATCCGAAGAATCGCGGGGAGTGCGCCAGGCTGTCGCTCGCGGAACTCCAGGAGGCCACCGGTAGCGATACCATCCGGCCTCCGGACGAGCCGGTCGGCGAGCGCGGCATGTCCCTGCGTGAAATCGAGGAGGCCGCGGGCGGGCGTCTCTGGGACTACCCGGACGGCGGGCCGGACGAGTCTCGTCACCAGGGCATCGCCGACGAATTGCTGCGGATGGCGGCGGGGATGGACCCGCGCGATGTCGCCGAAGGCCGTGGACCGCGCGCCCTCGTGGTGGACGAATACACCGGTCCGGTCGACGAGCACGGGGTCGGCGCGCACGCCTACACCTTGACCGTGCGCATGCATCCGGACACCGGCGAGTTCCGCATCGAGGTGTCCGACCCGGGAGCGGAGAGCCGCAAGGGGTTCCCGCCGGACGTGCCGTCGGACCTCCGCTCGGTTTCGGCGATCCTGTTCGACGGTGCGGGAAAGGTGGTGCCGCCGAGCGGTTCCGACCCGCGGGTGCGACCGGCCGACGAACGGCCGATCTATGGTCCCGAGGGCGAGATCGCGGGTCAGCGCGATGGCGAGACGCCGAAGCAGTTCCGCGCGCGGTTGCGCGCCGAGATGGCCGACATGCACTCCAGGCGGGCCGCCGAGCAAGCGCGGCGGCTGCGTGACCTGATCGACCGAATCGATGAGGCGGATCTGCCCGAAGGGGTGACGAAACGCTCGCTGCGGATCAAGGCGGGACAGGCCGAATGGCATGCCCGCGAGTTCCGCAAGAACGCCGACACTTGGTGGAGGGTCGCCGGTGGGCGTCCCGCGGACGATGCCCCGATACCGCCGCGCTCGGCATCGAACCCGATGCCGGACCCGGCGCGCTCGCGCAACGACTCGAATGCATCTGACCCGGAGCGTGTTCCGCCGGGCAACCGCGACCCGGACACCACTGACGAAGCGAATCGGCCATCCGATCTGGCGGGTCCGCCGCGCGACAGCGAGGGAGTGCCGGAACCGGGTGATCGGAAGGTGGCGCCGCTGGATCGTGGTGATGCGGAGGGCGACGGCGCGCGGCCCACACGCGACCGCACTCCGGCGCTCGACGAGTCGCCCGACTTCCTCGGTGAATCCGACGACGCCGAGCACCGGTCGGAGCACGGCGACGACGATGTGCCCACCGGTATGTACCGCGACGCCGACGGGGTGCTGCACAAGTTCGGTGATCGGCCCGACTCCTACCGGGATCCGGACGGAACGTGGCATCACGAAGACGACGCTGCGGGCACCTACCGCGACGACAGCTTCCGGTTGCACGACGAGCTGACCAAGGAATATCTCAGCGATCCGCTGACGAACCGCCCCTACCGGTTCATGGCCGATCCCGGCGACAAGCAGCCGTACACCGTGGTCGACGCGAAGATCGCAGCCCAGATCGCGGAAACGGTCACCGAGCGGGCGACGGTGGAGGCGCAGCGCAACAAGGCCAATGACGCGGTCAAGCGGCACATGGCGGAGTTCGAGATCAAGAAGATCAGCGATCTGGCCGAGGAGAAGCTCCCCGGGCGCGTGGAGAAACTCGAGATCGAGATTCTCGAGTCCGACCTCTCCGACGAGGAGAAGCAGGCGAAGCTGGATCGCCTCGGCGAGATGGAGCGCAACGCCGCGGAGTTCAACCGGCTGGGTCCGTTGCTGGTGAAGGCGTCCAAGACGCTCGGCGAACTGACGGGCAGGGCGTTCGGGCTCGACTCGGAAGCGCGGCCGGGGGCGATACTGCTGTCGCCGTTCGATGGCGCGATCGATGGCGCCGATACCGTCGACATAGCGGTGCTGGTTCCCGGCGCCGACGGTGGTCCGCCGAAACTGGTGGTGATCGAGGCCAAAGGTGTCCACTGGGACCTTGGCGGTTCGAAAGTAGCTGAAGCGCAACAGGGTTCGCCGGAGTATCTGCGCCGCACGGCCGCGATCGACAAGAACTTGCGGCGGATTCTGACCGAGACGCCCGAGGAGATGGCGGCGCGCGGCGTCGACCCGGACAGCGCTGCGGGGCGGGCGCTGTCGAAGGCGCGCGAGCAACTGCTGGAGGCGCACCGGAACGGGACGCTGGAGGTCGAGTACCACCTGGTGCACGCCACCAAGAATGGCGTTGTCACCTCGCGCGAGTTCAACCTTCATCGGGACGGCGCGCTGGTGCGGGTCGATGTCATCGGCGGCATCGAATCGCCCGCGCTGGCGCGAACACCGGCTCGAGCGCCGCTCGCCGACGCCTCGGTACCTGATGCCGGCGCTCCGGTACGCGATACCGGCGCCTCGGCGCGCGACACCGGCACTCCGGCGCGGGACGCCGACGATTCGTCGGTCCCTCCGCAGGACGGCGACAGCGACGTGGCCGCCGCCCGCGATGCGGAGCTGCTCGGCGTTCCGGGCGAGGACGAATGGTCGCACCTGAGTCCGGAGGAGGTCGGCGAGCGGCTGCAGGAGCATCTGCGCGACGCCATGCGGAATCCCGACTTCGAAGTCTTCGGGTTCGACCTCGACGGTCTGAACCCCGAGGTGGTGCGGGAATACGCCAGGGCAATGGTCGATCTGGTCGATCGGTTCCCGTCCGCCGACCTGCGCAGCATCGGTATCGGCGGGCTGCCGCCCGAGGTGATCGGCATGGCGCAGCCACGGCTGGACGCGTCCGGCCGCATGTTCACCGAATCGATCGTCCTCAGTTACGACCACGCGACCGGTGCGCAGACCTTCCGGGACCGGATGCGGATCGGTGTGGACAACGGCCGGTTCTCCGCGGAAGTTCTGGGCCGTCCCGTCCGTGCCGTCGTGGCGCACGAATACGGGCACGCGCTCGACCACGCGAGCCAGCAGAGCGCACGCCATCGCGCCGAGGAACACCTGTACGAGCGCTATCTCGACGACGACACCCGCGACCCCGGTCTCGCTTTCGAGGATTGGCTGCACCAGCTCAGCGGCCACAGCTTCGACCGCGACGGCAACCTGCGGCCGGAAGAGGCGCTGCCCGAGGCGTTCGCCGATCACGTGCTCCGTGGCGACGACGAACCGGTCAGCGCGCCCGCCCGAGCGCTGCACGACCTGCTGACCCGGCTGGCCGCCGAGCCGCCGGAGAACAGCGACGCGCCGCTCTCGCTCGACGCCGACCACATCGACCTTCCGAACGACGGTTCGCGAGCGCGTGACCCCGACGACTCGTTCGGTCGCGACGGGGACGTCCTATTCGAGGGCGACCTGCCGGAGGACGGGACGCCGCTGTATCGCGGCATCCCCCGGTTGCTGCCCGACGGGTCGGCGAATCCGTCGTATCGCGAGGCGATTTCGGGACGCGCGGTGCCACGCGGAACCGTGGACTTGTCCGCCGAAGAGCACATCTCCCAGCGCCGCGCCGCCGAGAGCGACACCACGTCGTGGTCGCGTACGCGCAGTGCCGCCGAGGCATTCGCCGACGGCGACGGGGTGATCCTGGAATGGCGGACCGGGGCGCCGCCGGAGGGCGCGTCCTGGAAGTACAAGCCGATCTTCGATCTGCCGGACCAGTTCTCCCAGGTGCTGATCCAGGGGACGCTGCACGACGCGCGCGCGACCAGGTTCGTCGCCGCGGACGCGCATCCCGATCTCGCGGTCGGGGAGCACCCGGGGCAACCGGCGGGCGACCCGACGCCGCCACGCACGCCGGATGACGAGCCTGCGGCGCATGCTCTCGACACCGAACTGCTCAGCGCACCGACCGATGACGAATGGTCGCGCCTGAGCCCGGCGGAGGTCGGCGAGAAACTACGCGATGACCTGCGCCGGATGACGGACAACCCGCAGTTCGAGGTGTTCGGCTTCGACCGCGACGGTCTCAACCCGGAGGCGGTGCGCGAGATCGCCCGCGCGATGGTCGACCTGCACTCGCGCTTCCCGCAGGTCGACATCCGCCGCATCGGCATCGGCGACTTGCCGGACAAGGCGATCGCGGAGGCGCGTTCCGGGTACGAGGACGGGCACCACTACACCGAGTCGATCACGGTGAGCCCGAAATACGTCGCGAGCGCGCGGGACCTGCGGCAGACGATGACCGACCGGGTCGGCGACGGGTTGTACGACCGGGCGGTGCTGCGGCGGCCCGCGTATTCGATCGCCGTGCACGAGTTCGGGCACGCGCTGGAATTCGCGGGTGACAACGCCGCCAGGCGCGGAGCCGAGGACCAGCTGCTCGACCACTACATGGACAACCATCCGGACAACCGGACGATGGACGGCTTCACGGAATGGTTGCGCGACAACCTCAGCGGCTACAGCCTGACGTCCCAAGGGATCGAACCGTCGGAGGCGATGGCCGAGGCGTTGGTCCAGGTGGTCGCCCACGGCCGCGACAACGTGGCCGAGCCGGTCCGGATGCTGTACGACCGGTTGATCGATGCGGTCGAGGGCGATGCGAAGCTGCTCGGTGCGCCGTTCGACGACGAGTGGTCGCGGCTGGGTCCGGCGGAGGTCGGGGAGAAGCTGCGCGACACGATGCGGCGGATCACGGGCAATGCCGAGTTCGAGGTGACGGGCTTCGACCGGGCCGGCCTCAACGGGGAGGTGCTGCGGGAATACGCCCGGTCGATGGTCGAGATGTTCGAGCGGAACCCGCAGGCGAACCTGCGCCGAATCGTCGTCGGCGAGCTGCCGCGCGGCGTCTTCGCCGAAACCGGGCAGTTGATCGAGCACGGCACCCGGCGGGTATACGCGGACGACCTGCTGATCAACGAGCGCTATGCCGCGAGCGCGACGGAGTTCCGGAAGGCCGTCGAAGAGAGCGTCGAATCGGGATGGTTGCATTCGAGCGCCACCCGCAGGCCCGTCCATGCGCTGGCGGTCCACGAGTTCGGCCACATCCTCGACATCAGCAGCGGTGGCTACGCCCGGCGCAAGCTCGACGCCGCGTTGCTGAACCACTACATGTCCAAGCATCTGGGCGAACCGACGACCGAGGGCTACCTGGCGTGGCTGAAGGACAACCTCAGCGGATACAGCTTCGACAAGACCGGGCAGCTCAACCCGGCGGAGGCGCTGGCCGAGGCGTTCGCCGAAGTGCAGTCGCGTGGCCTGTTCCAGGTCAGCGAGCCAACGCGGGTGGCCTACAGCCTGCTGCACGAAGCGGTCGACCGCGGTGGCCGCCGCGGGTGGCTCGGCCGGTTCATGGACGGGCTGCGGCTGGAGCGGTTCATCTCGCGCGATGAGCCGGGCGGGTTCGAACGCGACGCCGTCGAAGCGCCGCAGAACTCCGAGCGACACGCGGTTCGGGCAGAGGACCCCCGGGACGGGGACGAGCCGCGCCGCCGAACCGATGCACAGCCCGCCGACCTCACCGAACCCGTCACCGCCGGTAGCGACGCGAACGGCGCGCGTGATCTGGTCCGCCCGGACGAGGCGCAACCGGCAGGCTGGCACCATCGCCCGACCGATGTGGCCGCGACGGAAGTACGTGAAGTGCTGGTGCGCAGCGAGATCGGCAGGCAAGCGCTCACCCGGCTGCGCGACCTCGGCGCCGCCATCCGGTTCGAGGAACCCGGCGACGGTCCCGGACAGCCGGACGGGTTCGACGGGCGGACGATGGAAGTGTTCGTCGGCACCCGTGGCCGCGACCAGCTGGCGCAGGCGGCGGCGGTCGTGCGGGCGGCGGAGCTGGCCGGTGCGGTCGCCGAGGGCAGACTCGAGGTGAACCCGGCCCGGATCCGCGCGCTGGACCGCGCCGATCACGTCGCCGCGCGGGTGCGGGTGGAGGCCGAAGCGCTCGGCCGCCAAGCCGAATTCCACCGGGAGATGCGCGAGGCCGGTTACGACCCGTACGGCGGGCCGGTGCGCGATGTGATCGATGCCGCGCAGCGCAGCGCGCTGGAATCGGCCTATCTGGATGTCTTCGACCGGGCCGTCGAGCCGGATGGCCTCGTGGACGACCCGGCGCGCCGGGCGATCCGGGATGCGGAGGCGGCTCGGCTGACCGCCCGGCGTGACGCCGCGGCCGCGGCGGTCGACGCGGCGCGGGCGCTGCGCGCGGAGGCGGCTCGCGGCCTGGCGGACGACGGGCAACTGAGCACTCGCGTCGCACTGGCCGACACCATGGAGCAGTTGCACGGCCGGAGGATCCGGATCGACCAGGCGAGCGCCTGGCGAGACCGGTTGTCGGAACTGGAGCGGGCGTCGCTGCGGGTGATCGATCTCGAGGAGGTGCGCAACCGCGCCGACGCGGACCTGCGTCAGGTGCTGGACCTGGATGCCAGGGAACCGCGATCGGATTCGGGCGTGGACAGCGAGCGACGGCGCGCGGCGGGCGTGGCCGAGTTGCTGGCCGATCCGCGATTCGACGCACCGGAGGATCCACGCAAGGGCGTCAGCGGACGGCACGAGGCGGGCGAGGAGTGGGACGCCGCGCACCGCTCACCCGAGGGGGCGGCGGAATACGCTCCCTCCGATCTCGCGACGGCCCGCGAACTGGATCGGCTCCAGCGGACGGAGGCGGCGGCCAGGCGCGAGCTGGCGCGCATCGAGGCGGATTGGGATCGCGCGTTCCGGCGGCTGCAGGACGGATTCAACCTTCCCGACGACGAGATCCCGTCCACCCGGCAGGAGAAGTTCGACCTGGTCCGGGAACGGTCCGAGCGTATCGACATCTGGAATGGCACCAGCTACGTGCTGCTGCTCGCGGATCTGACCGCGCAGCACACGCGGGCGACCACGGAGCATGCCCGCGTACTGGGCGAGATCACCGACATCGTGCGGCGGGACCTGTCCGACCGCGCCGCCCTGGCCGGAGAACCGCCACCCAGTGACATCCGGGTGCACCTCGACGAATCCGGTGACCTGCACGTCCTCCGAGACGCCGCCGACGCGCCCGCGCCGGCCGATCCGCCCCGGCACCGGGTGGACGAGGGGACGCACCAGCGGACGATCACCGAGCACGCGGCCGCATTGCGGAACGAGGCACTGGTCGAACTCAGCGGCAGTCGACAGGGCAGATGGGCGGCGGCCGTGCTCGAGCGGCTCGGGGTGGACATCCGGTTCAGCGCCGAGTCCGAGGCGAGCATCCGTCGCATGGACAGCGGGCGCTACGGACTGCGGCCGGACGCGGGCTACAACCCGGTCACCAATACCGTCGTGCTGGAATCCGACGCCGGATCTCGGCG
This sequence comes from Nocardia sp. NPDC051900, assembly GCF_044452545.1. NCBI lineage: Bacteria > Bacillati > Actinomycetota > Actinomycetes > Mycobacteriales > Nocardiaceae > Nocardia > Nocardia sp. NPDC051900. The sequence continues at coordinate 426,986 of NZ_JBITBU010000002.1, read as the reverse complement.
GCACGCAGCGGAATTGGTGCGCGCGGCGCGGCTGGCCGAGCAAGTGAACGAGGCAGCGGGCGAACCGCTGGCGCGGCTGACGCTCTCCCGCGACGAATACGTCGACCTGATGCTGGACCGGATGGCCGAGGCGTACGCCCTGATGTACGCGGGCAACGCCGACGACACCGGCATGATCGATCCGAACCGGATCGGCGTCGACGACCTGGAACGCGCCTACGGCAAGGCCTACGACGACGCGCTGCGGTACGCCGAGAAGACGTACTGGAAGTCCGGCGTCGTCCGGTCCTTCCCGCTATACCACCGGGCCGCCTTCCGCGCCGGTGTGCGCGCCGTGCGTGAGCACCTGAACCACCTCGGGCCGCACGTCGACTGGCGCGACTACGGCGATCACTTCGGGGCGGCATGGGATCGGGCGCACGGCATCGCGCCGACCGAACGCGTCGTCGATGCCGACGCGCAGGCGCGCGACAGCCGTGCCAGGGTCGGGGAGCGCGCCACGCATGTCGCGCTGGAGATCGAAAGCCTGCGCATGCTGCGCGATCTGGGCGAATACGTCCCGGTAAGCCCGGCCGAACGCGCGTACACCGAGGCCTACGACAAGGCGTACCCCAAGGCGGAGAAGGCGCATCGCCGCAACCCCGAGGCTCCGCCGCCGGAGCAGGCCGCCCACCGGGCGGGACGCGAGGCGGTACGGCGCTATCTCGACCGGGTCGGCTTGGACCGGGCCGAGATCGCCCTCGACGTCGTCCGCGCGGCGGGCAACGAGGACGAGTCGCGGTGGGGTCATCCGCAGGCGCGCGAGGACGGGATCGCGCCGCGCTCCGAAGACCCCGCGACGCGCGAGATCGGGCGCGACGACGACGCCGAACTCGCCCGGCGCGTTCTGGATCAGGAATTCGACGGTGAGCCGCATCCGGAGCGGCTCACCGATCGCGTCGCGCGCTACCCGGCCGATTCCGAGCCGGGGAGGCGGCCGCGCCTGGTGGTCGTCGCAGAACCCGGACAGCACATCGACGCCCTGCGCGAACTGGCGGCGACCCACCCGGAACTCGCCGACGTGCTCTGGGACCGGTCGCACTATCTCGACTACCGCGAGGCGGTGCGCGGGGCAGGCGGCCTGCCGACCATGCACCACATCACCGTCACGGCGGCGGAGGGGCCGTACCGTCACCCCAGCAGGACCGAAGCGCTCACGGAGATGCTGGCGCACTATCTGCGCTACCGGGCGGAGGGCCGCACGCATCTCGGGTTCGAGGAGTGGCTGAGACAACTCGGACCCGACGCGTTCTACACCGCCGAAGACGCCGAGAAGGCCCGCGGTACCAGCCGCCAGGGTTTCCACGTGCCGGGCAGGCTGACCGAGGGCTTCCACGAGGCGGGGCACCGCACCGCTGCCGCCGCCGATCCGCCGTTGACGCCGCCGCATCCGGCCGAGGTAGCGCACCGGTTGTACACCCGCCGGATAGCGCTGCCCAGCGACTCGGGAATACCACGCCCGTCGCATCACGAACTGGAAATCTTCCGAGTCGGGTCGACGGTGCTGAGCATCCATCTGGAACCCGACGGCAACGGCGGCTGGCGGGTGCCCGCTCCGCTGTCGAACCGATCGGAATCCGATGTTCTGTCCACGCATCTGCGGGGCCTGTCCGCGCCCGACCGGAAGAAGCTGGTCGCGCGGATCATCGAGCTGCTCGGCGACGGCTCCACCGACTTGGCGGATCGCGCCGCGCCGCGCGGCAGGTTCGGCCGGTTCATCGATCGGTTGACGCCGGGCAGGGCGAGCACGCCGGAAGGCGAACAGCCGCACCGCGTCGAGCGGTCCGGGAATGACGATCCGCACGTCGATCGGGACCGCATGGCGGACGAGTCCCCGCGCGGTTCCCATCCGCCCGAGGACATCGCGGCGGACGCGCCCGATACGGAGGTGCTCGGCGCCGCGACCGCGGACGAGTGGTCGCAGCTGAGTCCGCACGAGGTCGGCGAGCTGTTGCGGGACCGGCTGCGCGAGGCCACGGGCAACCCAGGGTTCGAGGTGTTCGGGTTCGACCGGCCGGGCCTGAACCCCGAGGTGGTGCGCGAATACGCCAGGGCCGTGGTCGAAATGCACCAGCGGTTCCCGCACGTCGACCTGCGCGGCGTCGGCATCGGCGAGTTGAAGCGGGGCGAGCTCGGGTGGGCCGACGGTCAGATCGACGACGTCACCAAGAAGGTCTTCACCAAGGCGATCGTCCTCAGTCACGAGCACGCTACGAGCGCACGCGACTTCCGTGCGGCGGTGCACAACGCCGTAGGCAACGACCAACTGAAGCCGATGATGTCGCGGCGGCCCGTTTTCGCCGTCGCGGTGCACGAATACGGTCACGTGCTCGACCACGCCGGTGGTCTCGCCGCGCGGATGCGGGCGGAGCGCCATCTGCTCGAGCTGGCCGCCGCGGACCCCGACGGTGATTTCGGCGAGTGGCTGCGGGAACTCAGCGGGTACAGCCTCGACGAGGACGGCCTGCTCGATGACCACGAGGCGGTGGCCGAAGCTTTCGCCGAAGTCGTGCTGCGCGACCACTTCGGCGATCTCGGTCCGGCGAGCAAACCCGTACGCGCGCTGCACGATCTGTTGCTGCACCACGCGGAGCAGGGCGGAATCGGCCGTGCCGTCGACGCGCCGACGAACGACCGCCTGGTTCTCGACACCCACGACGACCAGGTCCGCGCCCTGCTCCGGCAGACCGACTACGGCAAACAGATTCTGGCGAGCTTGGACAGCGGCCCGATCCGCACCGGCTACGAAGACACCGCGCCGGACGGGCGGACCGGCGAGTTCCGGCGTCGCGAACTGTCGGCGCTGGCGTTCACCGCGGGCAATTCGCACGTGCGCCAGGCGCTGGCTCTGGCGCACGAATCGCTGCACGCGCAACGTCATCTCCAGCGCACCACAGCGAACACACCCGAGCGCATCCGCGCGATGTCGCGCGATGAATTCGTCGACGCGATGGTCGACGAGGAAGCCGCCGCCAGCGGCAGGCACTTCCGGCTCGCGGCCGAACTGCGCGCGCTCGGCTACGAGATCGCCGAACATCCGCTCGAAGAGCACTACCGGGCAGCGTTCGACCGCGAGCTGTCCCGGCGGCGCTGGGACAACGCGGGAACCCGCACCGAGGCCCACGATCTCGGCGTCGCGGCGCTGCGCGAGCCGCTGCGCCGGACGGAATGGAACAACGGGCGCAACTACGCCGACTACTACGGAAACATCTGGGACGAGGCCAACGTCGGCCGCGACGGCGCGGCGGAGGCGGGCAGGCACCATCCGTTCTCGCCGACCACCGCGGACGAACTGTGGCACGGCGCGCTGACCCGCCAGGACGCCAGGCTGCGGGCGCGGGAGGCCGCCGCGGAATTCGCCCGCCGGGCGGAGGCGCTCTTCGGCACCCGCGACGTCTCCCGATCGACGATCGATCGGGCGCTGCGGGAGGCGGAGGACGCGGCCACCCGGTCGGACCACGATGCCGAATCGCTGCGCAGGCAGGACGATCTGCGTGTGCTGAGCGACGCGGCGGATCTGCGGGACCAGGCCGGGACCCGGCTCGAAGGGCAACAGCACAGTCTCGCCGCATCGGCCGCGCGGGGCGTGCTCGGCGCGGCCATCCGCGGTGAGTCGGGCGCCCGGGTGCTCACCGATCACGTCGCTCATGTGCCGGGCGAGCCGGACCGGCTGGTGATCGCCGCGGAAGCCGGTGACCACGAGCGAGTCATGCGGGAAGCCGAGCGCGACCCGTTCGCGGCCGCGCTGCTCGGCCGCGACGATGTCGACCGCCGGTTCCTCGAAGTGGAGATCGACGACTTCGGCCGCGTGCGCGTCCGATCCGTCGACGAGCCAGGGCCGATCGCGCCGAGCGACCCGGTCGGTGCGGTCACGCCGCGCGATCTCGCCGGGACCGCGGCAGCGGAGCGGACCGCCCGTCTCCGTGCGGAACTGGCCCGGACCGAGATCGGCAGGCAGATCGATCGGGCGCTGACCGAGCACAAGGTGCGGGTCGAGTACGAATCGGGCGCGCCGGATCGCTACTACCCCGCGCAACGGCGATTGGTTCTCGATCCGGGCCTGACCGACACCCAGCAGATACTCGCCCTGGTGCGCGGCGGCACGCTCGCCGATCTGGCCCACGCGCCGGACATGCCCGACGCCGCCCGGCTCCGGACGCAGTCGTCGCGCCGCGCGTACGTCGGCGCGATGCTCGACCTGGAGACGGCCGCGCGCATCATGCAATTCGCGGCGATCGGCGAACTGCGCGCGGCGCGGCACGAGATCCCCGAGACCGAACTCGAGCGGGTGTACATCCAGGCGTACGACGCCGCGCACGCGGCCGCGCGGGCGGCGGAGCCGGACGCCTGGCCCGAGGATCTGCAGGACAAGGCCCGCGAGGCCGCGTTCGAGGCGCTGCGCCCGCTGATGGACGCCGAGACCGTCGGCCCGGACCGGACCCACGCCGATTTCTACGGCGACGCCTGGGACGCCGCGCACGGCACCCGCTCGTTCGACCAGGTCGTGGCGGATGCGCTGGCTTCCGGCGAGATCGGCGCGACGATACTGCGCGAGGGCGATTCGGCGCACAGCGCCCGGAGCGTCGAGTTGGTCCGGTTCGCCAACGGCACCGAACTGATCCGCAAGATCGTCGTCAATCCGCGGCACGCCGTCGCCGAGGTACTCACCGGGGCGCTCGGCCGGGCCGTCGACGCCCCCGTGCCCGAGTCGGTACTGCACGAGCCCAACGTCGTCTACCAGCAGGTGATGCCAGGTGAACCGGCCGGGGACCGGCACCGCGATTTCACCGATCCGCACGAACTCGGCTACGCCGATTCGATTCCCGGCCGCGCCCTCGGCCTGCTCGACACCGTGGTCCGGCCCCCGGACCGGGATCGTTTCGGCTGGCTCGCCGGGCCGGACCGGCAACTCGCGGGCATCGACCACAGCCGTGCCTTCGAGAACAGCGCCGAGGCCCGCGACGCGGTGAGCCCGTTCGCCGAAGGATTCCTCGCCCGCGACGCCGACGGAAGCGTCCGCTACCGCGACAACGAGCTGACCCGCGAGGCCGTCGACATCCTCATCGAACGGGTCGCCGCGCTGCGGCCGCAGTTCGAGCGCTACGGCCGCACCGACTGGCACGACCTGGCCATGCAGCGGCTGGCGCGGGTACGCGAGCACGCGCGCGACATCGCCCCTGTGCCGCCGCCCGACGCCATCACGCCGGTCGGCGACGACCACACCGTGGTCCGCGAATACGACCGACGCAACACCTGGCTCTACCCCAACGGCAAAGGCGGCATCCACGTCACCGTCGACACCGAGGGGGTGCTGCGCGTCCATATACAGCCCGCCACCAGACCGGCCGACGGCGCGGGCCTTTTCCGCAGCGCGATGTCCGAATTCGGGCACCTGGTGACCGAGATCCGGGGCGAATGGCACCGGGACGGTGGCCCGGGCCACGACCCGGACCTCTACCGGACGCCAGAGGAAACGATGCGCGACTCCCTCCTCGGCGAGCTGGCGGCCGAGCACGGCTTCACCGAAATACGTGTCGAAGCAGGCGATCCCGCGCCGACAGTGCGTTTCAGCGAGCCGGAGTTCGCCGACGCGGACACGCACTCGACGCCGGACGCCACCGGATCGCGCGAGCGGGTCGACGACAACCAGCGGGAACCGGCGGCGGACGACGCGGCCGACCAGCCGGAGCGCGCCGACAGCGAAGTCCGCGCCGACGACCTGTGGCAGCTGAGCCGGGTCGACGCCGAATCGGCCCAAGTGTGGCAGGTGCTCGAAGAGTCCGCCGTCGGTCGCGAGGCGGCGGAACTGCTCCGCGCGGAGGGCGCCCGGGTGCGGTTCGCCGACCTCGGCGACGAGATCGGCGCGGCCGACGCCTTCGACCGCCGCACCATGGACATCCGGCTCGACACCCATGACCGCGGACAGGTGGAGCTGGCCGGCGAACTCGTGCGTGTGGCCGCGCTGACCGAGGCGATCCGAGCAGGGCAGGTGGAGGTCACGCCGTCCCGGATCCGGGGCATGTCACGGGAGGACTACGTCACGGCGCAATTGCGCGCCGATGCCGTCGCGACCGGCAGGCAGGCGGAATTCCTGCGCGAACTGGAGAACGCCGGGTATCCCGGCCGGCCCACCGCGCTGGCGCCGGTCGAGGTCGAGTACCAGCGCGCGGTACGCAGGCAGTACCTCGACGCCTACGACGCGGCCGTGGCCCGGGCGCAAGAGGCCGACCCGGCGATGGATGCCGACCGGTTGCGCGAACGGGGACGAGAGGCGGGCGTCGAGGCGCTGCTCGCCGGTGACCTGTTCGACCCGCCGTGGTCCGCCGAGGAGAGCGCCAGTGCCCGCAGCACGCACGGCCGGGACTGGGACGCCGCCCAGCACCACGAGCGCTCGGCCGCTGAATACCGGCCGGCGACAGCGGAGGCCGCGCGCGAGACGCAGGACCTCGTGCGCAGGCACGCGGCTCACACCAGGGAGATCGGCCGCATCGACGCGATGCGGGATGAACTGGTACGCAAGCTCGACGGATTCGATCCCGAGCACAACGCGCTCGACCGCAGCGCGCTGGCACAGGATCGGGCGGATGTGCTCGCCCACCTGCGCGAACTCGCCCGCACGCGGCGCGAGCTCGGCGACGACCAGCTGGCCGACTTCGACGCTCAGCTGCGGATCCTCAGCGAACTCGCCGCCGATCGCGTGCGCGCGGTAGCGGCCCGGGACGACGTCGCCCTCGAACTCGCGGCGCGAGTCGGGCACGACCTGATGGATCGGCAGGTTCGCGAGGCCGGTGGCAGCTGGCTCACCGACCGGGTGGCGTGGCTGCCCGGACGGCCGCCGAAGGTGTTCGTCGCGGAGAACGGTGACCGGTTCACCAGGGTGACCGGCGACGAGGCGCCCGACACGTCACTGCGGCACACATTGGTGGTGGAGGATGTCGTCGCGGACCGGGTGTGGGTGGACGTCGACGACTCCGGCGCGGTGCGGTTGCGGCACGAGCAGACCGATCCTTCCGCGGTCCGGTCCGGGGACGACGGCCACTGGATGCGCGAGCGGACGCCGAATCCGCCCGACGATGTCGCTCGATCGGAGCGGCCCGCGGCCGAGGAGCCGGTACCGGCCGACCACCTGGCCAACCGGCTCGACCGCGTGATGCGCGAGCTGGACGGCGACAACCTGCGCGTCTACCAGAACATGCGCGGGGAGCGGGTGCGCGGCGACGGCAATTCCGTCGGCCGGTGGGCCATGAGCACCGTCGACCGGCTCGGCGTCGATATCCGGTTCACGTTCGACGACCCACCGGCCGCGCGTGACGGCAGGCAGCAGCTGCGGTCCGACAGCGGCTACGTGCCGTCGGCCGACAGCATTGTGCTGCACCTGAATTCGTCGGCGCTCGAGCTCGCCGAAGCGTGGGTGCACGCCGCCGCCATGGCCGAGCAGACGCGGGTGGGCGACGGTCCGCTGGAACGGCTCACGCTGTCGCGTGACGAGTACGTCGGCACGATGCTCGACCGCCAGGCCGAGGCGCACGCCAGGGCCTTCGAGTTCGCCCGGGTCCGCGAGGAACGCGCGAAGTACCAGAGCGAGCGGGAACGCACCCCGGACGAACCGCGCACCGTCGAACACGACGACCGACTGCGCGAGACGTTCGACGAGGCACGCAAGAAGGCACGCAAGATCGCCGCACGCGCGTATCGCGACAACTCGTCGGTCCGGCCATCGATGCTCGACGCGGCGGCCTACCGGGCGGCGGTGCGCGAGGTGCGCGCCGCGCTGGTCGAACGCGGGCCGCTGATCGACGGCGTCGACTACGCCACGCACTACGCCGCGGAATGGGACCGGGCCAACGGATTCACCGCCGCCGACCTCGACCACGCGCCCAGCCCGCACAAGGCGGACTCGCCCGAACTTCGGCGGATGCGCACCGGTGACTTCGCTGTCGAGATCGAAACCCTGCGCGTGCTGCGGGAATCGGGACGCTTCGTGCCCGTCGGCCCCGCCGAGACCGCCTACACGCAGGCCTACGATCGGGCCTACCGGAAGGCGTCGCACGCCGACGACGGCGTGCCGCCCGAGCGTCGCGCGCTGGACGCCGGGCTGACGGCGCTGCGCAAGTACGTCGACAAGGTGGGGCTGCCCGAGGCCGAGATCACGATGGAAGTCGCCCGTTCCGCCGCGGACAACCACGGCCGCTACCAGCCGTGGCCGATGGCCGATGATGCGGCGGAGCCGGCGCGGCACGCTCCCGTCGAGGCCGACGACTCGGCGGTGGCGCGGCGCACGGTCAACGCCCTGCTCGACCGGGATCCCGCCGGTGTCCGCCTGACCGAACGCATCGCGCTGTTCACCGGTGAGCGGGGTGTGCACCGCCTGGTCATCGTGGCGCAGCCCGGCGGGCATATCGACGCGTTGCGTGAACTGGCGGTGCGGAATTCGGCATATGCCGAGGTGTTGTGGAGCGGAACGCATCGCCTCGACTACCTCGCCGTCTCGCCGGACGACGGTGGCACCCGCTGGCTGCCCGCGGGGGTGGCGGAGGGGCCGTATCGCGCGCCCGACCGCTACGAGACGATGCAACAGTTCTTGGCGCACTATCTGCGCTATCGCGAGGCAGGCCGCACCGGTCTCGGCTTCGAGGCGTGGCTGCGTCAGCTCGGTCCGGAAATGTTCCACACCAAGCAGCATCAGCGGGAAGCGGACGCACACGAAGCCTACGAGGGCCGCCAGAACAAGGGCTCGCTGCGCCACGACGCGCTGACGAACTTCCGTACGGAACCGGAGGTCGGCGAACCGCATCCGGCGGTGGTGGCCCACCGGCTGGCCACCAGGCAGGTGCCGCTGCCCGAGCCGGGGAGCGGACCGGGCGTGTCGTGGCCGCGGACCACGGTCGGCAGCATCGAGATCGCCGATTACTCGTTCGGCATCGTGCTGGAGGCCGATGGCAACGGCGGGTGGCGTGTGCCGGCCCCGACCGGCGACGGTGGTTTGGACGACGCCTTCGGCAGGCTCTTCCACGGCATGTCCGACGGCAGTGTCAAGAAGCTGGTCAAGCGGATCTCCCGGTTGCTCGGCGACGGCGGGTCCGATCTGGTCCGGCGCGAACCAAGGGGAGCGCTGCGGCGCATGGCCGACCGGCTGTCCTTCGTATCGCGCGACGACGCCCCGCGCTCGATCGACGCGGGCGAGACCGAGCACAACCCGCCGCAATTCGACCGGCCGCGCACGCCCGACCCGGATCAGGACCGCCGCGCCGAGGCCGACCGGCGGCAGGCGGTGCTGGACCGGCTTGCCGCGCAGAACCACGACGCGGTGCGCGAACGCGACGCCGCGCGGGCGGCGGACGATCCGGAACGGCTCGCAAGGGCCGAGGAGCGCGTCGAGCGCCTGGACCGGGCGATGGCGACCGCCCTGGAACGTGACGCGTTGCTGCGCGCGGATGCCCGGCCGGTCACCGATCGCGTCGGCATCCTGGCGGGCGAGCCTCCGCTGGTTCTGGTGGTGAATCTCGGCGGGACGGATCCGGCTCACGCGCTGGCCGAAACGGCCGCAGGGTATCCCGAGGTGGCGGACGCCCTCGCGCGAGGCGCACGGCCGCGCGAGCTGCGGGTCGACCCCGACGGCACCATCCGGGTCGTGCCGATCGCCCCTCGCGCGGATGTGGCCGCAGGCGGAGAGTCGCGGCACAGCGTGGCCGGGCAGCGATCCGATGACCCGGCCGAGCCGGGTGAATCCGGAACCGCGAAACCCGATTCCGGCGAGGATGGAGCCGATTCCGCCAACCTCGGCGATGGCGATGGCGAGACCGTGCGGCTCGGCTCCGGCGAGGGTGACGCCGATGTGAAGTCCGGCCCGGGCGATGGCGATGCTGATTCCGTGAAGCCTGGCGCGGGCGAGGGTGATGCTGATTCCGTGAAGTCCGGCCCGGGCGAGGGTGATGCTGATTCAGTGAAGCCCGGCCCGGGCGAGGGTGATGCTGATTCAGTGAAGCCCGGCTCCGGCGACGGCGATGCCGGTCCCGCGCAGCCCGCTTCGGGTGACGGCGGTGCCGAAAAGCCGCCGACCACACCGCGCTCCGCGGACGAACCCGGCGACGAGCCCGGCCCGCCATCCGACTGGTACTTCCGGATGCGGATCGAGCAGGCCGACTGGGAGGCGGACATGGCCGCCGACCACGCCGCTTGGTTGCGCGAGCTGGCCGACGCGAACCCGGACGACCGCTGGGCACGGTTGCGCGCCGAACAGGCGGAATGGAACGCCCGCATGGCCGCCGACCGCGCGGCCTGGTTGCGACTGGAGCAGGCGGAAAACGAGGCCTCGTCCGCCACGCTCCAAGCGGACCGGATGCGGCGCATCGCCGACGCCGATCCGGACGACCCATGGGCGGAACTCCACGCGCAACAAGCGGAATGGAACGCCCGGATGGCGGAGGACCGGGCGCAGTGGTTGCGCAGGCTCTACGCGCCGATCGGGAGCGAACCACACGCCGATTCGGCCACACCGGACTCGGCGGCGTCGACACGGACCGACTCCGCGCCGCCGTCCGCCGCTACTCCGGAGACGGACACACCACCGCTCGGCGCGGTCGAGTCGCGGACCGGTGGCGCCGATGACGACCCGCGCGCTCGGATGTCACCCGAGACGCGGGCGGAATACGACCGACTCGCAACCGAACTCGAGCAGGCGCGAGACCGGCGCGACGAATTACGCTCGCGGCGCGACGAACTGGCGGGACGGCTGCCGATCGATGACGCCGACGACTGGGCGGCCCTGCGACCCGGACCGGAAGGCCTGGACCGGACGCTGGAGGAGCTGCGCGGACGGACCATGCCGGTCAGCGAGATGCCGGAACGTCTCGCCCGGATCGACGAACTGGAACAGACCGCGCGGGACTTCGCCGACGCCGACGTGGAAACCGCTCGCCTGGAGACGCAACTCGCGGATCTCGAACTGTCCACCACTCCGGTGGGCGAATACGACCGGCTCGTCCAGCAGCGCCAGGCCCTGACCCGTGAACGCGAGTTCTGGCGGGCCAAACGTGAGGACCGCGCCGCGCGCTGCGAATCCTGGGGTGACAGCGTCGTTCTGGACGAGTCGGCGTTGCGCGGGGATCAGCTGGAGACCACTGTGCTGCGGCTGTACGAGGCCGCGAACGTCCGGACGGTCGACGACGTCGGCGGCCCCGACGACGCGCCGCACACCGACCGGGTCGCGCCGGAGCCGCTGGAACTCGAGCATCGCAGGCGGACGATCGAGAAGCTCGCCGCGGCCGCCGAGCAGGTCAACCAGCTCGACGAGCGGATCCAGCAGGTGGACCGCCGAATCGATGAGTTGCGCAGGGCAGGCGTCGGAGCGCAGCGGTCCCGGCCGCAGGACGTGATCGACGCGCTGGAAGGGCTGGCCCAACAGCGGGCCGACGCGCTGCGCGGGGTCAAGCCGCTGCGGCACGAGCGCGACGACCTGGCGGCGCGCCTGGGCCTGCTGGATCCCGAAGGCCGAGTCGATCAGGCGGCCTGCGAGCCGGAGCGGCTGGACCGGACCGTGGCCGACCTGCGCGCGGCGGTCCGGGACGGGCTCGCCGACGGCACGCTCTCCGAGGCGGAGGCCGACGCTCGCCGCCGGGACATCGACGCGCTCGACGCCGTCGCACGCGAGGTGAACGACGCGCACAACGCGATCGGCCGCATCCAGGACGACATGGCCAGGGTTGCGGGCGCGTATCGGGATTTCATCGAACGCGTCGGCGGCCGGATGGTGACCGACCGGGTCGGCATCATCGACGGCGAGCGCCCGCGCATCATTGTGTTCGGCGCCCGGCCCGACCCGTCCGCCCCGCGCGCCGATCACGACGCCGCTCTGACCGACGCCCTGCGTCGCAGTTCCGATGTGGCACAGGCGATCGTGCGCCCGGAGACCACGGTCGACTACCGTCACGTGCTCGCCGACCGCGAAGACAACGTGCGGACGCAGCACATGGACCCGCCCGAGATCGAGCGGTTGAGCACCGGGTGGATCGGCGGCCGCCGCCTGGACATCACCTCGTGGCGCGACGCCGACGGCGTCTGGCACCGCGTCGATCCGACCCGTCCGGACTGGGAATTCGGGCGCGATCGCAGCGAACTGCCGAAGAAGTACTCGCGGAAGGAACTGCCGGACGGTGTCAGCGGGTGGGCGATGGAGGACGTCGTCAACGACATCACCCTGCCGACCGACGACGTCCCGCCGGGGATGATCCCGGAGAGCACCCTTCCGCTGCACATGCCGCAGGCGCCTTCGCGGTACGACACCTCGGGCGTCGACGAGCACGACGTGTACACCCAGCACTGGGGCGGCGATTCGTACAACGTGGTGCGCCTGCTGCTGATGGCGGCGCAGGTGCCCAAGCATCCGGCGGTGAAGGCGTGGATCCAGCGTCATCCGGAGATCGGCGAGTGGGTGCAGGCGCGGCCGTGGCTGCGGCATGTGCCGCCGTTCGGCACGGTGTTCCGCAACTACGAATGGTTCGCCCCGCCGCAGCGCAACATCCAGCCGATGCACCGGCCGTGGAATGCGGCCGACCATGTGCCGCCGGGCGACCGGGTCGACATCCCGGAGGGCCTGCGGCGCGAGTGGGATCGTGACGTCGCTGCCTGGCAGCGGGTCCAGGACTGGGCGGACGGGGAATACCAGCGCTTCCTCGCCGACGACACCGACATCGACCGGATCGCCGACGGCCTGGACCGGCATCGGCGCGCCGAGCAGGAAACCCGGGCGCGTGAGGTGGTGGACGCCGTCGCACGGCTGGTCCGGCGGCAGCCGGGTATCGATCCGCTCGGCGACGTCGACGCGCAACTCGGACGCATCCACGACGAGATCGACCGGATGGCGGCCGACCTCGCGGACCGGTTCGCCGCCGAGGACCCCGACGCGATTCGCGACACGGTGGAGGACATCCGCGAGCTGCTCGCGGGCGGTGGCGATCCCGACGACATCGCCACCGCGCTCGCCGAGCACATGCGCGACGACGTTCCCGTGTTCACCCGCCAGGAACTGGCGCGCATCAAGGACCACCTGATGGTCGACGAGCATCGGGTACGCGAACACAGCGATCCGGCCGGCCGGTACACCGACGAGAAGATGGACCGCCTCGCCGATGTAGCGGAGGCGTGGCAGCGACTGATCGACGGCGTCCCGCTGTCACAAGACTTCGTGCTGCTCAACGACATGCTGGCCGAAGCGCGATTCCTGGATGAAAATCCGCTTTCGACCTGGCAGCAGGCCAACGCGCACGCGATCACGCTCGGTTATCACTGGGACGCCGACCGCCCGCCGTTGACCGATTGGCGCGCGGGCATCCCGTACGCTCCCGCTCCGCTCGCACCGGACCCGGGCTACCTGCCGCCCGCATCGGGTGCGACGCCGTCGCGGCCTCACGGCCCGACCGACGGCCCCGGCGAAGGACCCCGAGGCGGCGATCGCCGCCCGCCCGCCGGAGACGAGCCGTCGCGTCCACGCGAAGAGGACGAATCGTCGGCGCCGAACGCCGACGGCGGTGCGCAGAAGCCCCCGGAGGATCCACCCGCACCCGCGCGTCCGGACGAGCCCGACGAGCCCGATGGTTCGGGTGACGGTGAGCAGGGTGCGCCGCGGACCGATAGTCCCGAGGACGAACCGGATGCGGCGTCGCCACGCACCGCTCGTCCGGATGAGTCCGATGGTTCGGGTGACGGTGGGCAGGGTGTGCCGCGGACCGACCGTCCTGAGCGCGAACCGGATGCGGCGGAGACGTCGCGCACCACGCGTCTGGGCGCGTCCGATGATTCGGGTGACGGTGAACTAGCCGTGCCGTCGACCGACCGTCCCGGGAGCGAGCCGGATGCGGCGTCGCCGCGCACCGTGCGTCCGGATGAGTCCGGTGAAAGTGCGTCGGACGACCCGCGGAACGCCGCGCCGCACTCCCCATCCGTCACCGCGCGCGAGGATGCGCACCGAGCGCTCGCCGACCTCGACGAGCTGCACCGCCGAATCGACCAGCAGCTCGACGACCTGTTGCGCCGCGCGAGTACGGATCTGGACCGGATCGAGCAGCGCGCTCTCGACCGCCTGGCCGACATCGAAGCCGAGATCGCCGCACGGTTCGACGAGCTGTCCGCTCGGCCCGACCAGGGCGTCCCGGCCGCCGCCGAGGTCCCGCCGCTCATAGCGCCCACGGCCCGCCCGGGCGCGGAGAACTCGGCCGAGGCGGCGCTGGAGCGCATCCGCGCGGAGTTCGACGACGCGGCCCGGCGCACCGACGAACGATTCGACGAGCTCCTTCGCGACACCTTCGCCCAGCTCGACGGGATCGCGGCGGACCTCGATCAGCACTTCGACGCCGCCGTCGCCCGGCTCGACCGGCTCGCGGGCGGACCGGACGAGGCGGTACACCCGTCTCCGGAGGCCCAGGCGCTGGACGAGTCGCACACGCGCCTGCTGGACGAACTGGACGAGATCCATCGCCGCGCCATGGACCGCCTCGAAGCACTCGAACGCGAGCTCGACGGATTCCCCTCGGGCACAGAGCCCACGCCACCGCCCGCGCCGGGGGAACCAGTGGCGGGAACTACGCGCGTGGGCGATCGGGCTCCGGGTGACGGCGACCGGTCTCCCAGGAGACCCGTCGCGGGAAGTGCGCGCGTCGGCGACCCGGCTTCACCCGGAGAAGCTCGGGAAACCAGAGGGCCTGTCGCGCGGAAAACACGAGCCGACGACCTAGGTGCGCCTGGCGGCGAAAGGCATACGGGTGTTGACGCCGAGCATCTGTCGGCTGAGCGTGATGCGGCGGCACAGAAGTTGGCGGATGCGCGGGCCGACCTCGCGGATGCTCGCCGTGGGTTGCCGGTGAACGACGAGGATCTGACGCGGGATGCGTTGGACGATACGCTCGAAGCCTTGCGTGGCCGCACATCGCGGGTGGACGAGCAGGGGCCGTGGCACGAGCGGATTGCGGAGTTGGAGCGTGCCGCGCGGCGCGTGTTCGACGCCGAGGACGAATTGGCGCGGGCCGAATACGCTCGCGCACAAGCGGCTCGGGCTGCCGACACCGGATCGACATCGGAAGACTCAGGCGCAGAGCCGGTCACACGTGAGGTCGAGGCCGAAGAACCGGTGCGTGCCGACGCCGACCAGGATCGCCCGGTCGCTGGGCTGCCTGACGCCGCCGAACCGCGGGCGGGGGCCGCAGGTGCGAATGGTGAGCCGCCATCCGGGCCGCCGACGCCGCCCACGAATGCCGAGCCACCGGCCGATGGCCGTCCGGATGGTGCTCGTCGCACCGGCAATCCCGTCCGCGACGTGCTCGAATTCCTTCGCGAACAGCGTGATTGGACCGATCAGCGCGATGCCGACCCGCTCACCGATGCCGAGGCCGAGCACGTTCGCCTGCTCGCCGAGGCATTGGGTCTCGACGAGAGATTCGCCGCGCTGCGCGATCCGCTGGCCGCTCTGGCCGAACTCGCCGAAATCGCGCGGGCGCGGGGCTTCCTCGACGATGCCGACGGCCCGCGCATGCGCTACCCGGACGATTTCGAGCCGCTCACCAGCGCGGAACGCTACGGAGACGAGCAGTTCTGGCTGGCCGAGGCGCCCGACGACGGTCTGCGCGACGTACAGGACGACTTGCGCCGCGCGGGCCTGCCGATCGAGCAGCCGCGACTGCCCGCGGCTGCCACGAGCCCGGATGCCCTGCCACCTGCCGACCCGGGCCGCACGGTCGCCGACTCGGAACGCCTGTCCGCGCAGCGGGACGCGGCGGTCCGCGAATTGGCCGACGCGCGCGCCGGTCTCGCGGATGCGCGGCGTGGTCTTCCGGTCGATGACGAGGATCTGACACGGGACGCATTGGACGACGCGCTCGACGGACTGCGCGGACGCACGCTGCGGTTGGACGAACAAGGTCCGTGGCAGGACCGTGTCACGGAGTTGGAGCGCGCTGCCCGCCGTGTCTTCGATGCCGAAGCGGAAGTCGCTCGGCTGGACGATGCCCGCGCACAGGCCACTCGGGCAGCCGAGCCGCACTCGAATGATGCGAACCGAGAGCGTGCCGGGGATGCGCACGAGTCGTCCCGCGCTCCGCGTCCTGAACCGATCGACCGGACTCGCGATCGGCTCGCACGCCGATTCGCCCTCGACGAGGACGATCTGTCCCCGGAGCATCTCGGCGCCACCATCGCCGACCTGCGTTACCGAAACCTGTTGCAGGCGGGCATGGTCGAGGCGCTCGCGGCAGCGACCGAGCGGGCGCGCGGCACGCGTCATCCGGACTTGCGCGCGCAGGTGTGCGAGACCCGCGACGCCTGGGCACGGCGGCTCCGCATCGATCCGGCCGATCTCGATCGCGATCCGGCCGGGACGGTGGAGCAGGCCCGTGCCGCGGTGCGCCGCGACGCGCAAGCCATCGCAGACCTCGCCGACGCCGTCCAAGCGGCCCGCGGCCAGACCGGCGCCGAGCCCCAGCCTGGGGAGACCCGCCGGTACACCCTCGAGGTCGATGGTGAGCGCGTGCCAGCGCGGCTGGTCGCCGACGAGAACGGCGGCTGGCGGGTGGAGACACCCGAACGTCTCGACGCACCCGGACCGGCGGACACCGACGTGCCCGCACCGCGGCAACCGGAGCGGCCGAAGTCGCGGCTGCGTCGCCTGTGGGAGGCACTGACGGCGGGATACCTCGGCGAGAGCCCGAAGTACCCGTCCGGCTCCGGCATCGACAGCGCGGGCCAATCGCTGATCGCGCACGAAGCGGGGCTGCCGCTCACCAAGCACTATGACCCGACTCCCGCGCCCGGCGACGAATACGAGGTGATGCAGACCAAGTTCAGTCCGGTCCGCATCCTCAAAGAAGCCGTCACCATGTGGCGCAAGCGGGAACTCGTCCCGTTCCTGAAACGCCTGACCTCCCGGGTCGCCGACTCGGCGGCCGAATACGGCACACCGGTCGCCCGCGACGGCGAGGAGTACCGGTACTGGCTGGAGGAGGCCGATCCGGAGCTGGTGCGCAGGGAACTCGGGGTGGAACTCGAGGAGCTGAAGCGACAGGCCGAGGACGCCGCCCGCGCGATCGCCGCGCCGGAGTCCAGGCCGGAGCCGACCGACGGCGAGACGCCCGACGCCACACCGGAACCGGCCCTGCGGTCGGGCGAGGAGCTGCCCGCGAGCACCGGTGAACTCGCCGACTGGCTGCACGAGTTGTCCGAGGCGACGGTCCGGCGGCAGGAACTGGCCGACGCCCTGGTGGCCGCGGCCGATGCGCTGGGCGTCGACCTCGGTGAACCGACCCCCGAGAACGTCCGTCGGGTCGTCGATCTGCTGCGGTATCAGCAGATCCGTCGGATCGGCGCGCTCACCGGCCTCGCCGAGGCGTCCCGCCGGTACAACGCCGAGCACGAGCGGATCCCGTACAGCGACGAGGTCGGCTTCTTCGACGCCAACCCGATGAACCGTTTCCTCGGTGAGGTAGTGCGCGCCTTCGGCGGCAACCCCACTCTGTTGGACTGGCAGGGCGTCAACAACGGCGGTGAGCCGAGCCGCGAGTGGGGTGACCTCTACGACACCGACCAGCCGGGCCAGGACCAGGGCCTGCGCTCCTTCTTCGAGAATGCGCTGCGCCGCGACCAGATCAAGGACGAGCGTTCCGTGTGGGCGCAGCTGCTCGGCACCGATCTGCACGCGCTCGACGCGCATCAGCTCGCGAACGCGCTCGCCGACGAGATGGACCGGATCCGCGAGCACGCGCGCGGCATGACGGCCTTCCGCGCCGACGCCGACGAGTTCCTGCGGGCCGATGCCGCGGCCGACGAACTCACGGACCTGATCGGCGACATGGCCGGGCGGGACTGGGTACTCGCGCGGGGCGGCGCGATGCTGGAAGACGGCACCGGTCTCGGTCTGGTCCCCGGCGAGCCCGGCGGGCCGATGCGGTTGGTGGTCGTGGACGGCACGCTCGGCCACGACCGCGTCCTCGCCGACGCCCTCGCGGCGCACCCGAGGCTCGCCGAGGCCGTCAACGAGGGCATAGTCGAGGTCCACTACCTGGTCACCGACGTGCGTCCGGACCGGATCGCGATCGCCGACGGCGGGGCGACGCAGGTGCGTCACTTCACCGGCGAGGTCGAGGGACGCAGCCTCGACGTCACCGTGGTGAACGACGGCGACGGCTGGCGTGTCGTGCCGGACGCTGTCGTGAACTCCGACACGCTTCCTGTCGCGGACGAGGCGCCGGAACCGTTGTCGCGGGAGGAAATCGGCGAGGCCATCAGCGAACTCGCGCAGCGCCTCGCCATCACCGAAGCGGAGCTGGCTTCCCCGGAACTGCTCGCCGAGCGGCTCGCGGTGCTGCGCGACGAGAACGCCATTCGCGCGGGACAGATCGAGGCGATCATCGACTACGCGCGCACCGCCTGGGACATCGACACCTATCACGAGGTCGGCGACGCGCGGCATGTGCTGGCCCACCGGCTCGGCCTGGACGCCGCGGACATGACACCGCGGCGCCTGGCCGAGGCGATGGCGGACCCGGATATCCGCAACGCCTTGCGGCAGCAACGGGCCGAGGCGCTGGTCAAATACGCGAAGCTGTTGCGCGGCATGGACCCGGCCGCGATCGATGCGGCCAACGACCGGCTGGTCCGGCGTCTCGACGCCTTGCCGGGAACAGTGCGGATCACCGGCCTCGAGCAGCTGGGCGAGGTGATCGCCAACCAGTCACATCGGCCGAACCTGCACCCCGACCTGGTCGACGCGCTCACCGACTACGCCGACGCGCTCGCCGCGGTCGATGTATTCGACCCGCGCGCCCACGGTGACCGAGCGCTCGATCCCCGCGTGTCCGATGTCGAGTTCCCGGTGCACGACAAAGCCGTTCGCCACCTGCTGGAGGTCATCGGCGACGTCGCCCACCTCACCGAGGCTCCCGGCCGGCTCGGCATGCTGGACGGCGACACCAGCGCCGCGCCCGGCCCCGATCGCGGGGCCGGGCGGGACTTCGCGCGCCTGGTCGGCGTGGACCTGACCGACGCGGGTCCGGAACGGTGGGCCGAGGTCTACGAGGTCTACCGCGACGGCAAGCTCGACCAGAACGAGCGACTGACCCCCGGTCAGCTCGCCGAAGTGCAGGCCGAGCTGCGCGCCGAGGTCGTCGGGCGCGCCGACGACATCGCCGCCCTCTCCGATCTCGTCCAACGTGCCGCGCGCACCGATGTGGAACGCCTGTCCGCGCAGCGCGCCGCGGTGGTTCGGGAGTTGGCGGACGCGCAGGCCGATCTTTCGGATGCCCGCCGCGGTCTTCCGGTGAATGACGAGGATCTGACGCGCGATGCGTTGGACGATGCGCTCGACAACCTGCGTGGGCGCACGTTGCGGGTGGAGGAGCAGGGCCCGTGGCAGGAGCGGGTCGGAGCGTTGGAGCGCGCGGCACGCCGCGTCTTCGACGCCGATGCGGAACTGGCCCGTTTGGACGACGCCCTCGAGCAGGCCGATCGAGCGGCCGAGGCGACCTCGCACGACCGAGCGCATCAGCCGGAGGCGCCGGACAGCGGTCACGCGGTCGAAAGCCCACGTGCCGATACCGAGCGGGCGCGGCTGTCCGACCAGCGGGACGCGGCGGCGCGGGAATTGGCGGACGCCCGGGCCGATCTCGCGGCGGCTCGCCGTGGATTACCGGTCGACGACGCGGATCTGACGCCGCAAGCCCTGGATGACGCACTGGAAAACCTGCGCTCGCGGACGATGCGAGTGGACGAGCAACAGCAGTGGCAGGACCGGCTGACCGGACTCGAGCAGGCCGCCCGCCACGTCTTCGACGCCGAAGCGGAGGTGGCCCGCCTGGACGACGCTCTCGCCCAGACACCCCAGCCATCCGACCGGTCGCCGAACGTTCCAGCAGAAGAACCAGCTCCAGACGCGGCAGCGAAATCGGCCCGTGCCGAGGCGGATACCGAGCGCGAGCGTCTGTCCGCGCAGCGTGCTGCGGCCGCCCGTGAGTTGACCGATGCACAAGCCGTACTCGCGGATGCTCGTCGCGGACTGCCGGTGAACGACGAGGATCTGACGCGGGATGCGTTGGATGACGCGCTTGATGGTCTGCGTGGGCGGACCATGCGGGTGGATGAGCAGGGCCCGTGGCAGGACCGAGTCACGGAGTTGGAGCGTGCGGCCCGCCGCGTATTCGACGCCGAAGACGAGCTCGCGCGGTTGGACGAGACACTCGAGCAGGCCGCTGGAGCCATCGAGCCGCTCTCGCCCGACGGACCGGAAGAATCGGTTTCGCGGGCAGCGGAAGAGTCCGCTCGTGCCGAGGCGGAAGCGGAGCGGGCGCGTCTGTCCGCGCAGCGTGCTGCGGCGGAGCGGGAGTTGGCTGATGCGCAGGCCGGTCTCGCGGATGCGCGGCGTGGTCTTCCGGTGAATGACGAGGATCTGACGCGGGATGCGTTGGATGACGCGCTCGATGGTCTACGCGGGCGGACCATGCGGGTGGATGAGCAGGGCCCGTGGCAGGAGCGGGTTGCGCGGCTCGAGGATGCGGCTCGGCGTGTGATCGATGCCGAGGACGAGCTCGCGCGGGCCGAAGACACTGTGCGCCAGCATCATTCGGAGCGCTCCGCGCATCGTTCCCCCCAGGAGGGTGCATCCGCTTCTCGGGTTGCGCGCGGTGGCGGGGAGAGGAATGGGGAGACGTCGCGCCGGGAGCGTGACGGTGGCGAGGATTCGCCGGAGAGCGGAACTCGCCTTCACCGCGACGGTGCTGACGAGTCGTCGGGCGGTGCTCGCTCGAACCGCGACGGTGATTCGGAGCCGCCCGCGGGTCCGTCGGGTCCGGGGCCGGTGCGTTCCCGCCGGATGCCGCCGAACTGGGCGCTGCGCTCGCACATTCCGCATCCGCCGAGGGACTACGAGTTCGAAATGCCGGGGCCGTTCCTGAACGAAGTGGAGCGGTGGCCCGTCCCTATGCCGCAACCGGAACCCCCGAAGCCGCCGAACCCACCCCAGCCACCCACGCCGCCGGTTCCGCCGCTCCCGCCGGCACCGCCGGTTCCGCCGAAGCCACCGGCACCGCCGACACCGCCGGTTCCGCCGACGCCACCGGCACCGCCGGTTCCGCCGACGCCACCGGTTCCGCCGCTCCCGCCGACTCCGCCGACTCCGGTTCCGCCGACGCCACCGCCGACTCCGGTTCCGCCGACGCCACCGCCGGTTCCTCCCACGCCGCCGGTTCCGCCTATACCCACAGAGCCGCCCATACCCACGGAGCCGCCGGTTCCGCCGACACCCACGGAGCCGCCGGTTCCGCCGACACCCCCGGAGCCGCCCACACCTACGGTTCCGCCCACGCAACCTCCGTACCCGCCGACGCCTCCCTTCCCGCCCGGCGGGCCGACACCCGGCCAGCCGACGCCTCCGTACCCGTCGACGCCACCGGGAACACTGCCCCCATACCCGTCGACTCCACCCTCATACCCGACTATGCCGACCCCCGGACCGTCCGCACCGCCATACGCGGGACCGTCCGTACCGTATCCACCCACGTCACCGACGTGGCCTGGCAACACGAACGACCCCGGCCGCCCCGACGGCACGGTCCCGCCGGGTATGCCCATGCCCCCGATGCCGCCCGGCATGCCGATGGCGCCAGCGGTGAACGGTGGCGCACGGACCAACGGCCGCGGGCCGCAGGGGAACGGGCGCCGCGGCCAGGACCCGGAACGCGGTATCTTCGTCCGCCCGTTCGCAGGCTTCGGGGTACCCGCGGAGTTCGACCCGATCACCGGCGCGCTGCGCGCCAACCCGTCCGAGGCGGCCACGCACGACGGCGTCTACGGTGAGCTCGGTGGAGTCTCGGTGGTGTTCTATCGACACGACGGCAGACTCGTCCTTCGTGTCGGTGACCGCAAGGTCGAGCTCGACGGGCCCGTCGGCGTCGAATGGGGCACGGTGGGATGGCGTACCACCCGGTTCGCGGTGGCCATCGGCGGTGCCGTCTTCTGCGAGCTGACCTATCGCTCGGTGCCGGAGGAGATGGACATCGGCGCGCTGGTCCGAGCCGTGGTCGACGACCCGGTGCGCCGCGCCGAGATCTTCGCCGGATGACCGGACGGCGATGCGACAAGGTAACCATCGACGTGAGGAGTAGTGATGCGGATCGACCATCCGACCGATGACGAACTGCGAGAGAACTTCGACGAGATGCTCCGCTCCGTGCTGACCGGCGGTGGCATCCGCACGGAGACGGGCCTCGACATGAAGACCGAGGACGCGCTGTGGGCGATCGCCCGCGCCTATCCCGACGTGCCGGACGCGCTGGTCGACGCGGCCCGCTCGGCGTTCGCGGGCCAGCTCGACGGCTCCAACGCGCGCGAGCGGAAGGAGGCGCTGGCCCGCAAGATCGAGGAGATCAATCGTCGGCGGTCGGCCCGGTGAGCACCGATGTCACGACCTAAGGTGGGCCCATGACCGAATGGCGCGCGCTGACCGACAGCGAGATCGTCGACCTGGCGACCGGCCTGCGGTCGCTGGACGGCTCCCAGCCGATGGACGCGGTGCCGCGGCTGGCCGAGGCGTTCGGCTGGAAAGTGCTGACCGCCCATCCGGACCGGGCGATGCTGGACGCCGGATTCGGGATGGCCAGCGGAAAGATTCACGGACGTGCCGGCCTGATCGTCGACATCAAGCTGCGCGTCACCGATTTCGCCCCGGACGACGCGGACGGAAGGGCACGGTCGAGGGACGCGTTCGTGGCGATGGTCGCGGCGCTGACCGGCGCACTGGGCGAACCGACCACCCGGGTTCCTGGCGCCACGGCGGAGGTCCGCTGGGCGGGGCCGGAAACGACACTGGTGGTGGCGGACCTGGGCCGCTCGGTTCAGCTGTCCTCGACCGCCAATTCCTGGCTCGAACTGCACGATCAGGCCGTCGAGCTGGAGCAGCAGGAGCAGAGTTGACCGGGTGGGGAGATTTCGCCGCTGGTCTGGCCGTGGAACTGGCCGCGCTGCGCGCCGGTTCCATCGTGAAGCTGGTCGAGTCCGATACCGGACCGCGGCGGCGATACGCCCAGTTCCTCCAGCTCGATGACGCGCTCGAGGCCGAATTGGTCGATGACGAATGGCTCGACCCCGCCTTGCGCGCGGGCGCCGCGGGACGTGCGTTGATCGCCGAATCGGGTTGGCGCGAACGCGACACGAGCCACAACAACTGGTGGACCGAGCTGCCGTGGCCGAGTCCCACGACCGAATACCGCCGCCTGGCGGACATGGTCGTCACCGGGTTGCGCGACGGGTTCGGCATCGACGCCCCCACTGCCCTGGCCTATACGGGGTGGAACGAGCGTTCGGGGAATCGCAAGCTCGACCTGCCGCTACTGGGCCTGCGGCAGGAGCCGTGACGAGCACCGCGCGGACCGGCGCTGTATGAGGATGAACGACGAGCAGAGCAGGCATCGCGGCGTGTACGCCGGCTCCGATGCGGTGGATGAGGGGATTTCCGCGACGTGACCAGACCAGGCGGCCAGGCGACCGGCGACGAGCTCGGTGCTGCTCCAGAACACGGTGCTGACGAGCCGCACCTGTCGCCGTCCGCGGTCGAGGTGCCGGCCGAAGCGGTAGCCCACCAGTCCACGGAGGGCCACGAGGTCGCTACGGAGGAGCCCGATGTCGGCTTCACCCTCTCCGAGGCGGCGCCGGTCGAAGATGTCGCCGAACGGGCCAAGGCGCTCATGCACCAGGTCGCCCGGGAGCTGGCCGCGGGCGGTCCGCAGGGCTGGCGGCGGGTCGACGCGGTGTTCGCGCTGACGGTGGCCGCGGAGGTCGCGCTGGCCGTCTACTCCGACGATCGAGAGCGCGCCGCGCGGGTGACTCCCGAACCCGGGATCGTGGCGCTGGTCCGCGAGCATCGGGAGCTGGCGGCCGGGCTCGAGGACGGGCCCTGGTGGCGTTTGCTCTTCACGCTGACCAGCGACGGCCGGATGGAGGTCGACTACGACTACGGCGACGAGCCGTTTCCGGACGAGCAGTTGTTCCCCCCGGAGGTCTATCTCGCTGATCTCACGGCGTTTCCCCGGGATTCGCTGCCGGTCTGGCTCGGCGCCTACGTCGGTCACGGTGACCGTCAGTCGCGACCGCCGCAGGTGGCGGCGGCGCAGGCGCGGGCGGATCGGGAGGCGGGCGTGCGGGCTGTGCCGTCCGAGGACGAGCTGCCTCCGTTCCCCATCATGGCCGCCCGGTGGGCCGTGCTCGCCGCGGCGTTCGTCGCGGCCGAATCACCATGGGGCCCAAGGCTGCTACCTTCCGTGAGCTGGTTCGAGGGAGCCAAGCGCAGCGGTTGTTCGCTGTACGCGCTGCCCGGCGGGCGGGCCGTGCTGTCCGGCGGGGTGTGGAATGCCCCGGAACTGGCGGCGGCCTACAACGACGGCCTCCAGTTGCCCGATCTGTACGCGGGCGCGCCGGAATGGGTGGCGGGACAGGTGTTGAACCACCGCTGCACCAGCGGTCTGCTGTCGTTCTGCTACTGGTGGGAGAACGGCCGCTGGTACCGCGGTGCGTCACCGGGACCCGCCCGGTTCGCCGAGGCGATGCCGGGTGTGTGGAGTTCGGAGACGGTCGTGGACATCGTCGGCAGCCTGCTCGGCGACGACGCGAACGCGCGTCGGCGCGCGGCCGTCGGCGCGCTGGTGTCCGCCGCGGAGGCCGGTGTGGTCACGCGGGACACCCTCGCCGGTGTCTTCGATGACGACGAACGATTCGACGTGGACGGCGCTTTCTTCCAGCTGACCATGGCCGGGGTGACCATGACGGCGCCGGGGCCGATGTCGCGAGAGGACGCGCTCGCCCGGGTCGAGCGGTTCATCCGGGACAGCGGGGCCGATCTCGCGAACTATTCGCTGGAGGACCTGCGCGCCGATCGGATCAGCGTGGGCTGGATGGTGTACGTCCCGGTCGAGCCGGGTGAGATCGCGATCGGCCGGGCGATCTACTACATCGCCGACGACGGTGTGCTGGAACGGTCTTCGTCCTCGGTGGCGCCATCGGTCTACCGCGCGGAGTTCGAGCGGCGGTTCCGGAATCGGCACGGCGCGGTCGGAGCGTCCTGATCTTCGTGTCTCGTCTGCGCCGCAGCGGAAACCGGCTGGTCCGGGGCGGGGAGCGGCGCGAAGGGGCCACCAGGATTCGGGTCTGTACATGCGTCGGCGAACCGACTCACCATAGAATCGTTGGTGCGTCGTAAGACAATATTCGGTCTGCCGTAAGAACCGGCTGCCATATTGACGTGTGGCGCACAGCCGTTCACGGCACGCCAGCGATGAGGAGGGTCGTCAGCGTATGAGTTGCCGGGCGCAGGAGAGTGATCCCGTACGCGGGGGCGAACGGGACGCCGCGCCGTGGCGCGCATATCGTCGACGCCCACGTCGGGGAGGTATTCAGTTGTGCGGGTCGGAGTCTCTGCCTCCGGGATCGGACTTCGGCATCGTATCTCCCGGGAGCGTCGGCGCTCATCCAGTGCGCTTCCCAGCGATGACAACAGGTGCGGGAGCCTTCCGAATCGTCGAGACGGAAAGAGCGCGGCATGTCTGAGACGAATCCATGGAGCAGCCTGTCCCGCGAGGCACAGAACGGCACCTTGGAGCTGCGGCCCGGCACACTCGAAGCTCTGATCAACGCGGCGAACGGAGTTCGCGTCCGCGTCGCCTCGGTGAAAAAGGAGCTATCCAAGATCGATTCGCTGCCGCCGTTCGCCGATGTGTTGCTATCGGCCCAGGCGCTCGCCTCTCGCTTCTCGGAAAAGGGAAAAGAACTCGGCAGCATTCTGGACGACCACATCACCATCCTCGACGATCTGACCGATACCTTCTTCGCGGCGGCCAGGCACTACCGGGGCACCGAGGAAGACAACAGGGTCGATTTCGCCGCGCTGGAGCGCCGCGTGGGTGAACACAGGGGAATCACCGAAAACCTCTCGAAGCGCTGGGATCCCGCCGGTTTGACCACCGCTGGCGACGGCAGCGGAAACACCTACGCGCATCCGGATTGGAATGAGGTCGGGAACCGAAAGCCCGAGGAGAACCACGGATTGCCGACGAGTCTGGCCGATCCGGGCGATGTGAAATTCGAACCGCGGGGCGTGCGTGCGGACGACCCGGAGAACTTCACGTATTCCCAATATCAGACGATCATTTCGTCGATCACCGGGGGCAGTCCGACCATGCCGATCAAGGTCGCTCAAGCCGCGTCGGATTGGCGGTGGCTGGCCGGAGAACTCAAGGAAACGTTCGACATCCTCACCAACCAGATGACGACCAGTAGGTCGAGCTGGACGAGTCCGAACAACAATGGCGGTGCGGACCGAGCGCGCCAAGCGATCACCGCCTATGGCACCGGCACGGATCAGCTGAATACGAATATGAAGCTGATCGGCGACAGCCTCGAATACGTGTCGGAATGGCTGTATACCACCGGGGTGCTGCTCCAGCAGGGTGACGACTATCCGCCCACACGAACCTCGGGTGAGACCGACGACGCGTACCGGCAGCGGAAGGAAGAGGCCGCGGTCCGGAATTACGTCAGGGCGATGCAAGCGGCCTACGTCCCCGGCGTAGAGGAGACCGACAAGGTCATCGCGGTACTGCCGGATCCGATCCCGCCGACCACCGGCCGAGTGCCGGGGCCGGGGCCAGGACCGGGCGGTCCCGGGCCGGGCGCCGCACCGGGGCCGGGGACCAGCGCCGCGCAACTGGCGTCGATGCAGAACGCGCAACGGCAGGCCGAACAGCAGCAGAAGGCACTGGAAGACGCGCAGCGTCAAGCGCAATTGGACGCTCAGCGCCGCGCCGCCGAACAGCAGCAACAGCAACAACAACAGCAACAGCAGGCCGCGCAGCAAGCCGCCCAGCAGGCCGCCCAGCAGCTGGCGCAACAGGCGCAGCAGGCAGCCCAGCAGATCGCGCAACAGGCGCAGCAGATGGGGCAGCAGGCTGCCGGCGCCGCGCAGCAAGCGGCGCAACAGGCTGCGCTGGCGGGCCTGCCGGGCATGCCGAATCTGTCCGACGCGACGAAGAAACTCGAGTCGGCCCTGGCGAAGGGTGCGGGCGGCCCCGGTGGTTCGGCGGGCGGTCCCGGCGCACCGAAGTCGGCCGCGAACCAGAACCTGGAGAAGGCCTCGAAGTTGTTCCCGCGGGCGACGAACGCGGTCGCCGCGGCGGCCACTGGGCGCGCGGGTCTGGCGGCGGGCCAGGGCATGATGGGCGGCCCCGGCATGCCGATGGGCGGTCCCGGCGCCGCCCAGGGCGGCCAGCAGAAGGAGCACAAGCGCGCCGACTACCTGGATTCCACCGAGCATCTGGAAGAGGCGCTCGGCGACGCGCCCGTGGTAGCGAAACCCGTTGTCGAGCAATGAACGACACGTGGGAGTTCTCCGGTCTCGAATTCGCCGCGGCATGGCACGCGGCGAAGGAGAGCCTGCCGGATCCGTTCTTCTACCTCAGCGGCACGACATATTACGACGACGCGCGCAGGCAGAAAGCCGAAGCGTGGCAGCGGATCCAGGCCCGCTGGGGCCGGGCGCTGGAGGAGTTGATGGACGTGCTCACGGTTCCCGACATCCGGCTGGTGATCCGCGGGATCGACGGCCGGGACGCGCGGAACCCGAAGGGCGCCATCCGCATGCTCGCCGGCCGCAAGGGCGATCGCGCGTTCCTGGTGACCCAGAAGCCGGGAACGGAACGCCGAACCGAGGGATTCACGGTCGCCGAACACGACGTCCTGTCGCTCGGCCACAGCGTGGCCGAGGCATTGCCGAAGGTCGACGCCGGGCGCGGGTCCGCCTTCGATCTCATCGAGCCGGGCGGCGACGGGCTGGACTATTCCTATGGCCGGTCCCTGGTGAACGACGTCGAAGACCGCACGGCTGGCCGCAGCGAGTCCTTCGATCGCGCGCCCGCCGCCACGGTGGGCACCATCGTGGTGGAGCAAGGGCATTCACGGTTCGGTCCGCGCGGTATCACCCGGGCGCACCTGGCCTGGCGCGATCTCGTCGACGACGGGCGTTACGCGATCGTGCCGGGCAGCCCGCCGACAGTGCTCGCGGCGGACGTCCGGCGACTGACCGAATTGATCAACGCGCGGATCGCCGAAGTCGTCCAAGCCATCAAAGACGAGCGGATGTGATCGGTCGTATGCGCGCCGTTCCGTTTTCGATCTCGATTCTCCGAGGGGGTTTTCGATGACCGCATCGCAGCAGGGGAACCCGGGCGATTTTCCTGCCGAATTCGTGGCTACTTCGCTCACCGGCTCGATTTCGGTGCGCACCACCGAAATGGGTCTGCCGCTGGGCGTCAAGGTCGACGCCGATCAATTGCGCCGCGACCCGGAGGCGCTGGCGGGCGAGGTCCTGCGATTG
Source organism: Nocardia sp. NPDC051900 (assembly GCF_044452545.1). Classification (NCBI taxonomy): domain Bacteria; kingdom Bacillati; phylum Actinomycetota; class Actinomycetes; order Mycobacteriales; family Nocardiaceae; genus Nocardia; species Nocardia sp. NPDC051900. The sequence continues at coordinate 398,557 of NZ_JBITBU010000002.1, read as the reverse complement.
TGCAAACAGGCGGCGAACCGCGCGGGCCTGGCGCGGCGGGCGCAATTGCGGCAACTGGGATTCACCTCGGAGATGCTGGCGCTGACCGGGTTGCCCACCGAACAGCAGGTGGCGACGCAGGAGATCATCGACGAGCAAGAGTACGACACCGAACCGCAGAGCTGGCTGCGATCGGTTTGAGCGGCAACGGAATTCGTGAGGTCGGCATGGTCGAAACAATGGACGAGCTCATCGCTCGGGTACAGAATCAGCTCTACCGGCTCACCGATCTCAATGACGCCATGAATGGGATCCGGGTAGCAGAGACATCGCCCGACGGCGCGGTGACCGCGGAGGTGGACGGCAACGCCGCGTTGATCGGACTCAGCTTTTCCGCCGCGGTGTCGAAACTTTCACCGGATGAGTTCGAGAAAACGGTCGTCGACACCGCGCGAGCGGCCGCGCACAAGGCTTTTGCGAAGCGCGGCGCACTTATCACCGCATTCAATGAGGAGGCCACCGGGTAGTCACCGGATGTTAACCACGACGGGATCGTGATACGCGGTCTTCGCTAGGTAAAGTTGAATACGAAACGTCGGGGGATGTTTCGGGATTGGACGATGATCATGAGCCACATTGAAGTAGTCCCGGATGCGCTGCGTGTGTACGGAAGCGAATCGGCGGCCATGGCCGCCGGAGTAGGGGCGATCGCCGCGACCGACCAAGCCGCGACGGTCGCCGCGGTGGTCCCGGTGTTCGGCCTGATCGGCCAGGAGTTCCTTGTCTCGTACGCTTTCGCCCAGGCCAACCACCTGTCGTCGGTGGCGCAGCTCGCCGCCGTGCACGCGGGTACGGCGTTGACGGCGCATCAGGCCGCCGCCACCTACGAGGGCACGGACACTGCGTCGGGCGCGGCCATCGGAGCCATCCGCACGCAGTCATGACCACGCCGGGAGCCATTCCGCCATCCGGCGCCGATCCACTGGATCCCACGATCCTGGAATTGCTGCGGGGCAGCGCTCTCGCGCCCATGCTCGACCTGCCGGTGAACGACGTTCTGCGCAGCATGGGTTTACCGAATCTGCCGGAGATGCCTGCCTTCGTGCAGCTGCCGGAGCTGCCGCCGCTGCCGACGATCGATCTCGGCGCGCTCATGCGCCCGCTGACCGATCTCGCCTCCGCGTTCGGCACCGGTCAACTCGGCGCGCCCGCGCCCGCACCGGCCGGTGCCACCGCCGCGCCCGCGCCTCCGGCCGACCCGACGCAGTTGCTGCAGAACGTGTCCACCGTGATGCAGACGGTGATGCAGGTCGGCTCGTCGCTGGTGCAGACCTTGATGTCGGTCTGGCAGGGCATGGCGGCGATGGAGGCAGCGAAGAAGGCCGGTGCGGCGCAGACCGACGCGAACGAGCTCGCGGCGCAGAGCACCCAGGAGAAGTCGGTGCTCGGCAGCGCGGCGGGCAGCGTCTTCACCGGCGCGGGCCTGATGTCGGCGGTGCTGGCGAAGTTCTCCACCACCATGGCCTTCGCGCCGCTGCTCGCGGCTTCGCCGGGCGGGCAGGGTTTCCTCGTCGCGTCCGCGATCGAGGCGATGACCGAGGCGCTGGCGATCACCGCCAAGACCAAGGCCGAGATGGTCGGCCACAGTGCGAGCATGACGCAGGCCGGTCAGAAGGTGCCGATCACGAACGCGCCGACGGGAGTGAAGTCGACCGAACAGCTGACCCAGCTTATGAGCATGATCACGCCGCTGGTCAGCACGGCCGGTCAGGTAGCGCAGTCGCTCGGGCAGTTGGCGGCCGCCAATCCTTCGCTGCTGGCGCCGAAACCGATCAGCGCCCCCGGCGCGCGCGAAGGCGCGGGTGAACCCGGGGAAGGCAAGGAAGGCGAGGAAGGCGAGCACGCAGGCGGCGCGGGTGGCATCGGCGGTGGCGGCCCGGGTGCGATCGCCGCGGCCGCCGCCCCGCTGAACCCCTGGCCGGGGACCCGGGTGGCCGGTGGGTCGCTCGGCAGCATCGGCGGTGCGAGCGCCGCTGGTACCGGAACGTCGTCCGAGGTGTCGACCACCGTCGCGGGTACCGCCGCGGCGGGGACCGGAACCGGGGCCGGATATATGCCGATGGGCGGCGCGGGCATGGCGGGAGCGGGCCTGGCCCGCGACGGCGAATCGACCACCGACGCGCTGCGCGGCCAGATGGTCACCGGTCAGCACGGCGACGAAGTGGTCGGCCGGATCGAGGGGGTCTCGCTGCCGGTGGTCGGCGCGGCCGACGCGACATCGGAACCACCGCCGGATAAGGAACTCACGCTCTGACGCGAGTGCCGAGCAGTACACAGGAGGGTCTTATGAGTGACGGGCGGGGTCAGGTGTACGACAGCGTGCGATTCGACTCGGTCACGGCGGCCAAGGCGTCGTCCGGGCTGGACGCGCTGGCCGACCGGTTGGCGTCGGATCTGCGCTCCGCGGAGGAAGCGCTGACCGTCGTCCCCGCCGGCGCCGACGAGGTGTCCGGCCGGGCCGCGCGGACGGCGAACGACGTGGCGTCGTCGTACCTGGCCGGCGCACAGGCCAGCGTGCACGAACTGCGCAAGCTGGCGGCCACGTTGCGGCTGCACTCGAACCAGTTCGACGGCATGGAATCGGCCAACACGGCCGATTTCGACACCACGGGCGGCCGGTCGGCCTGACCGTCGTCGAGCAACCGAAAGGTCTTCCGCGGCAATGATCGAACCACCGCAGCCAGGTTTCACCGGCGTGGTGTGGACCGCGCGCCCGCCCGAGCGGCTCGCGCGCGACCTCACCACGGGGCCGGGCGCCGTGCCGATGGCCGAGGCCGTCGCCGCGTGGTCGCGCCTCGCCGCGTCGTTCGGCGCCGCTGTGGTCGAGTACGAGAAGGTTCTCGCGGACGTGCGCGGGGCCTGGCAGTCGGGACGCAGCGACGAAGTGCTGCGACAGATCACGACTCTGCGGGACTGGCTGTCCGACGCCGCCGCCGCGGCGGCGGCCAACGCCACGCGGTTCCAGGCCCAGGTCGCCGCGTACGAGATCGCCCGGCTGGCGATGCCGAACACCGCCGATTTGGAAACCCTTCAGCAGGTCCAACGGATGCTGGAGTCGATGACCGGGATGCTCGGTACGCCGATCCGCGCGATCGCGGCGGACACCGACGCCGAGCAGGACGCGGCGAAGGCGATGGCCTCGCGGGTCATGCGGAACTACGAGATGGCCACCGAGCCACTGGCCTTGCCGTGGCAGCACCAGGAACCGCCCGTCGTGGCGTCGGAGCAGGCGCTGGCCGCCGAACAGGCCGCGGGATCGGCCGAGGCCGCGAATTCGGCCAGGATGCCGCGCGGTGCGGCGCCGATCGGTGCGATGCCGATCGGGACGGCGCCCATCCCGGCGATGCCGCGGGTGCCCACCGCGTACCAGGCGCCGGTGTACGCGCAGTCGGCCGCCACGGCCGAGGTCGTCCCGCGCGCCACCCCGGCCACGGTGAACGCGGGTGGGCAGCCCGCTCCGCTCGTTCCCGGTGCGCTGGGGCAAGCCGGGCCCGCACAAGACGCGGCACGATTCCCGCGCGCCGGCCTTCCCACGGAGACGAGCGATCAGATCGGCTTCGAGGGTGGCATCCAAGCCGCGCCCGCGGTACTTGGTGGCGCCGAACCCGCGACGCACGCCGTCGCGCCGAGCGAGACCGGTGCCGAGACGGGAGGTGCGCCGTGACGTCGCTGACGAACGACGCGCTGCTCGTCGTCGCCGAGCGGCTCGGTGTGCAAACCTTGCCGTTGGTGCTTTCGGTCGGGCCGCAACAGGATTCGATCGAGGAGTATCGCGCCGCGCGGGAGCGTGCGCTGTCCGGCCTGATCGGTGACGGCCTGCTCGACGCCGAGGGGGAAGTCGAATCCGACCTGGCCGGTGCGCTGTTCGTCCTGGCGCAGCCGGACCGCGAACTCGTCGCCCGCGTCTACACCGAGGACGGCGCTCGCCGCTTCTGCCTGGCGCGCCGGGGCGAACAGCACGCGCTCGCCGTCCGCTCGGGCGACAGCTTCGAGGTGACGTCGACCTGGGCCGACGGCTCGGACGCCGCACTGACTCGTCCACTGCTTGCCGCGCTCGGCTCGTGCGAACCCGCGCAGATCGCCGGATTCAGTACGCTCGCGAGCGAATTGGCCGACCGGATGGACGCGGCCGAGGGCTCCGGCGATTACGCCGACGCGGTGTACGCCCTTGGCGTCGGTGAGCGCGACGCCGCCGTGCTCGGCCTCGCCTTCGGCTCCTGCCGCGCCTACGCCGAGATCGTGGCCTACGCCCATCGAGACGGGCTGACCAGCCGGGCGCCCGGCGCGGTGGTGGTGTACGACACCGGCCGCGGCCGCATCGTCGTCGCCCCGATGGTCGCGCCGGATCAGCAGCTCTGGTCGACGGTCACGACGGGCACCGACCACCGGGTGACTCAGGCGGTCGCCACGTTGCTGGAAGGGCTGCCCGGGGGGAGGTGGCTGCCTCAGTAGCTGCTCGGTGAGATCGTCCGGATCTCCGCACCCATACAAGTTCTGACGAAAGGATCAACGAAATGGCTTACACATCTCTCGGCGACGGCTCGGGGAACACCTACGGTGTCGAGGCAGGCGGCATCGACAGCGTCGTCAGCCGCATGGAGGACTCGATCTCGACGCTGCGCACCTCGATCAACCAGATCGACGAGTCGGTGCAGGCCGTCGCGCGCGGCTGGCAGGGCGACGCCCACCGCGAGTTCAACACCGCGGCCCACGACTGGCACGACGAGGTCACCGCGCTCAACGGCAAGCTGGACCGGCTCTCGCAGGCCGTGACCTCCGGCAAGAACACCATCGTCGGCTCCGACCAGGCCGGTCTGGCGTGACCGCTGGACGGTGATGCCGTCCAGCCGGATCACCAACCTCTCAGCAGAAGGAGACAACCATGACCATCAAGTACAACTCCCCGGCCATCACCGAGATGGTCAGTGACCTGAACCAGTACGGTTCCAACATGAAGGCGCAGATCGACGAACTCAACGGCGCCGCAGCCGCGTTCCAGCAGAACCTGCAGGGTGAGCAGGCGGTCGCGAACTTCACCAAGGCGCACAAGGATCTGACCGGCGAGCTGGAGGACACCCTCCAGAAGCTGGACAACCTGGGCGTCAAGGTGGAGAACGCGCTGAACCGCGCCATCGAGGCCGACGGCAAGGTCGGCGACGGTTTCGCCGCCTTCTGATCGCGGGTAGCGACGAACAGCGGCCGGCTGGAACGGTAAGGGTTCCAGCCGGCCGTTTCGTGTGCGGTCAGCGGGCCGCGAGCGACTCGCCGATGTAGTGCATCTCGTCCGGTGTGGTGACCATCAGCACGGTCGCGCTGCGCGCGGCGGTGCGCACCGTGATCCGATTGGGCGCGTCCGGATCCTGGATGAGCGTGACGTCCGCGTCGACCGACCTGCCGGTATCGTCCGGCCGCCGCACGTGCACGATCGTCGCGCCGCCCGCGTGTGCGATCGGCGGAATTCCGTCGAACACCAGCACCGTCGTGCTCGGATAGGGAGCGGCGGGAGGCGGCGGGGGAGCGGGGGGATGGTAGCTGGCGCCCGCGGCCCGCGGAGCGATCGAGAGCACATGCGGTGCACCGAGATTCGCCACCATGGTGTGCCACGCCTCGGGCCTGGCGGTGTGCACGATGGCATGCGCGCCGAGCGCGGTGGCGCGCAGGATCACCTGCTGAGCGAGATCCAGGTTGCCGATCACCTCCAGGTGCCTGGTGCCCTCGCCGATCAACGGCACCGCGATGCCCTGCCCGCGCTCGTCGGCGCCGATGAGCTGGCCGCAGCCCGCCGTCGGCACCGCGAACTCGGTGAGCGCGGCCAGCGTGCCGCGATAGGCGATGTCGCTGCCCCAACGGCCTGCGTAACCGATGGGCAAGGTGTCCAACAGGATTCGCAGCTGGTTGCCGATCAGCTCGCGCAACCCTGGCAGGGGTGGTTGCTCGGGCGGTGCGACGGTGTCGAAGCGGACGACGGCGTTGAGCACAACGGTGTCGGCGAAATCGGTGCGCCGATCGTGGCGGCCCGCTCCCGGCCGCAAGCGCAACGTCACCGTGGTGGACAAGCTGGGCACCGCCCAGATGTCGGCCAGTCCGCGTGGGCCGATCATGTCGGCCGCGATCTGGTACTGGGTGAGGTAACGGCCTTGGTACTCCAACGTTTTCGGGGACTCGGCGAGTTGGTCGACGTCGAAGCCGTGGGTGAGCTGGCGCACGGCTGTGTTCATCTCGGTGGCGGTCAGCACGGACGCGGCGATGTCGTGTGCGGCGAGCCGGTTGGCGACCCGGCGGGTGGCGATGATCGCGGTGCGCAGCGCGCCGCTGCCACCGCCGCCGCGATTGTCGACCGCCTCGGCGTTGGCCAGCGGATCCATCCGCAGCACCAGCCAGCAAGTGCGGTGCGCGATGGCGGGCAGAGGGCCGAGGATGCGGTCGTAGAGTTGCGCGGCTACGCCGGTGCCCGCCGTGCGCGCGCCCGTGCTCACCACGTCGATGCCGGCCAGGGTCAGATCGAATTGATCGAGGCAGCGGGCGATCTCGGCGAGCGGGAGCAGTTGGTCGGTGCTGAGCGAACCACGGTCCAGCAGCGTCAGCGTGTCCGGCGGCGGATCGATCCGGAGCATGGTGAGCAGCAGATCGCCGTCCCAGCGCACGCCGTAACCGCCGCCCTCGGCGAGCGGAACGTCGAGGGCGGGAGCCTGTGTGAGGCGTTCGGCCGGGCGCAGTCCGGGACGTCTGCGGGCGATCGCGCTACCGAGGCGTTCGGCGGGCGTGTGTCCGCGCAGCGGCGCGAGAACGGCCAGCGCGACCACCGCGCCCGCGGCGATCGCACCCCAGATCGAATGGCTGACGGCGAGAACGATCCACGCGACCGCGGCGGCCGATATCGAGACGGGAACTGTCACGCGCAAGGGAAAAATGCGAAACAACCAGAATTCCGGATCGCGCAGTGTGTCATAGTCCGATCGGCGTTGATTTCTCGGCGCAGGCGCATCCGTTATTTCACTATCGGTTGCCTCGCCGTTCATCGTTTCGTGCACAGTTGTTTGTCCCTGCTTCGCCTCGGTACGGCCGCCGTTGATCGGCTTCGGATTCCATCGGTTCAGGGCCGTCGGTGAATTACGGTACCGTGTCGAAGAGAATGGTGATCGATAGCTCGATGGAGACCATGTGCCTGCACAGCTGACCACCCGCGCTCAGGTCAATGGATACCGATTCCTGTTGCGCAGGCTCGATCACGCGCTGGTCCGTCGCGACGTGCGCATGTTGCACGATCCGATGCGTTCGCAGATCCGCTCGCTGTTCGTCGGCGCGGTGCTCGGCGTGCTCGTGGTGGCGGGCGCCGCGATCCTGGCCTTCCTGCGTCCGCAGGGCGCGATCGGCGACGCCGTGATCGTCTCCGGGAAGCAGAGCGGCGCGCTGTACGTGGTGGTACAGGGCCAGGACGGCAACAAGACCCTGCACCCGGTGCTGAATCTCGCGTCCGCGCGGTTGATCACCGGCGCCGACGCCGAGCCGCACGCGGTGAAGGACGACAAGCTCGGCGATCTGCCGCGCGGGCCGCTGCTCGGCATTCCCGGCGCGCCGAGCGCGCTGCCCGGTTCCACGCAGGGCAAGAATTCGGAGTGGTCGCTGTGCGAGACCATTCCGTTGTCCGAAGGCGGTAGCGCCGCCGCATCATCGGGTGGCACGACGACGGTGATCGCAGGCCACCCCGCGCTCGCGGACCGCATCCGGACCTCGAATCACGACGAGGCGCTGCTCGTCCGGCGCGACAACAAGACCTACCTGGTCTACGACGGCAAACGCGCCGAGGTGGACCCCGCCAATTCGGTGATGGCGAGGGCATTGGACCTGCGCCCCCAGCGGCCCCGTCCGGTCGGCACCGGGTTGCTCGGCGCGACGACGCAGGTTCCCGCGCTGGCTCCGCCGCAGATCCCCCGGGCGGGGGAGCGGGGGCCGGGCCCGCTGTCGGAGATCCCGGTCGGCGGCGTCATCTCGGTGTCCGGCGTGGGGCCGGACGGCGGTGCCGCGCTGTACGTCGTGCTCGCCGACGGTTTGCAGCCGGTGTCGCCGTTCACCGCGCAGGTGATCAGGTACGCCGATTCGCACGGCATGCGGGAGATCGCGACCATGCCTCCCGATGTGCTGGAACGGGTTCCGGTGGTCCGGCAACTGCCGGTCGACGACTTCCCGGTGCGTGCCCCGAGGATTCTGCCCGCCGAGGACGCGCCCGTCGCCTGCGTGGCCTGGGCGAAGTCGCCGGGCGCCGCTCCAGGGCAGGGCCAGGACAACACGGGCGACGGCCCCGGCGAGCGCGCGGCGGTCAGCCTGCTGGTCGGCACCCGTTTGCCGATCGCGGAGTCCGCGAAACCCGTCGAGGTGTCCACCTCCGACGGCGCGGGCGACCGGGTCGACGCGGCCTACATCCCGCCGGGTTCAGGAGAGTTCGTGCAGGTGACCGGCATGGAGCCGGGTAGCCCGCGCCGCGACAGCCTGTTCTACATCGCCGATACCGGCGTGCGCTACGGCATTCCGGACGCGGCCACCGCGAACGTGCTCGGACTGGGCGGCGCCTCGCGCCTCGCGCCATGGGCGATCGTCGGTCAGATGGTCCCCGGGCCCACGCTGTCGGCGCGAGAAGCGCTGGTCAGCCACGATTCGCTGCCCACGAAATAGCGCTCGCCGGGCCGCCCGACCGGACTCAGTCCGTCCAGCCGACGTTCAGCGAGGTGAGCAGGCTGGACAAGGCCAGCTCCATGTCCGACGCCTCGATGCGGCGCAGCACCGCCTCATCGATGTCGGTCAGGTCCAGCGATTCGTCGTTGGCCAGCCGGAATTCGCGCTCTTCCTCGGCCGCTTCGATCACGTTGCGGACGAACCGACCGTTGCCAGCGAGGTCGACGCCGCGGCGCGGCTGACCGCTCTGGTCGGTGCTCTGCATCGCGTACAGGCGCTCGCAGGCCCGGACCAGCTGCTCGAGCGCTTCTTCGGACAGGTCCGAATCGCGTTTCCTGGCGATCACCTGGCCGATCCGCCCCAGTTCGTCCGCCGTGTAGGACGGGAACTGCAACCGCTTCGAAAAGCGCGAGGCCAGGCCGTCGTTGGCGGTGAGCAGCCGGTCGATCTCGCCGTCGTAGCCCGCGATGATCACCACGAGGCGATCACGGTCGTTCTCCATGCGCGCCAGCAGCGTGTCCACCGCTTCCCGGCCGAACGCGTCGCCGCCTTGCAGACCGGTCTGGATCAGCGTGTACGCCTCGTCGATGAACAGCACGCCGTCCATGGCGGTGTCGATCAGCTTCTCGGTCTTGATCGCGGTGCCGCCCAGGTTCTGGCTGACGAAGTCGACGCGCTTGGCTTCGACCACCTTGTCGGTCTTCAACAGGCCGACGCCGCAGTAGATCTTCGCGACCACCCGCGCGATGGTCGTCTTACCGGTGCCGGGCGGCCCGGTGAAGGCCAGGTGCTGGCCGCGCGGCTGACTCGCCAAGCCCTTCTCGGCCCGGATCTTCGCCAGTTGCGCCGACGACTGGAGCTTCGCCACCTGGGTTTTCACCGAGGCCAAGCCGATCTGCGAGTCCAGTTCGGCTCTGGCCTCGACCAGGATCTTCTTCGCCCGGTCCTGGCTCTCGGCCTGTTCCATCTGCTCCATCGACGGCGAGGACGCCGGGTCCCACTTGTCGGTGCGCGCATCGATCACCTCGCGGCTGGTGACGGTGATCCGGTAGGTGCGGTCACGCATCGCGGCCGCGTTCGCCTCGAAATCCGGTGCCTGCGAGTACACCTTCTCGAACAGGGCTTGGGCTTCCTCCTCGTTGCCCGATTCCCGCAGGCACAAGCCGCGGCAGAACATCGCGGTCGACCGCGCCGCCGGGATCGGGCCCGCCTCGGCCTGCTGCATCCGCCGGATCGCCTCGCCGAACAAGCCGAGCTGGGCGCACGCGGTGCCGACCATCACGTGCGCGCCCGCCGCCAGGTACGGATCCTCCCAGTCCGCCGAACCGGCGAGCACCGCCATCACGTCGGGCCAGCGCTGGGTGTTGTAGTGCAGCACGCCACGGACGTACGCGCAGATGCGGCTGTCGATCTCGCCTTCGGGGTTGCTCAGCTGTCCACCGCGGAACGTGTCGAGTTCGTCGAGCACCCGCTCGGCCTCGTCGTACTCCTTGTCGGCGATCAGCTGTGCCGCCCAGGCCAGCGTGACCTCGGTGTGGTTGGCCAGCGGGTAGTCGATGTACAGACCGGGCAGGAAGCGGCCCGCGAGTTCGCGTGGACGCAATCCGAGCCTGCGCTGCTCGCGGTAGAGCGTGCTCGCGCTGGTCTTGTGCAGATTGAACAGAACGTCCTTGGTCAGCTCGCCCGCGGCGGCGCGGCCGAGCCACGCGTCGCACATCGTGGGATCCCACTCCGTGGCGCGTTGAAAAGCCAGTTTCGCGTAGTCGAGATCACGTGCGGATTCTTGCCCCTCGATGGACAATCCGAGCGACAGGATTCCGGCATCGAATGCGCGTTGTGCTTGACGGTTGCCGGTCATTGCTGTCGAACCCCGAAATCTTCGTTTCTCGTAGTAGAGACGTTCATCTGGATACCAGACTACCGATCGCGCGTGGCCCGGTTCGTCCGTTACATTAGGTTCAGCTGCCGGGAGGTCGCAACGCAAGAGTCGGCTATGTGTGCGAGTGCTCGATGTGGTGAAGTCGGGCACTCGGGACGGGTTCCAGCAAATGTTGTCGATGCGTGAATCATTGTTCCGGATGAGGGCTGGGGAAGGTTGCCGTTGATCGAGTCGGCGAGCGGTATACGTGCCACCGAACCCGTATTGAGTCGTGTTTCGGTCATCGGTGGGAACACTCAGGTCGATGTCGGATTGCCGGCCACCGTGCCGATCGCCACATTCATCGGTGATCTGGTGGCGCTCATCGAATCGCGTAACCCGGAGCGGACCGAGGCCGAGGAGGAGTCGGCGCCGCTGGACGCGCGGCACTGGACCCTGGCCCGGCTCGGCCGGGAGGCGATCGCGCCGAGCCGCACGCTCACCGAGGCCGAGGTCTACGACGGTGAGTTGCTGGTGCTGCGGTCGGTGGCCGCGAAGGAAGCGCCCGCGCTGTTCGATGACGTCATCGACGCGGTATCACGGCTGACCGCCGAGGAATTCCTGAGCTGGTCCGGGGCAGCCGCGCGCTGGATGGGCCTGGTCGTGTCGGCGCTCAGCGTGCTGATCACGCTGGTCGTGCTGGTGATCTCGCGCGGGCACGGCGATCCGGTCGCACCCGCTCTCGCGCTGCTCGGCTGTGGCACAGCGGGATTCGTCACAGCGGGTATCGCCGCGCACAGATACGCCGACACGGCGACCGCGACCTGGTTGTCCCTGGACGGACTGCTACTGCTCTTCGGCGGCGCCGCGCTGCTGGTGCCGGGCACGCTCGGCAGTCCCCATCTGCTGCTGGGCAGTTCGGTGCTGCTGATCGCGGCGCTGCTGGGCTACCGGATAACCGGCACCGGCGCGACGCTGTTCTCCTGCGCCGCCGCGCTCGCCGTGATCGCGGGCGTCGCCGCGGCGATCCACCTGATCTGGCATCCGGGCCTGCCGAAATTGTCGGCCGGTCTGCTGGTGGCGGGCATCGTGATCATCTCGGCGGTGCCGCGGCTGGCGGCCGTGCTCGCGCGGCTGCCGATTCCGCCGGTTCCCACCGCGGGCGGCGCGATCGACCCGGCCGACCACGAGCCGCGACCGACCATCGAGGGCATCGGCGCCATCGGCGCCAGCGCACTGCCCTCGGCCGCGGGACTAGGGGTACGGGCACGAACGGCCAACCGGTTCCAGTCCGGCCTGGTCGCAGCGTGCACCGCGAGCGCGGTCGTCGGCGCGTTCGGCGTGGCCGATCCGCTGGGTTCCGGACGCTGGCAGGGCATCACGCTGGCGGTCGTGACCGCGATCATCCTCGCGCTGCGCGGCCGCTCGTTCGCCGATCTCACCCAAGCCGCGACGATGATCGGCGGTGGGTGCCTGACTGTCGTGGCCCTGGCCGTCGGATTCGCCGTCGGGGATTCGGATTACACCTTGCTCGCGGCAGGCATCCTGCTCGCGTTCGCCGCGGGCGTGGTCGGGTTCGGGGTGATCGGTCCGCACATCGAGGTCACCCCGGTGACCCGGCGGATGATCGAGATCTTCGAGTACTTGCTGATCGTGGCGGTGATTCCGCTCGTGCTGTGGGTGATGAACATCTACTCGATGGCCCGGAACATATGACCGGCAGCGCCTTCCGCCGGATCGTCATGCGGATGGCCTGCGCGGCAACGGTTGCCGGCGCCGGAATCGGCGTGCCGTGGCCGAGTGCCCAGGCGATCGCCCCACCCGGCATCGACCCCGGCGCCCTCGGCGCCGCACAAGGTTTGAGCGCGCGGCCCGCGCCGTTGGAGCCGACCGAACAGCGCGCCGTCTGCGCCGAACCCCTGCTCACCGGCGCGCCGCCGGGCGAGCCTCCGATGGCCCAGCGCGTGCTGGATCTGCCGTCGGCGTGGCAGTTCAGCCGCGGCGCAGGGCAGAAGGTGGCCGTCATCGATACCGGGGTGAATCCGCACCCGCGGTTACGGTCTTTGCAACCTGGCGGTGACTTCGTCTCCGACAGCGACGGCACAGTCGATTGCGACGGCCACGGCACCCTGGTCGCCGGAATCATCGCGGCCCAGCCCAGCCCCGGCGACGCCTTCGCAGGCGTCGCGCCCGACGCGGACCTGCTCACCATCCGGCAGCTGAGCCTGGCCTACGAGCCGAAGGACCGCGGCGGCCGTGGCGATCCGCCGGGCAAGATCAGCAGCGACGGCTACGGCAGCGTGCTCACCCTGGCGGCGGCCGTGGTCCGCGCCGTCGATCTCGGCGCCACCGTCATCAACATCTCCGAAGTAGCTTGCACCGCAGCCGGTTCGGACACCGCCGACGCCTCGCTCGGCGCGGCGGTGAAGTACGCCTACGACCGCAATGTCGTCGTGGTCGCGGCCGCGGGCAATCTGCAGCCCGACGGCGCCTGCTCGAAACAGAACGAGGGTTCCGGCTGGAGTTCGGTGGCCACGGTCGCGAGTCCGGCCTGGTTCACGCCCTACGTGCTCTCGGTGGGCTCGGTGGACTCGACGGGCCAGGTGTCGGAGCTGTCGCTGCACGGCCCATGGGTGGGCGTCGCCGCGATCGGCCGCAATATCGTGTCGCTGGACAGCAAACCGGGCGCCACCGGCCTGGTCGACGGCGTCCAGACCACCGATGGAATCCGGGCCGTGGAGGGCACCAGCTTCGCGGCCCCCTACGTGGCCGGGCTGGCCGCGCTGGTGCGGGCCCGCTTTCCGGAACTCAGCGCGCAGCAGGTTATGGACCGCATCATCCGCACCGCACACGGACCGGGCACCGGCCGCGACGACCGGATCGGCCACGGCCTGATCGATCCGCTCGCCGCGCTCACCGCGCAGCTGCCGGAGAAACCCGTGAGCGCGGGCGCCGACGCCGCACGAGCCGTCGCCGCGCCGGTGATCCCGCCGGGCCCCGACCCGCGGCCGCGCCGGATCGCGGTGATCGGCTCCATCGTCTCCCTGGCCTGCCTCGCCATCGGTGTGGCCGTGGCGTTCCCGTTCCGGCGGACCAGGCAGGACCTGAACGCGGAATTCGATCCGTAGCGCGGGCGCAGCTCGACCGCTCGCCGCCGACCGAACGAAGGAATCATGGCTACCGAAGGCTTTGTGCGCCGCCCCCGTATCGCGCCGCCCCGGGCGCCCGGTGGTGAGGTGGCGCTGACCGCTCCGCCGGAGATCGCGCGCGCCCTGCCCGCGCCGCTGATGATGAAGCTGATGCCGGTCGTCATGGTGGTCGCGGTGGTCGGCATGATCGCCATGATGGCGATGATGGGCCGCAACCTGCTGGCCAATCCGTTCATGATGATGTTCCCGATGATGATGCTCATGTCGATGGTCGGCATGATGGCGGGCTTCCGTGGCGGCGGCCCCAAGCGCGCGGTGGAACTCAACGAGGAGCGCAAGGACTACTTCCGCTATCTGGACCAGGTCCGCAACGAGGTGCGCCGCACCGGCGGCAAGCAGCTGGAGACGCTCCGGTGGAGTCACCCCGAACCCGCCGACCTGCCGTCCCTGATCGGGACGAGGCGAATGTGGGAGCGCAGGCCCAACGACCCGGACTTCGGACACGTGCGCGTCGGGGTCGGCAGCCACCGGCTGGCGACCAAACTGGCGCGCCCCGAGACGGGGCCGCTGGAGGATCTGGAACCGGTGTCCACCGTGGCCCTGCGCCGATTCGTGCGCACCCATTCGGTGGTGCACCGCCTGCCGACCGCCGTGTCGCTGCGCGCGTTCCCCGCGATCAACATCGGCGGCCCGGTCGAGGACGCGCGCATGCTGGCGCGGGCGATGCTGATGGAGCTGGCCGCATTCCACGGTCCCGACCATCTCGCCATCGCGATCGTCTGCTCGGACCCGGACGGCCAGGCCTGGTCCTGGGCGAAATGGCTACCGCAACTGCAGCATCCGACCCAGCGCGACGGCATGGGCTCGGCCCGGATGATGTACCACTCGCTCGGTGAACTGGAAACGGCGCTTGCGGCCGAGCTGCTCGAGCGCGGCCGGTTCATGCGCAACCCACAGCCGACCCAGGGGCGACTACATCTGGTCGTCGTCATCGACGACGGCTACGTCAGCGGCAGCGAACGGCTGGTCAGCGAATCGGGCCTGGATTCGGTGACGGTGCTCGACCTCACCGCGCCGGAAGGCGGGCTCGCGGCGCGGCGCGGACTGCAACTGGTCGTCGGCGACGGCGAGGTGGCCGCGCGCAGTGCGGCCGGCGTGGAGAAGTTCGCCACCGCCGACGAGGTGAGCACGGCGGAGTCCGAGTCCTTCGCTCGGGCGCTGGCCAGGTACCGGCTCGCGACGGCCGCGCAGATCGTGAGTCTCGGTGAGGGAACCACGGCCGATCCGGGACTGATGGCGCTACTGAAGATCCCGGACGCGGCCCAGATCGATCCGGCGCGAGTGTGGCGTCCGCGCACCGGCAGGGAGCGGCTGCGGGTGCCGATCGGCATCACCCCCGACGGCACTCCGGTGGAGATCGACATCAAGGAGTCGGCCGAGAACGGCATGGGCCCGCACGGCCTGTGCATCGGCGCCACCGGCTCCGGAAAGTCGGAATTCCTGCGCACTCTGGTGCTCTCGCTGGTCACCACGCATTCGCCGGACGCGCTGAACCTGGTGCTCGTCGACTTCAAGGGCGGCGCGACCTTCCTCGGCCTCGACTCGCTGCCGCACGTCGCCGCCGTGATCACCAACCTGGAAGAGGAACTCTCGCTGGTCGATCGCATGAAGGACGCGCTCGCGGGCGAGATGAACCGCCGCCAGGAGCTGCTGCGTTCGGCGGGCAACTACGCCAACGTCACCGACTACGAGAAGGCGCGCGCCGCGGGAGTGCCGCTCGATCCGCTGCCCGCGCTGTTCATCGTGGTCGACGAGTTCTCCGAACTGCTCTCGCAGAAGCCGGATTTCGCGGAGCTGTTCGTGATGATCGGCCGCCTCGGCCGGTCGCTGCACGTGCACCTGCTGCTGGCGTCGCAGCGCCTGGAGGAGAACAAGCTGCGCGGACTGGAATCGCATCTGTCCTATCGCATCGGCCTGCGCACGTTCTCGGCGAACGAGTCGCGTGCGGTGCTCGGCATCACCGACGCCTATCATCTGCCGAGCGTGCCCGGATCGGGATATCTGAAGAGCGACGCGTCGGATCCGTTGCGGTTCAACGCCAGTTACGTGTCCGGTCCGTACGTCGCGCCGCAGGGCGCGGTGACCGGCGAGGACGGCAGCCCGGTCGCGGGCAGGCGGCCCGCGTTGTTCACCGCCGTGCCGGTGGAGATACCCGACCCGATCGATGCGGATACCGAAGTGGAACCGGTCGCGCCGTCGAACCCGCTGCTGGAGCTGCCGCCGCCACCGTCGGCCGCTGGGGCCGTGCCCGGCGCCGACGAGGGCATCCCGGACACGTTGCTCGACGTGGTCGTCAAGCGGCTCACCGGGCACGGCCGACCGGCGCACGAGGTGTGGTTGCCGCCGCTGGACGAATCCCCGACGGTGGACATGCTGCTGCCGGACCCGGACTGGCGTTCGCCGGTCAACCGGCACGGCCAACTGTGGATGCCGATCGGCGTCATCGACAAGCCCTACGAGCAGCGCCGCGATGTGCTCACCATCAATCTGGCTGGCGCCCAGGGCAATGTCGCGGTCGTCGGCGGCCCGCAGTCGGGCAAGTCGACGACCCTGCGCACCATCATCATGGCGACCGCGGCCACGCACACTCCCGAACAGGCGCAGTTCTACTGCCTCGACTTCGGCGGCGGCAGCATGGCGGGCTTGTCCGGCGTGCCGCACGTGGGCTCGGTGGCCGGTCGCCTCGACGGCGATCGGGTGCGCCGCACCGTCGCCGAGCTCACCACGCTGATGCGTCAGCGCGAGGAGCGGTTCGCCGCGCTGGGCATCGAATCGATGGCCGAGTTCCGGCGCCGCAAGTTCGGCGAGGGCCGTCGCGTTCCGGATGGCACAGCCGGTCCCGCCGACCCCTTGGCCGACGACAAGTTCGGCGACGTGTTCCTGGTGATCGACGGCTGGGCCGCGATCCGCGAAGAGTTCGACCTGCTGGAGCCGCAGATCAACGCCATCGCGGCGCAGGGCTTGTCGTTCGGCATCCACCTGATGATCGGCGCCGCGCGCTGGGCCGAGATCCGCCCGGTGGTCAAGGACCAGATCGGCACCCGCGTCGAGCTGCGGCTCGGCGATCCGTCCGACTCGGAGATGGGCAGGCGCACCGCGCACCAGGTTCCGGTCGGACGCCCGGGGCGCGGTCTGACCGCGGACCAGCTGCACATGCTGATCGCCCTGCCGCGCCTGGACTCCGACTCCGACCAGGGCAGCCTGGCCGACGGTGTCGCGCAGGCGCGGGCCGGACTCGAACAGCAGTACCCGAACCGCCGCGCGCCCGAAGTGCGCATGCTGCCGCTGCGCTTCGGCAGGGACGAGCTGATGGCCTCGGCGAAGGCGGAAGGCGTCGAGCTCAGCCCCACCCGGGTGGTCGTCGGTCGCGGCGAGTCCGAATTGCAGCCGCTGGTGCTGGATTTCGGCGTAGAACCGCACTTCATGGCCTTCGCGGACGTGGAATGCGGCAAGACCACCCTGTTGCGCAACATCGTGATGGGCGTGGTGGAACAGTCGACCACCGAGCAGGCCCGGATCATCATGGTGGACTACCGCCGGACCATGCTCGGCGTGGTCGAGGGCGACCACCTGGCCGGATACTCGACGTCGTCGCAGACCTGCGGTCCGATGATCCAAGAGGTGGCCGGGTATCTCGCCAAGCGGATTCCCGGCTCGGACATCACACCGCAGCAACTGCGCGAACGCAGTTGGTGGAGCGGCCCGGAGATCTACATCGTGGTCGACGACTACGACATGGTGGCGGCCGGTACCGGCATGAATCCGTTCGCGCCGCTGTTGGAATACCTGCCCCAGGCGCGGGATATCGGCATGCATTTCGTGGTAACCCGCCGCAGCGGCGGTGTGTCCCGTGCGCTGTACGACCCGATTCTGGGCACCATGAAGAACCTTTCGGTGGAGACGCTGATCATGAGCGGGTCGCGTGACGAGGGCAAGCTGATCGGCGACGTGCGGCCGAGCAAGCTGCCGCCCGGCCGTGGAACACTGGTCTCGCGCAGCAGGGGTATCGAGATGGTGCACATCGCGCACTTGCCGCCCATCTGATCGGTTCGCCGTCGTGCGCCGGATATTCCGGCGTGCGCGGAGCGGCTCGTGAGTGCGCGGCACGATCGCGCACAAGGCGTCCTGCGATATTCGGTTACACCGTGCCCGTCGCGCGCGGCGGGCAGCCCCGGACAGCGCGGATCGTTCAGTTGTCGCCGCGTGGGATCAGTTGTTCGGCGGCGGTGGGCGCAAAAGCGCAGGCGCGGCCACTCGCCCGACAGCGGGGACCGGCACGGGAAGTGCGGGATCCCAGCTATCGGCTCTTCGCTCGAACAGCGCGCGCGACGGTCCCAGCGCGAGCGGGCCCGCGATGCGCACCAAACGGAATCCCGCCGAACGGTAGTAGGCGTGCAGGTGGGTATTGGTGGTCCACGCGTCGAGCCGGACCCAGGCGCGGCCCTGCGAGCGGGCGAGCAGTCCCGCGTGCGCCAGCAGGTGATGGCCCACGCGGCGGCCCGCGAAACGCAGATCCACGATCATGTAATGGGCGATCACCGCGTCGTCGAGTTCCCACGCCGACCACAGACCGGCGTCGGCGCGGTCGTTGACCGTGATTGTTCCCGCCGGTTCGCCCGCGACCTCGGCGATCCAGGTCTCGCCCGCGTCCAGCGACCGTCCCACGGCGCGAGCGAAGATCTCGATGGGCAGGCCGCGTCCGGCGACCGTCCACTGGTCGGAGCCGCGCGCGGTGAGCCACGCCGTGCGCTGTACGCGCAGGCGGCAGATCATGCCGAGATCGCCCCATGTCGCCTGGCGCAGCGCGATCGTCATGGGCTAGGCCCGGCCGGTCCCGTGCGAATCGGCAAGCGTGGTCCGGATGACTGCGGTGCCTTCGGCGTCGCCGAGCTCGTAGGCGAGCCGATTGCCGGAGGCGAGCGAACGTTGCCGCGTGGCACGGGTGACGCGCTCGTGGTTGGCGCCGATGCGCAGGTGGTCGAGCAGGATGGTGCCGGTGGCGACGCCGAGCACCAAGGCTTCCTCCGCGGTGGCAGGCCGGGCGACGAGCGTGTCGCGGTGCGCGGTCTCGGCATGGCCCCGGTCGGCGAGGCGGCGGGTGGTGCCCTCCGGAATATCGTGCGGTGAATCGATTCCGGTGGCCTCCGCCAGATCACGGGGATAGAAGCTGACCTCCCACGACCACGGCTCATGGTCGAGATACTGGACCACCGTCCTGGCCAGCACCCACGAATCCGGCGGTATCCCCAACCAAGACGCGACTTCGGGGCTGGCGGGCTCCATCTTCGCGCTGAACTCCTTCGACGGCTCCCGGTGCGCGGCCCGCGCGATCTCCTCGAAGATGTCGTGCGGGGTCTGCGGCCGGTCGGGGCGGATGGAATCGGTGACAACGGATTCCAGGATTTCCTGGTTTCGAACGATCGTTCCGCGGGAAGTAGCTGTATAGACGAGATTTTCGGTCACCAGCACCTGGATCGCGTTGCGGGCCGTGGTAATCGAGACCTGCATTTGATCGGCAAGCTCCGAGTGACTGGGCAGTCGATCGCCCGGTTTCCACTTGGCTGCGCGGATCTCCTCGCGGAGGAGGTCTGCGATCCGGTGATACGTCGGACCGTCCGCCATCTTGCTCCTCGGTTGGTCATGCAGGTAACGAAGTGTACTCTCCGTGACTCCCTACGGCCCGTTAACGCTTGACAGGTGCCTTCAGAGGTTTATTGTAATGAAGTCCTGATCCGGTGTTGTGCGGCGATGACGGCGAGGCAACGTGGCAGGTTCGGATACAACGGTCGTAATGGCCCTCCCTGGCACACCTAGGTGTGTCGATCCTTCGGTGCGCTCTTCGGCACCGGGATTGCTTCCCACGTCCGACCTATTGGTTCGGGCGTGTCGCGGACACCGCGTGGTCGGTGGTCCGCTCTTGTGGTTCGCTCGTGATCTGGCAGTGCTACATGAGCGCCGCCTGGTCGGCCGCGGTGGTTCGGTGGACACCTCCGTGGCGGTGGTTCGCGAAATCGAGCGTCGCAGAGTCGAATTGGTGATGGCCATCGACGACTGGGTGATGCGAAGTGTGCCGCAGCATCGGCTCGGCGCCACTCTGCACACCGAAACGGTGGGTGCGGTGATCGATCGCCTCGCCGAGTCGTCGGTGCGCGCACACCACGCGTTGATGACTCTGAACGCGCACGACGATTTGCTGCACAACGCGTGGCATCATCTCGCCGAACTCGCGGACGCCTATGACGATCTGGTGCGCGACGTCATGGCGGGCAGGCGGCGTCTGCCCGAGTGGTGAGCGGCTGATCCGTTCGCCCTTCGCCCCGCCGGGCCACCGCCCGGCGGGTGTCACGGGTGGTAACGACGATGATCGGTGGCGAAGTCGTCCGCGACGGTCGCGGCCAGCTCGACATAGGCCCGTTTGGTCTGCTTGTGCAAGCGGTGCAAATCGATTTCGGCACCCTCGGACATGTGCGCGTCGAACGGGATGATGTGCACGGCGCGGCACCGGGACAGGAAGTACTCCCGTAGCTGCTGGATACCGACGTTCGGCGATCCGGCCCGCGGGGAGTTGATCACCACCACCGCGTTGCGCACCAAATGGTCGTGGCCGTGCAGCGACAACCAGTCCAATGTGGCTGCGGCACTGCGGGCTCCGTCGATCGCGGGGGAGGAGATCAGTACCAGCGAGTGCGCCAGGTCGAGCACACCGGACATGGCCGAATGCATGAGCCCGGTACCGCAGTCGGTGAGGATGATGTTGTAGAACCGCTGCAGGATTCGGGCGACCGCGCGGTACTCCTCTTCGCTGAACGCCTCCGACGCGGCCGGATCACGTTCGCTGGCGAGCACTTCCAGGCGGCTCGTCGCCTGCGAGGTGTGCCTGCGCACATCCGAATAGCGCTGGATGGTCGAATCGAGGAGCAGGTCGCGCACGGTGGACCTGGTCTGCAGGGGCACCCGCTGCGAGAGCGTGCCGAAGTCAGGATTGGCGTCGACGGCGATCACCCGGTCGCCCCGGATCGAGGCGAAGGTGGAGCCGAGACCCATTGTGGTGGTGGTCTTTCCGACACCGCCCTTGAGCGACAGCACCGCGATCCGGTAGTCGCCGCGGACGGGCTGCCTGATCCGCGCGACCAGTTCCTGCAACCTGCGTTCCTCGGCGGACATACCGGGGTTGATCGCGCCGCCGGACACGTGGTGCACGGCCTTGCGCCACCCGGTTCCCGGAGCTTTCTTGGCCCGGCGCAGCGGCACGTCGTCGAGTGAAGGCTGCTGGAACGGGGCGCCCTGCTGCCGGGCGGGCGGCTGTGGGTAGCCGGGAGGCGTGCCCCACTGCGGGGCGGGGTGACCAGTGGCTTGGTGCGGCGGCACGGAATGCGGTGATGCCGGGCCGGATTCGGGCGCGGCAGCATTGCGCCACTGGTCGACGGGGACCTGCGGTGCGCTGCCCGCTGCCTGATCGCCCGCGGACTGCGTCGGGTGACCGGCGGGTACGCCGCTCGAGGCGTAGGGGTGCGGCTGTGGCGCGCCCGCGTCGTAAGCCGCGTCCGGACGGGGCTGAGGTGCAGGCTGCTGGTCGGAGTTCGGCGCCTGTCCGACCGGCGGCTGGGACGCCGAAGGTTCGTTCGGCTCCGCGGACAGCCGGTGGCGTCCGCCACCGGCGACAGGTCGCGCCGCCACCGGGCCGATGTCGGTCGCGCCAGCGCGGTTCGACGCCGGTGCGCTCGAGTCCCTTTGTGCGCGAGTCGCATCGACCGACTCCGCCGAGTCGGGCTGCACGGGGGCCTCCGGCGCGGTACCGGATGCACTGTTGTGCGGCGCGGGCGGGTCGGGCAGCGGTGGGAGTCGGCGCGGCGCGTCGGTCGCGGGCGCGGCGGCCTGCTCGGGCCGAGGAGCCGCGAGCCACGGCGGCGGACCATCGGGAATCACCGCCGTGGGAGCGGGTGCGGCGGTCTGCGGGGCTTGCGCCGGATGCTCGGTAATGGGCGGTGTCCGGTGGGCATCGCTCGACGGCGTGATGTCGCCGGTGCTCGGCGTGGAGCCATGCTCGGATCCCGCACCTGCCGACGTTGTCAGGGCCTGAGCCGCTGCCGCGCTCCGGTTCACCCCGGCAGTGGTGTTCGCGCTGTGCGGTTCGGCCGGGCTTGCGCCGGTGGATGACGTGCCGGTGTCGGCGCCGGTCGGCGTCGCTTCTCGGCTCTCGGCCTGCCGAACAGCGTCCGCTCTCCCGGAAACGGGATCCTCAGCGGAACGTGCCGCTGTCGGAGCGCCTGCGTGCTCGTCCGCTGACGGCCCGGATTGCTCGCCGTGCGGTGACTGCGCATTTTCGCTCAGCGGGTCGGGGGCCTGCCACGCGCTGGATACTGGCGTGGCGATCGGGGCCGACGGGTGTCCGCCCTGCCGCGACGCGTCCTCCGGGCCGGTTACGGCCGAGGTCCCGCCGCTGGTCGGGCCTGCCGACGGTGGAGCGGATGGCACGCCGGTCGGTGCCTGAGCGTTCTGCCGCGCCGTGTGGTCGGCCGTGCTTCGGTCGGGAGGCGACGTCGCCGGGTCGATGGGCTGCTGCGGTGCGGGTTGTGTGCTGGTCGGTGTCGAGGAGTGTCCGTCCTGCCACGCCGCCTGGTCCGGAGCGGACGGAGGCGCGGCGGGATATCCGGCTTGGGGCGGTTGCGCGGCCGGTTCGCGGCCGGTCGATGTCGAGGTAGGCCAGCTCTGGTTCGGACCGGCGGGTGGGGTCTCGCGAGGCTCGCCGCGCTGAGTCGCCTCGTTTCCGGTCGGGCTCGGGCCGATCGGAGGGATGGTCCGATTGGGCGGAGCCGAGTTCGGCCACAGGCTCGGAGCCACGGCCGACAGGGCGGCATCGAGGCGAGGGTTGCCGGTGGACGGCCATCCACCGTGCTGCGGCCCGAGCGGAGGTCGGCCGCCGACGGCCTGGCCCGGCGAGCTCTGGCCGTGCGATGGCGGGGCATGCTCGTCGTTCCCGGGCGGAGCGGGCCGCTCGTCGGCTGATTGCCGGGGCGGCGGCGGGAGCTCCGACCGGTGCGCCTGCTGTTCGTTCGGCGCGGGCGGGTTCGCGGACCTGCTCCCCAGCGGCTGGAAACCGGGTGAGGGCTGCGACGGATTGCGCGTGGGCAGGCTGTGCTGCGGAACGCCGGTGCGCTCCGGCGGCGCTTGCCACGAATTGTCCTGCGCCGGTGGAGTGCGGTCGTAGCCCGGCTGCTGCCAGGACTCCTGCGGCTGCTGGGACTCCTGTGGGTGGGGCCAAGACTCTTGCGGCTGTTGCCGGGACTCCTGTGGCTGTTGCCGAGACTCTTGCGACTGCTGCCACGACTCGTGCGGTTGCTGCCAGGCCTCGTATGGCTGTTGCCGAGACTCTTGCGGCTGCTGCCAGGCCTCGTATGCCTGTTGCCGGAGGGACTCTTGCGGAGGCTGTTGCCGGGACTCCTGTGGCTGCTGCAGAGAATCTTGCGGCTGCTGCCGAGAATCTTGCGGCTGTTGCCGGGACTCCTGTGGCTGTTTCCACGACTCTTGCGGCTGCTGCCACGACTCGTGCGGGGCACGAGCCGGTGCGGGCTCCTCCGGAACCGGCGCGGGCGCGCGACTCGCGTCGCCCTGCCGCTGCTCCTCCTCGGCATTCCCCTCGTGCTTGTCGCGGCGCCAGCCCTTACGGCGCTTCTCCGGCCGTGCGGCATCCGGGCGTTCCGCCTCGGGCGCGCGGTTGCGCAGACGGCCGCGCCTGCGGCTGGGGGAGTCCTCGATGAGGTCGTCGTGCGGAAGGTTCTGTACCGGCGCTTCGTAGCCGCTCTGGCTGACGTCGCTCTCCGACAGCCACGGCGGCAGCATGGGCAGGCCGTCATTGCTACGGCTCACGACTGCGCCTCGCCGATGTTCGGCGTGCCGATCTCTCGCTCGCTGCGCTCGGTCACGACTGCCCTCGCTGCCCGCTCGGCTCGGTCGTGGCCAGGGACGCTCTGCCGTTGACTCGCTCGCTACGATTACTCACGGCCTCGCCTCCCTGCCGCTCGCTTCGGCCGCGACCGAGAGCGCCCACGCCGGTGGCTCGCACGCTGCGCCGGCTCACGCGTCCCCCTCGATCCGTTCGACCCAAATACCTGGACAGCGGCCAGTTTACGCGACAACCCGGTCCCGTCGCGGCGCAGCGTCCGAGGCCCGCCACGAGTGGGAAGACGGCTGCGAAACCGCTGGCGACACGGGTATACAGGGAGGCATTTTTGCCCGATCCGGAACGGATCGGTAAGCTGGAGCGGCGGTGCACCTAGGCGCCGCCTGTTTGTGTGCGAGCGGTTCGCTCCGGCGATCGGTCCCATTCGAGCAGAACCAGCAAACAAACCAGGTTGAGCGTAACCGGGATCGCGGAGGACATGGCGAAGAAAGACGGGGCCATCGAGGTCGAGGGTCGAGTTGTCGAACCGCTGCCCAATGCGATGTTCCGGATCGAGCTCGAGAACGGACACAAGGTTCTCGCGCACATCAGCGGGAAGATGCGGCAGCACTACATTCGCATCCTCCCCGAGGACCGTGTGGTCGTCGAGCTCTCGCCCTACGACCTGTCGCGTGGCCGGATCGTATACCGCTACAAGTGATCGTGCCCGGCGCGATCGGCGTCGGTTGCGAGCCGGCAGTCCCGGCGTGAGCCGGGGCCGAGTCGAAAGACTCACACCAGAGCTTCCCCAGTCGCCGACTGGGGAAAAACTGTGTTCACACCCCTGTGAACCACAACAGATTGGACGGACGTGAAGGTTCAGCCGAGCGTCAAGAAGATCTGCGAGAAGTGCAAGGTGATCCGCCGTCACGGCCGGGTCATGGTGATCTGCGACAACCTGCGCCACAAGCAGCGCCAGGGCTGAGCGGAGGCGAGGGAGACCTCGCACCACCCGCCCGAGGCTTGCCGACGGCGAACGCTCGACGCGACACCAGCCAAGCACCGAACCGCAGTTCGGATTGGCAAGAAGAACTCCCAGCACCAGCCGCACGCTGCGGAAATCAGGGTTCGCCCTGGGCGTGCGCGCCTACCACCGGTTCGGAGGCCGGTGCCCCGCCAAGACGAGGGGACGGACAGGGAGCAGACCTCCGCAACGATTAAGGAAACTGCCAGATGGCACGTCTCATGGGCGTCGACCTCCCGCGCGAGAAGCGCATGGAGATCGCACTGACCTACATTTTCGGCATTGGCCGTACCCGCTCCAAGGAGATCCTCGAGGCCACCGGCGTCAGCCCGGACCTGCGCTCGAAGGATCTCAGCGACGACGATCTGACGAAGCTGCGTGACTACATCGAGGCTTCGGAGTTCAAGGTCGAGGGTGACCTGCGCCGCGAGGTGCAGGCCGATATTCGCCGCAAGATCGAGATCGGCTGCTACCAGGGCCTGCGCCACCGTCGTGGCCTGCCCGTGCGTGGCCAGCGCACCAAGACCAACGCGCGCACCCGCAAGGGCCCGAAGCGCACCGTCGCCGGCAAGAAGAAGTAGGGATAACCGATGCCTCCGAAGAGTCGGGCCGCGGGCCCGAAGAAGACCCAGAAGTCGCGTCGCAGGGACAAGAAGAACGTCCCGCACGGCAACGCGCACATCAAGAGCACGTTCAACAACACGATCGTGTCGATCACCGACCCGAACGGCAACGTCATCTCCTGGGCGTCGTCGGGTCACGTCGGCTTCAAGGGCTCGCGCAAGTCGACCCCGTTCGCCGCGCAGCTCGCCGCCGAGAACGCCGCCCGCAAGGCGCAGGAACACGGTGTCAAGAAGGTCGACGTGTTCGTGAAGGGCCCCGGTTCGGGCCGCGAGACCGCGATCCGCTCGCTGCAGGCCGCCGGCCTCGAGGTGGGCACGATCTCCGATGTCACCCCGCAGCCGCACAACGGCTGCCGTCCGCCCAAGCGGCGTCGCGTCTAGCGGGAAAGGAATAACGAACAATGGCTCGTTACACAGGCCCTATCACCCGCAAGTCGCGTCGTCTGCGCGTCGACCTCGTCGGCGGCGACCAGGCGTTCGAGCGTCGCCCCTACCCGCCCGGCCAGCACGGCCGCGCGCGGATCAAGGAGAGCGAGTACCTGCTCCAGCTGCAGGAGAAGCAGAAGGCCCGCTTCTCCTACGGCGTCATGGAGAAGCAGTTCCGCCGGTACTACGAAGAGGCCAACCGCCTCAAGGGCAAGACCGGTGACAACCTGCTGCGTCTGCTCGAGACCCGCCTGGACAACGTCGTGTACCGCGCCGGCCTGGCCCGTACCCGCCGCCAGGCTCGCCAGCTGGTCTCGCACGGCCACTTCCTGGTGAACAACAAGAAGGTCGACGTTCCCAGCTTCCAGGTCACCCAGTACGACATCATCGATGTCAAGGAGAAGTCGCTGGGCACCCTGCCGTTCCAGGTGGCGCGTGAGACCCTCGGCGACCGTCCGGTTCCGGGCTGGCTGCAGGTGCTCCCCGGCCGGCTGCGGATCCTGGTCCACCAGTTGCCCGAGCGCGCCCAGATCGATGTGCCGCTGCAGGAACAGCTGATCGTCGAGTACTACTCGAAGTAACACTTGGCACTACGTGCCGCTGGTGCGTGGCCGCCCCGATGGGCGGCCAGGCACAACCCCTGAGACGAGGCGTCAAATAGCGGGCGCCCAAAAAGGAGGATGATCCACATGCTGATTTCACAGCGTCCGACGCTGACCGAAGAGGTCGTCGCCGAGAACCGCTCGAAGTTCACCATCGAACCGCTCGAGCCGGGCTTCGGTTACACCCTCGGCAACTCGCTGCGGCGTACCCTGCTGTCCTCGATTCCGGGGGCGGCGGTCACGAGCATCCGCATCGACGGCGTCCTGCACGAGTTCACCACCGTTCCGGGCGTGAAGGAGGATGTCACCGACATCATCCTGAACCTCAAGGGCCTGGTCGTGTCCTCTGAGGAGGACGAGCCGGTCACGATGTACGTGCGCAAGCAGGGTCCGGGCACCGTAACCGCCGGTGACATCGTCCCGCCCAGCGGCGTGGTGGTGCACAACCCGGACATGCACATCGCGACCCTGAACGACAAGGGCAAGCTGGAGATCGAGCTCGTCGTCGAGCGCGGTCGCGGCTACGTCCCCGCCGTGCAGAACAAGGCGTCCGGCGCGGAAATCGGCCGGATTCCGGTGGATTCGATCTACTCGCCGGTGCTGAAGGTGACCTACAAGGTCGAGGCGACCCGCGTCGAGCAGCGCACCGACTTCGACCGGCTGATCCTGGACGTGGAGACCAAGAACTCCATCAGCGCGCGGGACGCGCTCGCCTCGGCGGGCAAGACCCTGGTCGAGCTCTTCGGCCTGGCCCGTGAGCTGAACGTCGAAGCAGAGGGCATCGAGATCGGCCCCTCGCCGGCCGAGGCGGATCACATCGCCTCGTTCGGCCTGCCGATCGAGGATCTGGACCTCACCGTCCGGTCCTACAACTGCCTCAAGCGCGAGGGTGTGCACACCGTGGGCGAGCTGGTCGCCCGCACCGAGTCGGATCTGCTGGACATTCGCAACTTCGGTCAGAAGTCCATCGACGAGGTCAAGGTCAAGCTGCACGCGCTCGGCCTCTCGCTGAAGGACAGCCCCGCGTCGTTCGATCCGTCCAGCGTGGTCGGCTACGACGCGAGCACCGGCACGTGGAGCGACAGCGGCACGTTCAGCGACACCGACGGCGGCGAGCAGGACTACGCCGAGACCGAACAGCTCTAGGCCGCCGGGGTAGGCGCCCCGGCCCGGCCTCATACAAGGAGAACACCACAATGCCCAAGCCCAAGAAGGGTGCCCGCTTCGGCGGGTCGGCGTCGCACCAGAAGGCGATCTTCGCCAATCTGGCCACGGCGCTCTTCGAGCACGGCCGGATCACCACCACCGAGGCCAAGGCCAAGG
The DNA here is from genome assembly GCF_044452545.1 of Nocardia sp. NPDC051900. Lineage (NCBI taxonomy): Bacteria > Bacillati > Actinomycetota > Actinomycetes > Mycobacteriales > Nocardiaceae > Nocardia > Nocardia sp. NPDC051900. The sequence continues at coordinate 370,903 of NZ_JBITBU010000002.1, read as the reverse complement.
CCGTGCGTCCCTACGCGGAGAAGCTGATCACCAAGGCGAAGGGCGGCACCCTGGCCGACCGTCGCGAGGTGCTGAAGGTGATCCGCAACAAGGATGTCGTGCACGAGCTCTTCGCGGAGATCGGCCCGTCGTTCGAGGGGCGCGAGGGTGGCTACACCCGCATCACCAAGACGCTGCCGCGCAAGGGTGACAACGCGCCGATGGCGATCATCGAGCTGGTTCGCGAGAAGACCGTGACCAACGAGGCCGATCGCGCCCGTCGCGTGGCCGCCTCGAAGAAGGCGGAGGAGGCTCCGGCCGCCGAGGTCGTCGAGGAGGAGGCCGACGAGGCCGTCGCCGAGACCGCCGAGGCTCCGGCTGCCGACGAGGCCGCCGAGGACAAGAAGGACGCCTGACGCTTCGCGTCGGAGTTCGCGCACGAGCCCGCCACCCGCACTGGGTCGGCGGGCTCGTTCGTTTCGACCAGAGGATCATGTGACCGTGGAGGAATCGGTGGGATCGTTGTCGGGTCGACCGGGCGAGGACGCACCGGGCGTGCCCGGTATCGACGTGCCACGTACCCGGGTCCGGTTGGACATCGCCTACGACGGCACGGATTTCGTCGGCTGGGCGCGTCAGCCTGGTCTGCGCACCGTGCAGGGGGTGCTGGAGGACGCGCTGAGCAAGGTGTTCCGCGAGCCGATCCAGCTGACCGTGGCGGGCCGTACGGACGCGGGCGTGCACGCCGAGGGACAGGTCACGCATTTCGACACCGCCGGTGAACTGGACGCGGCGAAACTGGTGCACCGGATGGCGCGCTTCCTGCCGAAGGACGTGCGGATCAGGCACGCGCGCCCGGCCGCACCGGAGTTCGACGCCCGGTTCTCCGCCATCCGCCGCCATTACGCCTACCGGCTGACCACCGCGCCGTACGGTGCGGAGCCGCTCCAGGCCCGCAGCGTGGTCGCCTGCCGATCCGACGTCGATGTCGACGCGATGCGGGCGGCTTCGCGAAAGTTGCTCGGACTGCACAACTTCGCCGCCTTCTGCCGCCGCAGGGAGGGTGCGACGACGGTACGGGAGCTGCAGCGGTTCGACTGGGTGCGCGATGGTGACCTGCTGATCGCCTACGTCAGCGCGGACGCGTTCTGCTGGTCGATGGTCCGCAGTCTGGTCGGTGCGGTCCTCGCCGTCGGCGAAGGGCGGCGGACGCCGGAATGGGTGGCCGATCTGTTGCGGGAGACCGAGCGCTCCAGTTCGGTCACCGTCGCTCCCGCACATGGTTTGAGCTTGATAGGCGTGGACTACCCGGCCGACGAGGAACTCGCGGCCCGCAACGCGCAGACGCGGGAGATGCGGTCGGTCCCGGTACCTGGCGGAGGCTGCTGCGGCGAGTGAGAATGTCCGCGCACTACCCGCACCCGTGCTCGGGTGCGGGTAGCGGACGCGGTCACTTCGATGACCGCGGGTATTGCTGCTGCGACTGTGCCGACTGCTGAGCCTGCTCCTGCTGGGTCGGCGACATCGGTGTGGACCGGCCGGATTGCGCTTCGATGGTCCTCGGCTCGTGGGACGCCCCGGAAATCTGGATGCGGCGCGGCTTCGCGCGCTCCGCGATGGGGATCGTCACCGACAGCACGCCGTTGTTGTAGGTCGCGCTGATGTTCTCGACGTCGACGTTCTCGCCGAGGGACATCTGGCGCATGAAGGTGCCCGCGAAACGTTCCGAGGCGATCCACTGGACGCCTTCTTCGCTCGGCACGGTGCGTTGCGCCCGCAAGGTGAGCGTGCCGTTGTCGACGCTGACGTCGATCGAGCCGGGGTCGACGCCGGGCAGATCCGCGTTCAGAACGTAGTGATCTCCCGCTTTGAACAGATCCATCGGCATGAATCGCGGTGCGCGACCGGTTCCGGCAGTCTCACCGAGCAGTTGGCGGGCAACGGTGTCGATGTCATGGAATGGATCGAATCGAAGCACAGCAATCACCTCCATCTCCTAGTGGTGGCGCCGGCCAGGCGCCGGGCGCCGATAGCTGTGCAATAGCCACAGTAGCCCTCTGTAATCGGGACGGCATCGACCCGACGGGGCCGTCCTGGCAGTGCACGGGCCCGGCCGGAATAGCGCCCTCCGGGCGTGTGTTGGGTCGGGACATGGCATTCGACAGTCTCGGACGGTTCGGAGTGTGGCGGGCGTACAACGGGTTCAGCCCGGAAGACGCGCGAGAATTGGAGCGGCTCGGATACGGCGCGCTCTGGTTGGGGGCTTCGCCTCCGGCGGATCTGGCGACGGTCGAACCGCTGCTGGAGGCGACCGAAACGATCACCGTCGCCACCAGCATCGTGAACATCTGGGCGGCGCCCGCGAAGGAGGTGGCCGACTCGTTCCACCGGATCGAGGCCCGCTTCCCGGGCCGGTTCCTGCTCGGCATCGGTGCGGGACACCCGGAGCACACCGGTGAGTACCGCAAGCCGTACGACGCGCTTGTCGAGTATCTCGACGACCTCGACGCCGCGGGAGTACCCGCCGAACGTCGCGCGGTGGCCGCACTGGGCCCGCGCGTGCTGAAGCTGGCCGCCGAGCGGTCGCTGGGCGCGCTGCCCTATTTCGTGCCCGCGGCGCACACCGCGAAGGCCCGCGAGATCGTCGGCCCGGACGCGCTGCTGGCGACCGAGCACAAGGTGGTGCTGACCGACGACGCAGGCACGGCGCACGCGGTCGCCGATGAGACCGTCAAGTTCTATGTCGGCCTGACCAACTACGCGTCGAACCTGCGCCGATTCGGTTTCACCGACGCCGACCTCACCGTGCCGCCGAGCGAGGCGCTGTTCGACGCCGTCATCGCGCACGGCACGCCCGAGCGGATCGCCGCCCAGCTGTCCGAACACGCCGACGCGGGCGCCGACCACGTCGCGGTGCAGATCCTCGGCGACAACTACCTCCCGGCGCTGCGCACCCTCGCTCCGCTGCTCACCGGGCGATCCTGACCGCCCGTCTCCGGCCCCCGGCGCTGCACACCTTTGCTGCGCTGTTGGCCGCGGGCTCCTGACCGCCCGTCTCCGGCCCCTGGCGCTGCGCCGGGGGCCGGTTTTGTTTCCGGCGATCGTCCTAAGGGACTGTTAGGAAGCTTCGAGAGCCATTTCGCGCGTGTGTGACTGTCGACACACTGATCTGCGACGACGTGATGAGGCGTCGGAGAAGGAGATGTTGTGACTACGACACAGCCCGTCGGCGAGCGCCGGGTGGTCGCGAATGTTCTGCGCGGATCCATCGGCAATCTCGTCGAGTGGTACGACTGGTATGTCTACACGGCGTTCGGCGTGTATTTCGCCCAAGTGTTCTTTCCGAAAGGGGATCCGGTAGCGCAATTGTTGTCGACTGCGGCGGTGTTCTCGGTCGGCTTCCTGATGCGCCCCCTCGGCGGGTGGGCACTCGGATGGTACGCGGACCGGTGCGGGCGGCGCTCAGCGCTGACGCTTTCGGTGACAGTGATGGCGGCTGGGTCGCTGCTGATCGCCGCGACACCCGGATATCAAACGATCGGTTTGGCGGCGCCGATCGTCCTGTTGGTCGCGCGATTGCTACAGGGGCTGTCGGTCGGCGGCGAGTACGCGACCAGCGCCACCTATCTATCCGAAGTGGCTTCGGCGGGACGGCGCGGGTTCTATTCCAGTTTCCAGTACGTGACGCTGGTAGCTGGGCAGCTCACCGCCCTCGGCGTACAGATCGTCTTGCAACTCGTGCTGACCTCGGACCAGATGCACGCTTGGGGATGGCGGATCCCGTTCTTGATCGGTGCGGGCGGCGCGATCGTGGTCATGGTGCTGCGACGGAGTATGGACGAGTCGGAATCGTTCCGTGCACAGGCAGCGCGTGGAGAGACGGCTGGTGAAACACGTGGCTCGTTCCGCGTTCTGCTGCAGTATCCCCGCGAGTGCCTGTTGGTTGTCGGGCTGACCCTCGGGGGGACCGTGGCGTTCTATACCTTCACTACCTACATTCAAAAGTTCATGGTCTACACCAGTGGCATCGCCAAGCCGACGGTGGCGTGGATCAACTTCCTCGCCCTGTTGGTCTTCGTGGTGCTGCAGCCGCTGTCGGGGGCCTTGTCCGACCGCATCGGCCGCCGCAAGTTGCTGATCTTCTTTGGTGTGACAGGAACTTTGCTGACGGTGCCGATCATGGGGCTGCTCGCGCACACAACCAATCCGATCGCCGCTTGGGGCCTGATGATGACGGCGTTGGTGATCGTCACCGGATACACGTCGATCAATGCGATCGTAAAAGCAGAGCTGTTTCCGACGAATATTCGCGCACTCGGCGTCGGGCTGCCATATGCGCTGACTGTCGCTATTTTCGGCGGTACTGCAGAACTGATCGCGCTCGCGCTGAAGAAGGCGGACATGGAGGCGGTGTTCTTCTTCTATGTCGCTGGCTGCATCGCCGTCTCGCTGATCACCTACTACTTCATGCGGGAGACCTCGGCCTCGTCGACGATCGACGCGGCCGAGCCCACCGCGAGCGCCGACACCGGGTCCGGCGCCGCGGGGGCCGAGCCGGGTCGGCCGATGGTCACCGTGCGTGACTGACCGACCGGCACACGCGCCGGTCCGCCCACTGTGGGAGGATCGGCGCGTGCGGCTTGCGGTGGTCGAGGACGACGACGGCGTGGGAGACGCGCTGGTCGAGGCGCTCAACGCCCGTGGCTACCGCGCCGAACGCAAGCGCCGCGGCGCGGATCTGCTGATCGCACACCGCGACTACGACGCGGTGATTCTGGATCTCGGACTGCCCGACGGCGATGGTCTGCAGGTGTTGCGGCGACTGCGCGAGGTGAGTTCGGTTCCGGTGCTGATCCTGACCGCGCGCAGTGACGAACGCTCGATCGTGCGAGGCTTGCGCGGTGGCGCCGACGACTATCTGGTGAAGCCGCCGCGCATCGCGGAACTCGTCGCGCGGCTGGAGACGGTCACCAGGCGGGCGGCCGCGGCGGCGCGACAGGCGCAGTCGGTGATCGTCACCGGTGACGTGCGGGTCGATCTCGGCGCCCGCGTTGTCGAGGTGGCCGGGGAGCCCGTGTCGCTGACCCAGAAGGAATTCGAGCTGGTCGAGGCGCTGGTGGAACGGCCGGGGGCCGCGGTGAGCCGTCAGCAGTTGATGGACCGCATCTGGGGTGACGCCTTCGTCGCGGTCTCGCGTTCGCTGGACGTGCACATGACGGGCCTGCGAGCGAAACTCAACCGGCCCGGCCTGATCACCACCATCCGCGGGTACGGGTATCGGTGGGGGCAGTGAGCGCGGACCGGCGGGCCGGAGGTGTGCCATGCGGCGTCGCTTGCTGGTCGCGCTGACGCTGTTCGCGGCCATCGCGGTGCTGGCGTTCGCGGTGCCGCTGTCGCTGACCATCGCCACCAGCCGCACCCAGCAGCTCGTGCTCGCGCGCTCGGGGGACGCCGACCGCTTCGCCACCCTCGCCGACGACGCGGTCACCGCGGGGGACAGCCGTGCGCTGGCCGACGAGGTGCTGCGCTATCACGAGCTGTACGGCGAGAACGTGCTCGTGGTCGACGCCAGGGGTGCGCCGACGGTGAACGCGGGCGCGGACATGGACGATCCCGGCATCGTCGCGGCGGTGGCGGCCGCGCGCCGCAATCAGCGTCCGCACGCGGTGGACAAGCTGACGCCGTGGGGCGCGCCGAGCATGTTGGTCGCGCGGCCGGTCGGCACCGGCGTGCAGGTGAACGGGGCCGTGGTGATCGAGGCGTCGACGGCCCGTGCTCGCGGTGACATCGCGCGGGACTGGGCGGTGATCGTGCTGGGCGGCGTGGTCGCGATGGCGCTGTTCGTGCTGCTGGCGGTGACGATCGGCCGCTGGGTGCTGCGGCCGCTCGCGGCGCTGTCGCACGGTGTGGCCGAGTTGACCGCGACGCTGCCCAAGCCGCGCGCCGACACCGTCGCGCCGGTATCGATCGCGGGCCGCTACGGCGGGCCGCCGGAGATGCGGGCGCTGGCCGAGTCGTTCGACGCGATGGCGCTGGCCGTGGCCGATTCGGCGGACGCGCAGCGTCAGCTGGTCGCCGACACCGCACACGCGATGCGCAATCCACTGGCCGCTCTGACCATTCGCCTCGATTCCCTGGAACCAGCGATCCCGGCGAGCGCGGCGAGCATCTTCCACAACGCGGGCGCCGAGGTGGAGCGGCTCACCGCGTTGCTCGACGGCCTGCTCAGCTTGGCCGTCGCCGAGACCCCGGCGGCCTTCGACGTCGCCCGCACGGCCGAGGGCGACGACCAGTGCGACGCCGTGCAAGTGATCGCCGACCGATTCGACGCCTGGTGCTCGGCATTCGAGGCGGCCGGACAGGAGTTGCGCGTGACGCCGGTGGCGGGGCACGCCGATGTCGCGGTTCCGGCCGACGTGCTCGCGCAGATACTCGACGTACCGCTGAGCAACGCGACGCGCTATGCGGGCGCGGGCGCGCACATCGATCTGGTCGTCGCGACCGAGCGGGGCTGGGTCACGGTGACCGTCCGCGACGACGGCAGCGGTGTTCCTCCCGCTGAGCTCGACAAGCTGACCACCCGTTTCTTCCGCGGTTCGGCCGCGCGGGCCGGTGGCTCCGGGCTGGGCCTGCCGATCGCCGCCGCATTGGCGCAGGCGCGCGGCGGCGTGCTCACCGTGGCCGCGGTGCGTCCGCATGGTTTGGCGGTCTCGGTGCGCCTACCCGAGGCGGAGGCCCGATGACCGGCCGGGAGCCGATCGTCCGGCGCGGCGTCGGTCGGCGCGGCTTCCTCGCGCTGGCCGTCGCGGCGGGGCTCGCGGCTTGTGGGCCGGGCGGCCGGGGCGCCACCGCGCGGCTGGCGTCCGGCGAGGTCGGCGGCTTCTATCACGCCTTCGCGGGGTTGCTCGGCCTGGCCGCCGAGGACGTCGGGGAGGTGCGAATCGAGCGGGTCACCACCTCGGGTTCGCAGGACAATCTGGCGTTGCTGGCGCGCGGTGAGGTCGATGCCGCGCTCGCGCTCGCGGATTCGGTGCGCGACAGCGCCGATCAGGTGTTCGCGCTGGGCCGGGTGTACGAGAACTACCTGCAGTTGGTCGTGCGCGCGGACAGCCCGATCGGTTCGGTCGCGGGTCTGCGCGGAACGCGGGTGAGTCTGGGCGCGGAGGGATCGGGCGCGGCCCTGACCGGCGAACGGATACTGCGCGTCGTGGGACTCGACCCGACCGTCGACGTGACGATCGCCCATCGCCCGTTGGCCCAGGCGGTGGCCGCCTTGACCGCGGGCGAGGCGGATGCTCTGTTGTGGGCGGGCGGCGTGCCGACGGCGCGGCTGGCCGTGCCGAGCCGGATGCGGCTGGTGGACATGGGCGACCTGGCCGCGCCGATGCGGGACCGGTTCGGGCCGGTGTACGACCGGGTCGCGATCCCCGCGGACGCCTATCCGGGCGGCGTCTCGGTGCACACCATCGGCGTGGCGAATCTCTTGCTGGCCGCGGGCAGCATGCCTGAGGAGGTGGCCGCGGCCATCGTCGAACTACTGGTGTGGCACGCCGACGCGCTGGTGCCCACCGAGGCGGCGGGCACCCAATTCCTCGACGGCCGGTCGCTGATCAGCACCGGCCCGATTCCGCTGCACCCGGGCGCAGCGGCGGTCTACCGCCGCTGGCACGGGTGACCAGCTGGCGATGCTGCTTTGGGATTGCCTAGGGCCGTCTGGCCACGGTCGGACAGACGGCTTGGCCGAAGGGTAGATGAACTCGTTCAGCAACCCTTACGGATGAGAGTCAACTTGGTGGCGCTGCCAAGAGGGTTGTCGTAATCGAAGCTGGCCACCCACTCGTCCTTGTGCGCGGGCACGCAGTACTGTCCGTTTGGCGACGCGGGACGGTGGATTTCGATCAACTCGCTCTGGTCGCTGCAGTTCTTCCACCACAGTGCTGTCGGGATGCCAGCTTCTTCTCGGAACCCACATGGTGTGGACGTCGCCTGATAGCCGGTGGCCGGTGCGGCGGCAGCCGATGATACAGGAACGATGAGTGCGCCCATTGCGGCGCTGACAGCCACCGTCAGTCGTAGGCGATTCTGCATGATGGATCCCTCCCCTTGCTCACGAACATGGTGTGCGGGCGCGGTTCGATGATGTGGCAACTTCGGCGGCTCATCTGAAACCCCCCGAGTCACCGCCCGCGCGGCTCGGCCCAACCTCCTCCATCCGAATATGAAAGCTGTTGAGCGCGTTCAGTATTGCAATCCGTCGCGAACTGGTCAACAGAGTTGCTTGACGATCGAGCATCACGTTCGCCGCGATCGGAGGAGCTGCTGGTCGCTTCGGCGGCCTCAGGACCTGACCAAGCGGGCGATGGCGTCGGTCGCTTCCTTGATCTTGGCCTCGGCCTCCGGGCCACCCGCGACGGCCGCGTCCACGACGCAGTGGCTGATGTGATCCTCCAGCAGGCCCATCGCGACCGCTTGCAGGGCTTTGGTCATGGCGGACACCTGAGTGAGGATGTCGATGCAGTACTTCTCCTCCTCGACCATCCGCTGCAGGCCGCGCGCTTGACCCTCGATGCGCCGCAGCCGCTTGAGGTAGTCGTCCTTGGCGGTGATGTAGCCGTGCGCGGCGTGGTCGGCCGCCGTGTGGTCGTGGGGGGAAGCTGCCACCGATGTCTCCTCGCTGCCTGCCGGTCGCCGGAACCGGATCAATACCCCCCTAGGGTACAGTTCCTGGGGCGTCTTGTCAGGTCGGGCCGCATGGTGCGGCAGACCCCGCTCGGTCGGAACGGTCCGTGTTCCGCAGGAAAGCAGGGTAACGCGGATCCCGGCGCGCGACGGCCACCCAGGGACGAGACAATTGAGTTATGAGTTCGCACCCCCGGCCCGCGCTCGCCGTCATCGGCGGCAGCGGCTTCTACGATTTCTTCGACAACGAGGCGACCATCGTCGAGGTCGACACCCCCTATGGTGCACCGAGCGCGGGCATCGCCGTCGGAGAGGTGGAGGGGCGGCCGGTGGCGTTCCTGCCGCGCCACGGCAAGAACCACGAATTCGCGCCGCACACCTTGCCCTACCGGGCCAATCTGTGGGCCCTGCGTTCGCTGGGCGTGCGCCGTATCTTCGCGCCTTGTGCCGTCGGCAGCCTGCGGGCGGACTGGGGCCCCGGCACGGTCGCGGTGCCCGATCAGCTGGTCGACCGGACCTCCGGTCGTCCGCAGACCTACTTCGACGGCGGCGGCATCCACGTGTCCTTCGCCGACCCGTACTGCGAGGAACTGCGGGCCGCGGCCATCAAGGCCGAGTCCGACGAACTGCACATGATGCACGCGGCCACGATGGTCGTGGTCGAGGGACCGCGCTTCTCCACCCGCGCCGAGAGCCGGTGGTTCGCCGCCCAGGGCTGGGAGCTGGTGAACATGACCGGCCACCCGGAGGCGGTGCTCGCCCGCGAACTCGAGATGTGCTACGCCGCCGTCGCCCTCGTCACCGATCTGGACGCCGGTCTGGAGGAGGGCGAGGGAGTGCGCGCCGTCGACGTCTTCGCCGAGTTCAAGCGTAACCTCGTGCCCTTCAAGGAGCTCGTCCGTCGCGCGGTTGCCGCGGTGGACGGCACCGACACCTGCGACCGGTGCCGTGTCCACGCGGACGTGTCGCTGCCATTCGAATTGCCCTGAGTCCGATGCGGGTGCTGGTCACCGGAGCGGCCGGGTTCCTCGGCGGGCACCTGCGCCGTGCGCTGCTCGCCGCGGGACACCAGGTGACCGGGGTGGACCTGCTACGCGACCACGGGCCGGACGCACGAGCACCGGAAGGGATCGAGCGGGTGGACGTGCGCGACGCCGAAGGGCTCGCACCCCTCTTGGACGGAGTGGACGTGGTCTGCCACTTCGCGGGTGTCACCGCGGGCGCGCGGGCCGCCGACTTCGCCTCGCACAACGATGTCGGGACCGCCGTGCTGCTCGGTGCCATGGAGCGGGCGCGAGTCGGCCGCTTGGTGCTCGCCTCGTCCGTCGCGGTCTACGGCGAAGGCCGCTATCGCGGCGTGCGGAGCGGCCCGTTCTTCCCCAACCTGCGTCGCAGGGCCGACCTCGACCGAGGCATGTTCGATCACCGCGCTCCGCACACCGGCGAGATCTTGACGTGGGAGCCGGTCGGCGAGGACGCGCCGCTGCGTCCGCGCGGTTCCTATGCGGCGAGCAAAGTCGCGCAAGAGAATTACGCGCTCGCCTGGGGATTGGCGACCGGTGGTGCGGTGACCGCCCTGCGAATGCACAACGTGTACGGCGCGGGAGCGCGGGCCGGGCTGGTGGGGTGGTTGCACGCCGAGCTGGTACAGGGCCGCGCGCCACAGGTGTTCGAAGACGGCGGACAGATCCGGGATTTCGTGCACGTGCGCGACGCGGTCGCGGCCACCGTCGCGGCGGTCGAGCGTGCGCTGCCCGGTTTCGTCGCTCTGAACATCGCCTCGGGGCAGCCGATCACGGTGTGGGAAGTGGCCTCGATCATGTCGCGCGCCCGCAGTGGCCCCGCGCCGGTGGTAACCGGCCGATACCGCATCGGCGACGTCCGGCATCTCGCCGCGGACCCGGATAAGGCGAGACGGGTATTGGATTTCACTGCCTCGGTGGCGCCGGCGCAGGGTCTGGCCGAGTTCGCGGTCACCGACTGAATCAGGCATCCGGATCGCCGGATGCGGCTCGGTGCGGCGCGAATGCCTCCGCGTGGGCGGTCGCCCATTGCTCGAAGGTGCGCGGAGATCAGCCGGTCACCTGCTCGACGGTCGGATAGAGCGTCGCATCGTCCAGCCTGGTATCCGGCACTCGTCAACGGCGGGAGATGCTCTGGAGCGCGCCGGTACGCGGGGGCGGGAGGAGCCCGAGTTAGGCTCGCGCGGTGGATACCCCGTTGCGGCTCGAGGTCATCGTGGCCAGTGTGCGTCCGGAGCGGTTCGCGCCGGTGGTCGCGGACTGGTTTCTACGCACCGTGCGCGCTCGTCCCGAATTCGACGTCGGCGTGATCGATCTCGCGCATACACCGTTGCCGGTCGAACTCACCGACAACGAGGAGACCGCGGCCTATCGCACGCGATTGCGGGACGCGGACGCGTTCGTCGTCGTCACTTCGGAGTACAACCACGGTTATCCGGCGTCACTGAAGACGGCGTTCGACACCGCGAAGCACGAGTGGCGCGCGAAGCCCATCGCTTTCGTCTCCTACGGCGGCCTTTCCGGTGGCTTGCGTGCGGTGGAGCAGTTGCGGCAAGTGGTCGCCGAGATCCATATGGTGTCGGTTCGCGAGACGGTCAGTTTCCACCAGGCCAAGAAGCGGTTCGACGAGACAGGCGACACCCGCGACGGGGCCGCCATCGACGCCGCGGAACGAATGTTGCGTCAATTGGCCTGGTGGGCACGTACTTTGCGAGCAGCGCGTACGACCGATCCGTACCCCGGTTAGCGCTATCGCGCTCGCTTACTGCGGTTGCATTGCGCGTCGGCCGCGCGGCTGACCGATGTAGGTCGCCTCGCTCGGGATGGACACCAGCGTCAGGTCGACCTGTGCCGTGCCGGTGCGCAGCACCACGTGGTTGCCGATCGCGCCGGGCTGGTGGATGGCGAGGTCGGGGCGGGCGGCGGGCCAGCCCATCGGATCGCCCGTGACGTAGATGGTGGTGACGCCCGCGTGCGGGGCAGGCGCGAGCACCCCGTCCACCACCGTGGCGCTGAATCCCGCGTCGGACTGGTGGGTTTCGATCGCGATGGTCAGGCGCTCCGGATTGCCGATGGTGGTGACCAGGTTCTCCCAGGCCCGTGCTCGGTCGGTGCGGATGAGGATCCGTTCTCCTACCGCGAGCGCCCGGAAAACCAGCTGTTGCGCCAGGTACAGCTCGCCGGCGACATACACCGTGGAGATGCCCGCGCCGACGATGCGAGCCGCCACGCCGTTGCCTTCGTCATCGGAACCGATCAGCTGGCCGCAGCCGGAGGAGGGCAGGTGCAGATCGTCGACGATGTCGATCAGGTGCTCGATCATCGGAATGGTGTCGTCCACGCCGGGAACCGCGAGCGGCAGGTGGGCCAGCAGCCCGTCGCGGTGGCGTCCGTTCATCGAGATCATGCCCGGCAGCTCGGAGCGTTCGGGCAGTTCCCGTGCGGTCAGCCGCCAGGCGGCGCCGATGCTCACCGAGTCGGCGGAACTGCCGGGGCGCAGCCGAACCGCCACCGTCGTGCCGCGTGATGGGGCCACCCAGAGCTGGGCGAGCAGGTCCGATTCGAGTCGCTTGGGATCCAAGGCGCTGCCGATGTTCACGCTGTTGCCGATTTCCGCGTAGCGCCAGCCGTGTTCGAGCGTGCGCGGATCGTAGCCGCCGGTGATCTGCAGGACCGCCTTGCGGATCTCGGGCGCGGTGAGGATGCGCGCGTTGCAGTCGGCATCCTCGAGCGTGCGCATGATGCGCTGGGTGGCGATGGTGACCGCGCGCGACGCGCCTTCGGCTCCGCCGCCGCGCCGGTCGGTGGCCTCCGGGCAGGCCACCGCGTCGAAACCGATCGCCAGCCACACCGTGCGGTGCGCGGTGGCGGGCAGCGGGCCCAGCAGCGATTCGTAGATCTTGCCCGCGGGCGTGCCGGAACGGCTGCGATGCCCGTGGCTGATGATGTCGATGCCGCTGAGCAGGATGTCGTGCTGGTTCAAGCATTTCGCCAGCTCCGCCAGCGGAAGCAGGTGCGAGGCGTGCACCGTGGTGCGGGCGATCCTGGTCAGCCCGCCGGGGGGAGGCAGTACCTCCACCACCGTCACCACGCGGCTGCCGTCCCAGTACAGGCCGAGCGAGCGACCATCGGTGCCGCGGAAATCGACGGTGTCGCCGAGTTCGTAGTCCCGGTGCGTGAGATAGCGCCACCAGGTCGCGATCCAGTCCAGCACAGTGCGTCCGGCGACCGGAATCAGCGGAATAAGCGCGACGACCACCGCCACGCCGAGCGTGGGGAGCCCCGGCAAACCGGCGAACAGTGCGACGACCGCGGCGATCAGCCCGATGATCTGGGCGATCAACAGGTTCCGCATCGAGACGCGCCCGAAAAGCGGTCGTGGTCCCGCACCGGCCGGTTCCGCCATCGTCGTCCCCCAAGTACCCGATATCGGCCGGTTCGCCGCGGCCGATCTGAACAACAGTCCCCGGGAACTGTACTGTGTTCGGCGAACGCGAGCACTGTTCGGGGGAGGAATAATGGCTTCGAAACCCACCACTCGCTGGCAGGTCAGCGGTTACCGCTTTCTGGTCCGGCGGATGGAGCACGCCTTGGTGCGCAGGGATGTGCGAATGCTGCACGACCCCATGCGTTCCCAGTCCCGCGCGTACGCGGCCGGTCTGATCCTGGCGTGTGTCGCACTGGCCGGATGCGGCGTGCTCGCGTTGCTGCGCCCGCAGGACAAGATCGGTGACGCCAAGATCCTGATCGGCAAGGACTCCGGCGCGGTCTACGTGCGAATCGACGACGTGGTGCACCCGGCCCTCAACCTCGCCTCCGCCCGCCTGGCCGCGGGCGAAGCCGCCAAGCCGGCCACCGTAAAGGATTCCGAACTCGGGAAGAAGCCGCGCGGCCAATTGATCGGCATCCCGGGCGCTCCCGGCTCGCTGCCCTTCGACAAGGAGGGGAAGGGGCGCGCGTGGACGGTGTGCGACACCCTGCAGCTCGACGGCACCAACAAGGCAACCACTTCGGTGCTCATCGGGGACCTGGAACTCGGCGCCAAGGCTTCCGCAATGGAGTCGGGTAACGCTCTGCTCGTCAAGGGCAAGGACGCCACCTACCTCGTTTACGACAACAAGCGCGCCCGCGTCGACATGAACAACAACGCGGTGACCGAGGCGCTGGGCATTCGCAATGTGGCACCGCGGCCGATCAGCGAAGGCTTGCTCAATGCGATACCCGAGGTGCAGCGAATCGAAGTGCCGCACATCGACGATCGAGGCGCGCAGCCGACATACACCATCGGTGATCATCGGATCGGCGAGGTGGTGCAAGATGCCGCGACGAAGCAGTATTTCGTGGTGCTGCACGATGGCAGGCAGGAAATCTCGCAGCTGACCGCCAATATCATTCTCAACTCCGACCCGGCGGCGGGCCGCAATCCGACGATCGTCCCGTACGAGAAGACCTATTCGCCCATATCGACGACGCTGCCGGTGAAGGACTATCCGGCCACCGCGCCCGCGCTCGTGCAGATCAAGGATCGGCCGGTCAGCTGTCTGTCGTGGAAGCCGATCGCTGCCGCGGAGGGCGGTGGTGGCAATCATGCCGAGCTTTCGCTGATCACCGGCGTGAGTCTGCCGATGCGGGAGGACGCTCGCCTGGTGCCGCTGGCCCAAGCCGACGGTGACGGCCCCAACGTGGACTCGGTCTACTTCAAGCCAGGTTCCGGCGCCTTCGTTCAGGGCACCGGCATCGAGCCGGACAGTCAGCGCAAGGACAGCATGTTCTACGTCGCCGATACCGGCGTCCGCTACGGCATCAAGGATGCGGAGGCGGTCAAAGCGCTCGGCATGAGTTCGGATTCCGGCGTGCGGCAACCCGAACCGGCGCCATGGCCCATCGTCGGCCTGCTTGCCTCCGGGCCGACTCTCAGCCGTCAAGACGCGATGGTGGCCCACGACGGCGTCGCGCCGGACGCCAACCCGGCGAAAGAGCTTGTCAAAAATGCGAATTGAGTTCGGGCGCGCCTGAGTTTGCTATTGATGTCGCTTCCGGTACTCTCCGATCCGGCGAGAGGGAGTCTCGCCGCAGAAAGGGAGGGATTCACTGGAATGAAACACGTCGCATACAAACTGGCGATCGCTATCACTGCCGCATTCGTGGTCGGCACCGTCGCCGCGTCGACTGCCGCAACCGCTGAACCGATGCGTACCAAACACGGCATGACCTACAAGGAATGCATGACCACCGGCAAGGACAGTTTCCGGCGGATGTACGGCAAGGAAGCGGTCTGCGTCGAAGACGGCTACGGGTACTACAAACTGGAGCCCGCGCGCGGTCAGTAACTCCGCGGCGTCATCTCGTTTTCGAGATCGTTGAAGCATGGTGGAGAACTGATAATTGTGGCCCGTCGTTCGACGGGCCACAATTGTTTCGTCGTGCGGTATATCGAGTCTTTCTCACTGGTCCTCGCGGACGCCGAATCTGCGGCGGATCGGGAACGAGGCGAGCATGCCCAACACCAGTAGTATCGCGACGCTGCCGCTGCCGATCAGCGCTACGTTTCGCGCCCGATTGTCGGGTGGTGGGGCCGGTGCCGGAACCTGCAATTGCACCCTCGAGGCTGCCGAGGGCCGCTTGGGCGGCAGCGTTTTCGGCACTTCGGCGGTCAGGGCGGCGATCGGATCGACGGCACCGTAGCCGATGTAAGGGTTCCACCCCTCCGCCGGGGCATGGGCGGTGGCCTCGATGCGCTTGATGACCTCCAGGGCGCTCAGCTCCGGGAAACGGGCTCGCACGAGGGCGGCTACCCCTGAAACCAGCGGGGTGGCGAAACTGGTGCCTTGAATCGGCCCGAGCTTTCCCGCTTGTTGGACGCTGCCGAGTTGGACCGCGGTTCCTTTGCTGTTCGGGTCATTGAAGAGTGGATCGAGGGAAGTGATGTTCTCGCCGGGAGCCGCCACGCCGAGCCATGGCCCGGGCACGGTGAACGTAGATGGCTGGCCGTTTCCGTTGATGGAACCGACAGAGAGCACATAATCGTCATAGCGGGCCGGTGATACGTTCAGGTTCACCTTGCTCCATGGGTCGGCCGCTGGGTCGAGCGGGTCGATCACCGGATTGGTGCCCTTGCAGTCTGTACTCTCATCGAGGTTGCCTGCTGCGACCACCACGACCACGTCCTTCTCGATCGCGGCGTACCGGACCGCGGCACCCAGCTCGGTATCTTCGAAAGGCGCAGAAGTCGGCCTGCACGCGACCTCGGAGATATTGATGACGGTAGCTCCCATGTCCGCCGCGCGACGGATCGCCGACGCCATGGTGCGAGTGGTGCCGTATCCCTGGGGTAGCGCATCGGGCCCTTTGTCCCGATTTGCTCCTTCCTTCTGGTACAGCTTGCTGGTCTGGCGGATGGTAAGTATTCGAGCCTGCGGGGCTACCCCGGAGAAACCCTGACCGTCGACCTCTGTCGCGGCGATCAGCCCCGCGACCAACGTCCCATGTGCATCGCAATCCTCGGTTCCGTCGCTATTGCTCACATAGTCGCCGCCCGCGATCAACCCCGGCAGGCGCGGATGGCGTGCGACACCGGTGTCGATGACTGCCACGAGTTGACCTGCGCCCTTGGAGAATCGCCAGGCGTGCTGCAAGTCGAGGGAGCGTTGTGCGTCCGGCGTCGAGGGTCCGTTGCCTCCCGAACCGGTACTGACGCACGGAGTATTGGACGCCCGCTCGGTCTTGTCCGGCGGAGCGGCCGGCTCGCCCGGTGGCGGTGCCGTGTTCGGGCTCACGGTGGGCTTCTCCGCTTGCGCAGGAGGGATTCCCATGGTTGCTCCGAGCCCGACGGAGACGCTGAGCGCCAGCACGCAGACCGCCGTGCTCAACCGAACCGCTCGGAAACAACTGTCGACCCGCTGTTTCGAACTCATCGCTCCGAGCTCACAGCCCGCGAACGAGTGCGTAGAGGTCCGCCACCCAGAAGACCAATGGCAGGACCGTGGCGACGAATGTGTACTCGAGCAGTTCGACGCCGCGACGCATCGGTGGGGTGGCCGACTGGTTCGGGATGATGATGCCGAGGATCAGCGCAGCGATCAGGACCACCATCGCCGCGCCGAACACGGCCAACGGCTGGTGCATCGCGAAACCGGCGCCGACCAACATGATCAGCACGATGCCCGCGCCACCGGAGATGAGCACGACGGCCTGTTCCGCGCCCGCGTAGGTGCGGCTGCGGAACATCAGCACCACGGCGCAGACCAGGGCGAGCGCTATGCCCGGCCAGTACGGGTCGGCGGAGGCCGGGTCGGTGGCGCCGAGCGCGCCGACGACGGTGACCAGCGTGGTCGCCGCCACCAGGCCCGCGAGGTACATGCGGGCGCGTTCCGACTTCACCCGCAGCACCTCCATGGTCGGCAGCGCGCGGTGATCGTCCGGGTCGTCCTCGGTCGGATCGATGGGTGTGCCCGGCGAAGGCACCGGTGGCAGTGGCAATTTCGCCAGCAGCATGGAGACTCGCGGGGCCAGGGACAGGCCGCCGAGCCCGAGCGCCGCCGCGCCGGCGCCGATCGCCCGCTCCGGCTGGTCGGTGAGCAGGCCGACCAGCGCCGCGGGCACCGCGTAGGTGGCGAGCGCGGCCCCGCCGATGAACAACGCGAGCCCGACGCCGGTGACCCGCCACGCCAGAATCGCCGTCGCCCCGGCCAGGACCGATCCGAGCAGGATGTGCGCCCAGCCGTAATCGTCCGGCACGTAGAGCATTCCCGCGCTGAACGCCGCGGGCAGCGCGCAGCCGCCGAGCACAAGCGCGGTGCCGTTGTCGCCGTACATCCTGCTCAGCACCATCGCGGTGACGACGAGCAGGATCGCGACCACCAGCGCGATCGAGCCGCCGACCCCGATCGGCAGCGAGCCGGGGGACAGCAGCAGCCCGAGACAGCCGACGATCATGGTGAGCGCCGCGAGCACCGAGCCGGTGATCCGCGCGACCCGAGGAGTCCAGCTGCGGTAATGGTCGGCGTCGGCGATCGCGACGTTGTACATGATGTCGTCGAACAGCGGTGTCGGCGCGGTGTGCGAAGCGCTCTCCAGCATCAGCAGTTCGCCGTCGCGGACGCCGTGCTCGCCGAGGCTGAGCGAGTTGGAGAACGGCGGATGGCCGATCCGGGCGAGCACCCACTCCGCGGGCTCGTAACGCTCGCCCTCGTTGTCGAAGTCGTTGGAGCGGCTGTGCTGGGCGACCATGTCGACCACGCTCGGAATCACCAGCGCGACCGGCACGTCGACCGGTATGGCCATGTCGACCTGAGTGTGCTTGGCCAGAATCGTCACCCGGGCGAGGTCGGGGGCGCGGACGATCCCGCGCGAGGATTCTTCGTCGATGTGGTCAAGTCGCGCGTGCGTCAAGCTTCCCCCAACTCGGTCTTCTACCTCGTGATTCCACGACTCGGCGGGCCGGGGGCGAGCTTGCGAACCCTCGGTCCGGGCAGCAGAATGCTGGTCGAACTGTACGACATGTCGGCTGTGACCTCTACACTGAGGCCGAATCACAGCTGGCCGAAGGGGGAATCTCGTCGATGAGCACTGTCCGCTTCCAGCGCCGTGCGCGCCGCGAGATGCCAAGGACGCCCGGCGGCGAGGTCACGCTGCAACCCCCGCCCGAAATCCCCCGGGTCACACCGGGAAACCTCGTCCTGAAGCTCATGCCCGCCGTGATGGTGATCGGCATGGTCGGCATGATGGCCCTGATGTTCACCCAGGGCGGCGGCATCGCCTCCAACCCGATGAGCATGATGTTCCCGCTCATGATGGTGTTCTCGATGGTCGGCATGTTCGCGGGCCAGGGCGGGGGCAAGGGGCAGAAGGCCGCCGAGGCCAACGAGGATCGCAAGGACTATCTGCGCTACCTCGACCAAGTGCGCAAGGACGTCGACGAGACCGCCGCTCAGCAGCGCGCTTCCGTCGAATGGAGCCACCCGGAGCCGGAACTGGTCTGGATGCTCGCGGGCACCAGCCGCATGTGGGAACGCCGCGCGGGGGACAAGGACTTCTGCCACGCGCGCATCGGTCTCGGCGGCCAGCGCCTTGCCACCAGACTGGTCGCTCCTGAGACCGGTCCGGTCGAGGAGCTCGAGCCGATCGCCGCGGTCTCGCTGCGCCGCTTCGTGCGCGCTCATTCGACCGTGCCCGATCTGCCGACCGCCATCGCGGTCAAGGGCTTCGCCACCATCGCGCTGGACGGCGACCGCGGCCAGGCGCGCGACATGACCCGCGCGATGCTGGTGCAGCTGTGCATGTTCCAGGCTCCCGACCAGGTGCTCGTCGCGGTCGTCTGCGGGCCGGACACCGCGCCGGAGTGGGAGTGGACCAAGTGGCTCCCGCACACCCAGCACCCCGACGCGCAGGACGGCATCGGTACCCAGCGCATGTTCTACGGCTCGATCCGGGAGGCGATGGCGGGGTTGCATCCGTTGCTCGGCAACCGGGTCCGATATTCGCGCAACCAGCCCGCCAACGCGAACATGGTGCATATCGTCATCGTGGTCGACGGCGGTCTGCTCGAGGCCGAGGACGATCAGTTGCGCGAATCCGGCTACGAGGGCGTCACCATCATCGACCTGTGCGGCTACGCGCCGCGCCTGGCGGTGTCGCGCGGCATCAAGATGATCGTCGAGAACGGCGAGTGCGTCGGCCGCGGCGCGACCGGCAATCAGGAGCGGTTCGCGCTGATCGACCGGATCAGCCCCGAGCAGGCGCAGCAGGTTGCGCGCAGGCTGGCCCCGTACCGTGCCGCCACGCAGCGCAGCAGCGACGTGGAAACCGATGACGCCGACGTGATCTCGACGTGGGCGCAGCTGATGGGCCTCGGTGACATCGGCACTTTCAACCCGGAGCACGCGTGGCGGCCGCGCTACGGAAGGGAACGCCTGCGCGTCCCGTTCGGTGTGGGCGCCGATGGCCTTCCGGTGGAACTGGACATCAAGGAGGCCGCCGAGAACGGCATGGGCCCGCACGGCCTGTGCATCGGCGCCACCGGCTCCGGTAAGTCGGAGTTCCTGCGCACCCTCGTGCTCAGCTTGCTGGCCACGCACTCGCCAGACCAGCTGAACCTGGTGCTGGTCGACTTCAAAGGCGGCGCGACGTTCCTCGGTTTGGAGGGCGTTCCGCACGTCGCCGCCGTCATCACCAACTTGGAGGAAGAGGCCGATCTCGTCGACCGCATGAAGGACGCCCTGGCCGGTGAGATGAACCGCCGCCAGGAAGTGCTGCGCGCGGCGGGCAACTTCGCCAATGTCTTGGAGTACGAGAAGGCCAGGGCCGCGGGCGCCGACCTGGACCCGCTGCCCGCACTGTTCGTGGTGCTCGACGAGTTCTCCGAACTGCTCACTCAGCACCCGGATTTCGCGGAGTTGTTCGTGATGATCGGCCGCCTCGGCCGCTCGCTGCACGTGCATCTGCTGCTCGCCTCGCAGCGACTGGAGGAAGGCAAGCTCAAGGGCCTGGAATCCCACCTGTCCTATCGGATCGGCCTGAAAACGTTCTCCGCCAACGAATCTCGTCAGGTGCTCGGTGTGCCGGACGCCTACAACCTGCCGAACAATCCCGGTGGCGGCTACTTGAAGGCCGACTCCGGAGAGATCCAGCGCTTCCAGGCTTCCTATGTCTCCGGCGCGTATGTCGGCGGTGGCTCGCAGCGCGACATGACCGTCGCCACGCAGTCCGGTGAAATCGATGTCAGGGCACGCGCGTTCACCGCTACCCATGTCGACTTCCGGGCGGCGGACCGCGTTCCGCTGCCGCCCGAACCGAGCCTGGAACCGGAACAGGACGAGGACGGCGAGCAGCTGTCCAACCTGAACATGCTGGTCGCCCGGATCCGCGGCCACGGCCGCCCGGCGCACGAGATCTGGCTGCCGCCGCTGGACGAGGCGCCGACGCTCGACCAGCTCGTCCCGCGCTC
Source organism: Nocardia sp. NPDC051900 (assembly GCF_044452545.1). Taxonomy (NCBI): domain Bacteria; kingdom Bacillati; phylum Actinomycetota; class Actinomycetes; order Mycobacteriales; family Nocardiaceae; genus Nocardia; species Nocardia sp. NPDC051900. The sequence goes on along the minus strand of NZ_JBITBU010000002.1, from coordinate 350,278 downwards.
CGTTCTCACCGGCGAATACTCCCCGGTGTCCACGCTGCGTGCGCCGATCGGCATCGTCGACCGACCCTACGACCAGCGTCGCGACCCGATGGTCATCGACCTGTCCGGCGCCCGCGGCAATGTCGCCATCGTCGGTGGCCCGCAGTCCGGCAAGTCGACGGCGCTGCGCACACTCATCATGGCGATGTCGTTGACGCACACCGCCGAACAGGTGCAGTTCTACTGCCTCGACTTCGGTGGCGGCACCCTGGCGAGCCTGCAAGGGCTGCCGCACGTCGGCTCGGTGGCCAGCCGGTTGGACGAGGACCAGGTCCGCCGCACCATCGCGGAGATGACCACCATCGTCCGGCAGCGCGAGGCGCGCTTCCGCCAGCTCGGCATCGAATCGATGACCGATTTCCGCAGGCTGCGCGCGATGGACCCGGCCGCCAGCCCGGGCGCCGCGGGCGCGCACGAGGATCCGTTCGGCGACGTCTTCCTGGTGATCGACGGTTTCAGCTCGATCCGCCAGGACTTCGAGATGCTCGAGCAGACCATCATGAACCTCGCCGTGCAGGGTCTGTCCTACGGTGTGCACGTGGTCATCGCGCTGAACCGCTGGGCGGAGGCGCGGCCCGCGCTCAAGGATCAGATCGGCACCAGGATCGAGTTGCGCCTCGGTGATCCGATGGACTCCGATCTGGGCCGCAAGTTCGCCTCACTGGTTCCCCAGGGGCGGCCGGGCCGCGGTATGACCCCGGAGTGCCTGCACATGCTGACCGGCTTGCCCCGCATCGACGGCAGCTCCGACCCGACCGACCTCACCCAGGCCGTCGCGGACGCGGTCGCCGCCATCGCCAGGCTGACGCCGGGCCGGCACGCGCCGCAGGTCCGCATGCTGCCCGAACAGCTGCCGCGCGAGCAGCTGCTGTATCTGGCGGGCGATTGGCCCGCCCAGGTCGACCCGAATGCGAAGTGCCTGCGAATCCCGTTCGGCATCAATGAGTCCGAGCTCGCGCCGGTCTACATCGACTTCGTGGAGAGCCCGCACTTCATCATCATCGGCGACACCGAATCGGGAAAGACGACGCTGCTGCGTTCGCTGATCGAGGGCATCGCCGCGTCGAACACCCCCGATCAGGCTCGCTTCATCATCGGCGACTACCGCCGCGGCATGCTCGGACTGGTTCCGGAGGGCTATCTCGCGGGCTATGGTTCCACGGCGCCGCAGTTCACCCAGAACATGAACGACCTGGCCGCGTATGTCGGCAAGCGCACGCCGGGCTCGGATGTCACGCCGCAGCAGTTGCGGGATCGGTCGTGGTGGAGCGGACCGGAGTTGTACGTCATCATCGACGATTACGATCTGGTCGCCACCTCCGCGGGCAACCCGGTCCAAGCGCTGCTCGAACATCTGCCACACGCCCGAGACCTCGGCTTCCACGTGGTCATCGCCCGGCGCTCGGGTGGTGCGAGCAGGGCGATGTTCGAGGCGACGTTGGCTCGAATGCGTGATCTGGGCTCGGCGGGCCTGATCCTGAGCTGCAGCAAGGACGAGGGCGTCCTGATGGGCACCAAGCGACCGAGCCCGATGCCGCCGGGCCGAGGCACCTACGTCACCCGTAATGTCGAGGGCCTGGTCCAGACGGCGTGGATGCCGTTGCCCTGATGTCCGAGGTCGAGCTCGTCGTCACCGAGGCGCGTATCTGGGCGCGTGGCGCCGACACGCACTGGGACGCGCCGCCGTCGGTGGTTTTGGGCAGCAATGGCTTCGACCTCGTCGTGGGGCAATCGCTGAGTCCGCCTACCCACGTCGGTTCGGTGGTGCAATTCGTGCCCGCCGATGCCATAGCTTTGCCACCCCGCACACCCTCGGTGGTGGACGCGATGAGCGCCGTTTTCGCGAGTGTGCTCGAGCATCTTCGTGTCGAGACTCCGTGTGCCCGGATGACGTTGGTCTGCCCGACCGAATGGGGCGCGGCCCGTCGTGGCGTGCTCGCTCAGGCGGCGCGCCGCGTGGCCTCGGATGTCGTGTTCGAGGACATCGCGGTCCGTTCGGTCGGGTCGGACGAGGGCACCAGCCACAGTCGGCGAACGCTGGTACTGGAGTTCGGCACGCTGGCCACCACGGCGTCGGCGGTCATCCGAAGCCATCGCGGCGTGCATATCGAATCCTGTGAGCACGAGCCGACGCTCGCGTTGGCCGAGATCGAGAGCGGATCCGCGGGCTTCGCCGCTCTGTGCAACCTGATCACTCGGTTGCTCGACAGCGGCCCGATCGACCTCGTGCAAGTGGCGGCTCTCAGCGATACCAGAAAACTGGACTTGCTCCGTGAGGCGGTCCAGCAGTCCATAGGTGCCGATGTCGAGCTGCGTGCGGTCGCCGGTCCCGATCTCGTCCGGGGGCGGCGGACCGAGGCACGCGAAGTCCACGCCGCGCAGACACAGTGGATGCGACCGCTTCGCGAGCGTGCCGCGACACGACAGCCTCGATATGGCGCCGCGCGTATCGCGATCGCCGCGATCGCGGCCGTGGTGGTCGTCGCGTTGACGATCGTCGGTGCGGTTGTCTTGTCCGGTCGCCGCGGAGAAGAGACGGTAGCGGCGCCCAGCGCGGAAGCGGCGTCGCGGACCGCCGCACCGCCGCCGGTCGGCCCGCCGGCCGAGGCGGCACCGGAGGCCTTCGGCCGAATCCGATTCCGTGTCCCTCCCGGCTGGCGTATCGCCCAGTCGCCTGACACGGGGCGCGCTCGTGTCGATCTGGTACCCGACGAGGCTGCGCGGCAACGGATTACGGTAATGCAGGCGCCGCTGACGGCGTCGTCCAGTTACGCGCAAGTCGCGGCGAAGCTGGAAGCGCAGATCGCGCAGCGTCCGCCAGGGGTGCTGACCGACTTGCAGCAGGATGTGATGTTCGGTGGCCGTTCCGGCTTGGCCTACCTGGAACATCCCGGAGACGGATCAACCGTTCGCTGGCACGTTCTGTTGGAGTTCGGAATTCAGCTGAGTATCGGTTGCCAGTACGCAGGAGACGAATGGGGGCAATTGGAAGCCCCGTGCTCGCATTTCGGGGATACGGTCCGCGTGGTGCCGTGATGGGCGCGGGCACGCATACCTAGCCGACTTCACTGCGGTGCAAAATGATTCGAGCCCCCGGCACCGAAGTACCGGGGGCTCGAATCAGCCGAGACGGGATCTCAGAAGAGGCCCGCCAGCGCGGTGTCGGTACCCTGCAGGTCCGAGTTGCCACTGCTGACCAGCTTGCCCGCGCTTTCCAGCGTGGTGTTCAGCTGGGTGACCTGCGTGTTCCACTGGGCCTGCAGCGAGGCGAACGCGTCGTTCGCGTCACCCTTCCAGTAGTTGGTCACGAAGTCGGTGACCTGCTTGTGGAAATCTTCGAGCATGGTCATGACGCTGCGCGCTTCGGACACGATGGCCTGGGCGCCCGCCTCGACCTCGCCGAAGTTCGAAGCAATCCGACCGGGATCGTTCGCTACCATGGGAGCTCCTTGTTGTCTGTGGTTCGGCTATCGGATCAGGGAAGGTCCAGGCTGGAGGCCTGCGCGGCCACCTGCTGGGCGAACTGCTGGTCCTGATCGGCGAACTTCCGTCCGGCGTGGGCGAGCTTGTCCGACGTCTGGTCCAGCTGGTCGTTCAGCTTCCGCGCCTGGGCGAAGTAGCTGTCCATGAACGTGTCGAACGCCTGACGAGCCGCACCGCTCCAGGTGGCGGTGGTCTGATCCGACTTGCTGTTCAGTGCGGTGATCGCGGTTTGCAGATCCTGGTGCCGCTGCCGGCAGTTGTCCACAAACTTCGAGATCGCCTCTTCGCTCGCTTCGAGCTGTCCTGCCATTTCGGCTCCTTTCGGTTCCCGTCTCGGCCAACGGCGGAAGCCTCAGTTGGCCTGTACATCTGATTGGACGCGGTGCGGGTCTGATCGGTTCCATCCGACTCGAGAAAGTTCGGCATCGCCCCACGGGATCAGGCCCTGCGCCCCTCAGCCCGGCTCGTCCGTAGATTTCGGCGGCCGCGCACGGGCCTGCTCGGAAGACCACGATGCGATCCGGGTCTGCATGACTTGTAACGCCAGCGCTCGGCTCCCCTCCTTCCCCCTGCTCGCTGCTGTAATGATCGGCGAGTGGGCTGGCTGCGGTACACCTTACCGAACGCCTAAGTCCGCCGCTACCAGCAGAATGACGAAATCCGGTGGTCGCGAACCGAAAACCTAACGAAGGCTTGGATTCAGCGGACGCGACCGAATCACTTCACGCGATTGCGCAGCACCGGCACCAGACGGTCGAGCAACGTCTGCTGGGACGACTCGCTCCAGTCGCGGACCGCGGCGACGGCCGCGGGATCGTCCAGCGGAATCACCGTGGCACGGGTGCCCGCCACTTGGTACGGAAGACCGAGCAGGCCACCGCCGCCGGCCTTTTCGTCGCTGCGCACCGCCAGCACGTAGCCGTCCGCCGCTACTTCCAGCCGGTTGGTTCCGGTCAGTTCGCGAGGCGATGCCTCGTCGCCCGCGCGCCGGTAGTTGAGGTTGTAGACGAATCCGAGATTTTGCAGGAACTCGGTTTGCGGGGTGCCGCCGAGGAAGATCGAGACCTGCGAGCCGCGCGGCACGTCGACCATCGTGATCGTCTTGCCCCGGAATACCGGGTTGTCCGCTCGCGCCCGGTCCAGCGGCGACAGCGCTGCCGTGCTGCTCGGCGTGGCGACGGCGGGATCGGGTGCTTGCCCCTCGCGATTAGAGGCCCAAATGCCGATCCCCGCGGCGAGTGCGACGGCCACCACGCCCGCGGCCGCCGCGAGCAGCCAGTTCTTGCGCGCGGGTCGTGCGGCGGCGCTCCCTTGACCGGAGACGGCCACTCGGGGGTCGGTCCCCGGCCGCGGATCGAAAACCTGGATGGGATAGGTCGGGGAGGTGTTGGTGGCGACGGGGTTGTAGCCGGGAATGAGGGCGCTCGCCGCCGCATCGGTGAATTCGCGGCAGTTGTTGAATCTTTCGGCCGGGTTCTTCGCCATGGCGCGGGCGAAAACGTGGTCGATGGCGGGCGGCAGGCCGGGGTTGACGGCGGTGGCCAGCGGCGGGGGCTCGTGAAGATGCCCCATCATCACCAGCGCGGGTTGGGTTCCCGGGTAAGGGTTGCGCGCGGTGAGCAATTTGAAGAACGAGCACGCGAGGCTGTAGACGTCGGCGCGGTGGTCGAGCGGGCTGCCGGTGAGCTGCTCGGGCGGGGCGTAGGCGATGGTCGCGACGAAACTACCGGTCTGCGTGAGTTCGGTGGTGTCGTCATTGGCTTTCGCCACGCCGAAATCGGTGAGCAGCACGCGCTCTTCCTCGCCGTCGGCAGGTGCGGACAGCAGGAAATTCGCCGGTTTCACATCGCGATGCAGCAAGCCCTTGCGGTGCGCGTAGTCGAGTCCTTTGCCGACTTCGGTCGTGATACGCAGTGCGCGAAGCGGATTCATCGCATGCGGGTCGCGAGCCAGTTCGGCGGCGGCATCGGTACCGTCCACGTATTGCATGGCGATCCACAACTGGCCGTGTTCTTCACCGCGGTTGTATACCGAGACGATGTTCGGATGATCGAGTCCGGCGGCGAGATTGGCTTCACGCTCGAAGCGGGTACGGAACTCGTAGTCGCGGCTGAGTTCGCCGCCGAGCACCTTCAACGCGTCGGTCCTGGGCAGGCTGGGATGCTTGGCCAGATACACCGTGCCCATGCCGCCCGCGCCGAGCACCCGCATGATGCGGTACCCGCCGACAATGGTCCCGGGGCTCATCGCCATGTGCACGATCTCCTGACTCCACGCGGGCCGCTGGCGTTCGCCACGCAGCATACTCGACCGAATTCGCGACGAAAGTGCCGCATTATCGGCTGTTCGCGAAAACGGAATACTGTGCGGCGGCGCGCTGTTGCGCGTCCAGCAGTTGATTCGCCGCGACGAATCCGACGTATTCCTTATACGCGACGACACAGGTGAATCGCCTGTCGTCGAAAAGTCCGCTCCGGTTCTCCACGCACGCCGAATCGGGCAGGTGCTGCGGGGGATCGGCCGGACCCGCAACCACTGTGGGGGTGATACGTTCCGCGGCGATCCGCCGGGCCGTTTCCTGGTTCGGCGTGCGGATCACCAATGTGTCTCCGGAGACGGCGAATTTCTCGGCCCCCATCGCCGTGAAACGTTGTTTCGCGTAATCGAGGTCTTCGGCGTATTGCATGATGCCGCGCAGGCCGAACAAGGCGTGCGAATCGTCGTAGCTGGGCGATTGGACCCCGGCCGGATTCAGGGTGCGGCTCAGCAGATGATCGGGATCCCAGGGCAATCGCAGCATCTCCTCCTCGGTCAGCGGAGCCAGCTGATCGAGCAGCGGAAGCTGAACGTCGTACGCCTTTTCCGCGAGAGTGACTAGGGCGTCGCGGTCGGGAGCGTTGGCCGAGACGAGGAACGCCACCACGTAGGAGCCGTGCGCGAGCATCGCGCGCAGGAAGGGCGAGCCGGGGCGCCAGTGCGCTCGCGCCTGCGGCTGCCGCGGCAGCGTGACCGGCTCGTTCTGGTCGCGGTAGGCGCCGAGATCGGCGTCGTAGAACTCGTTCGCGGCCTGACGGGCGCGGTCCGGGTCGGGAAACTGCATGACGATCGTGCCGATCGTGGTGGAATTGGGCCGGGGCTTGGTCGGCCACCCGGAGGCGATCAGGCTGACATTCTGATCCGATCCGTTGGTGTGGAACCCGTACATCATGCGGTTGCGTTCCGCGATCGGTCGCATGTCCTCCTGGCGACCGAGTTCACCGGGCAGCGTTCCCTTGCTGATACTCGACGGCGTCCAGCTGTACTTCATCCTGGGATCGATGTCGTAGGCCGAGGCGACGTGATCGGCCAGCCGCATGGCGGCGACCTTTCCCATGTCGATGAACAGCGGTTGGTAGTCGTCGTCGTGCGCGTTCGGCGGCTCGGTGGGGTAGTTGCCGGTGTCGAGACCGCGAATATCGATCTCACCCGGCCGCGCGGTTCCCGCGAGCGTCGAACCACAGCCGGTGACGATCGTGGCGGCCAGCGTGCACGCGAGAGCGACAGCGGCGGTGCGGAATCCTGTCATGCGGCATTCACCAACAATGCGTACTGGGCGGAGATGCGTTGCTGTGCGTCGAGCAGCTGATGCGACCAGGCGAACGCGGCGTAGCGGTCGTAGGACACCGAACAATAGAACCGGACGACGACCGTCTCGTTGCCGATGTACTCCTTGCACTGGGCAGCGGGAAGGCCCTTCGGCGACTCGGCTCCGCGGAATTTCTTCGTGAGTCCGCCGAGTTCCTCGCGTAGTCGTGCAGCCGAGTCGGCGTCGCGCGCGCGGAACAGATGGGTTCCGTCGGCGGCGTACCGATCCACTCCCGCCGCTTCGATGATCCGGCGGTCGTCGGCCGAATCGATGGTGAAGTGCAGCGCGCCACGCTCGGTGTACGCGCCGGGCGGATCGATCCAGGAGTCTTCCCTGGGACGCGGCAGCGCCCGGTTCAGCATGCCGTCGATATCGACCGGCAATGTCATCAGCTGGTCGACGGGCGTGGGCGTGAACCGGCCGATCGCCGGGACCACGGTGTCCAGGCTCTTCTCGACCAGGGCGAGCAGTTCGGCGAGGTCGACTTTCTCCAGGTAGACCTTCGCATAGTCGTAGACCCAGGTGTAGACGACGAATTTACCCGTGGCGAACCATGATCCGATCGACTGATCCGTGGGTTGCCAATGCGCGTGCGCGGCTGGGTACTTCGCGATCTGGACGGGCGTGTTGCGGTTGTTGGCCTCGAAGTCGACGCGTTCCAGGGCCGCCGCCGCGGCCGCCGCCTTCTGCTCGTCGGGAAAGATCATGACGGCGTTGACCAGGTCGGTGCCCCGGTTGTCCGGCGCATTGCCCGCGTTGCTGAAGAATCCCGCGACGAAATCCGGCGCCGCCTCGGCGAACCGGGAGACGTCCATGATCCGCCCGAGCGAGTTCTTCGGCTCGATGAACACCTTGGACAAGGACGGATTCTGGAAGACGAACCCGGGGTCGATGTCCGAGGGCGGCGGGAGGAAGTTCGCGAGCCGCTCCGCCTCGATCATGCGCGCCTGCTCGGGATTCTTCGCTGTTCCGTACGCGCGCGGCGTCGTCGCGTAATTGCCCACGTCGAGCTGCGCCAGATCGACGGGCTGCGCGGACTTGTCCGTTCCGGCCGCCGGGCCGCCGCACGCGCCGCCCCCGAGGGCTACGGCGCAGGCCAGCACCAGGGCACCGGCGGTTCGGATCGGTCTCGACATCGCGCCGTGCTGCACTCTTCCCTCCCCTGACTGCGGTAGTTGCGCCGGATCCTACTTCGGCCCACCCGCGGCCGAGGATCGCGAAAGCGCTGGACGCTTACCGCCGTCGATCTCAGAAACTGTTCGCCAGCAGCGCGTACTCCGCGGCGACCTTCTGTCGCACGTCCGGTTCCTTATCACTGGTGACGACTCCGACGTACCGTTTGTACGCGACGTAACACCGGTATTTGTACTCGCGGTCCGGGTCGCCCTTGCTGTTGAGTTGCAGGCACTTGGCACCGGGGACATCCTTGGGAGCGCCCAGCGGATCGTAGTGCGCGCCTTCGCTGTCCAACAGGCCGGTGACCAGTTTCTGGGCGGCGGCCGCGTCTCGGGTTCGAGCGACGTAACTGTCGTCGAGCAGGCCGATGTGATCGACGCCGGCTTCCTCGACCAGGCGCAGGTGGACCGACTCGTCATCGGCGCGGTGCACCGTGTGAAAGCCGCCGTAGACGGCGAAGGTCGCCGGATCCGGCACGCGGTTCTTGCGGTCGGCGACCGCGACGCGGGCGAGCAGGCCGTCGGGATCGGCCTTCAGGGTGTCGAGCTTGTTCACCGGGGTCGGGGTGAATTTGTCCAGCTGCGCGACCTGGGCGGCCAAGGTCTTGTCGACCCACTTCACCAGGTCGTCGCCATCCGCCGTCGGACGCTGGATGAACAAGGAGATGACGAATTCCTTGTACGCCATGAAAGTGCCGACGTTGGGAACGCCGGGCCGCCAGTGGATGTAGGAGTCGGGATACTTCGTGGACGACAGTTTGCGATTGTCCGGCGAAACGGCGATGTCGACGTCCTCGAGTTCACGGGCGGCGAGCTTCGCGGTGGCCTCGTCGGGGAAGCGGAACAACGCGTTCGTGACCGCGGTGGCCTGCGGCGCCGGATTGGACTGGCCGGCCGGATCGGGACGGTCGGCGCCGCTGGCGGCGTATCCCACGACCAGCTTGCGATTGTCGAAGACCGGCCTGGACACCTTGGCCACGAAGTCGAGCGCCTGCTCGGCGTCCTTGACGACGGTGCTGCCGCGGCCGAACTTCAGCGTGGAGTCGATGCGCACGGCCGGAGCCACGGCGTCGGACATCCGCATGCCTTCCAGCAGCGCGCCTTTGCCCGCCGAATCCTGGTTGTACTCGTGCTTGTCGACGGGATAGGTGCCGACTTCCAGCTTGCGCACATCGATCTCACCCGCGGTCGGCGTGCCGTGCACACCCGCGCAACCGGCCAGCATCCCCGCCAGTGCCAGGCAAGACGCGGTGAGCGCGATCCGTTGCGTCCGAACCATCTCAGGCCCCTCGTTCCTCCCGTTGCTGACACTGAAGTTACCCGACGGACGCCGGGTAGGGGGACCGATGGTCGTCGTATTGCAATACCCTTGTCGGTGTGGCGACGACCTTGCACTGCAATCCCGGTGGAGGCCGATACCGGTGATGGATCGGCAGGTCGAGGTCGTCGTCGGCAGCCACGCCGTGGCCAGGGTCGCGGGCGCGGTCGTCGTCGTCGCGCACCGCAGGCCGGGCAGGCCCACCCCGGACTCGACCGCCGTCGTCGCTTTGGAATCACTGGCCGAACTGGTGCGCGACGCGACCGATCGGGAGCCGGGTGGCCCCGGCGCTCTGGTGGCCCGGCACGCGACGCGCTGGCTGATGAAACAGGCCGAGCAGATCAGCCCGGGCGAGCCGATCGACTTCGGCATTCTGTCCACCGCCGAGCACGGGGGCGTGGCGATCTTCTTGCACGGGGCGATCACCGCCGTGCTGGCCGGTGACGGCGTGCTCGAGCGATACCGCGGCAGCGACGCCGCCTTCACGGTGGATCGGGTCGCGGCGGTTCCGGCGCGGGCGGCGGCGCTGTTCGTCGACGACGCGAAGGGCCGCATCCCGGATCTGCCACCCGAGCGCGGCATCGGCAGGCTGGTCGAGGGCATCGCGCAGGCAGGTGGCGCGATCGTCTGGACGGATGGCTCCCGCACGGGCCTGCCGACGAACAGCGGAGAGTCCGGCTCCGCCGGCGCGCACCACCGCCCGGAGACGCATCCGGTGCCGACGGCGCGCGTCGAATACGAGCCGTCCGCCGAATCGCAACGGCAGGAGCCGCGACCGCCGCGATACCCGACGGCGCCGTCGACCGCGATGCTCGATGCCCAGACCGAGCAGACGCCGATCGACCCGCACCACGCCCCGACGCAGCTGGGCGGCACCAATCCCGCGCCGCGGCCCGACCCGGAGCTGCAGCGTCGGCTCGAGGCGACCGCGAAGGCCACCGCGCTGACGGTCAAGGTGATGGGATTCAAATGCGCGCGAGCGCATCCCAGCGATCCTCGGGCGGCATTCTGCACCGTCTGCGGTATGCCGGTCGACCAGACCCAGGCGCTGATCGAGGTGGTCCGTCCGCCGCTGGGCATGCTGATCCTCGACGACGGCATGACCTACATGCTCGCCGCGGACGCGGTGATCGGTCGCGATCCGGAGCACTCGCCCGCCGCGGAGAGCGGACTCGTCCCGCTGCGGGTCGACGACGCCTCCGGTGGCATGTCCAGGGCGCACGCCGAAATCCGATTGGTGAACTGGGATGTGACGGTGGTGGACTGCGGTTCGACCAACGGAACCCGCACTCGCCTGCCGGGCTACCGCGACTGGGTGCGCCTGGCGCCGCGCCAGTCCATGGCGCTCATGCCGGGCACCGAGATCATGCTCGGCAACCGCGTGCTGCGCTTCGAACTGGCCGCGCCGCCGCCGTTCGGCCGCTGAGCCCGCGCTACGAATAGCGCGCGGCGCACACGCTTTCGCCGTTCAGGACACCGGCGCGGAAGGCCTCGACTCGTGAGAAACCACTCGGGACGGTCTTGCCCTGGGCGTCGCTCGCGGCCAGGCCATCGGTGAGCAGCCCCGAGACCGCCTCGTCCAGATCGCCTGCGGCGAGCTTGATATCGCCCTGATCCACCGGCCGCCCGGACTCGGCGAGTTTGCCGGTGACCACTCCGGACAGACAGGCCGCCCGCAGGCCGGTCTTGGCCCCGACCAGACTCTGACCACGGCTCTGCTGGACCGCCAAGGTGTATCGGGAGATGAACACGATGTAGCCGTTGTAGTCGCCGGTTACCTTGAGCGGCAGCGGGTCGTCCGCGCCGGACGTCGAGGTACCGCGCTCGGCGAGTCCGGGAATATCGGTGGCGATCGTGTTGGCGGCGGGGCAATACGACACCGGTTCGGTCACGACGCCGTCGGGGCAATTGATCTTCGCCCGTGAGTAGTCGTATGTCGGCTCGTGGTCGATCGGCAGAATGGCTTTGAGTGCTTTGGTGAGTTCGACCAGGGTCTGTTTCGTGATGGGGTACTCGCCGCGCCCGTTGTCGTCGCTGAAGCTCTGCGGCAGATTGGCGCGGCGCTGGTCGATCTCGTCCTGGTCGATGCCCTTGCATGCCTTGGGACCGTCGGTGAAACCGATTTGCACGGCGGTGACCCGTTCGAAGGCGGAGCCGTGCACGCTCTCCGGATCGTCCGGGTCGGAGTCGCGGATGGCGACGGTGGCGGCGAGCACGGTGTTGAGGCCGTCGGAGGTGTTGATCGTGAAGTGCTTTGCCTTGCCCTCTGCCACGTGCCGCATGAACGCGCCCGCGAAGCAATCCGCCTGCTGCTCCTTGACGATCACCGGGTCCTTCGCGCCGACGATCTTGGCCATGGTCTGCACCGCGTGCCCGTACTCGTGCGCGAGCACCATCACCACCGACATCTTCCCGAAGGTCTCCTCCATGGTGGGAAGCAGCACCGACCGATCCCAGCCGATGGAATTGTCCAGGCGGCAGAAGGCGGCGTTCACCAAGCGGTAGGTGCTCTCCTTGCAGAACTCGACCGACTCGGGACGCCCGGCCTTCGCGCTCCAGGACAGCAGCTTCTCGACCGGCTTGAACTCGCCTTGGAACTCCTTGCCGAATTCGCCGCGCCAGTAGGTCTGGATGTCGTCGACGGCGTTGAGCGCCAGGGTGTCCACGGCGCCGCCGTCGCCGTTGGTCGCGGTCAGCGTGCTGTCCGGGACGCCGGTGCGGGGGCCGCTGGGGCCGCTCGTGGTGGGCAGCCCGGCAACCTTGAACGGATCGTCGTAGACGGAGACGGCCCGGCCGTCGACCACTCGAATACAGCCGCCGACCAGCACCAGAATGCTGAGCAGCATCGCAACCAGCGCGGTCGGTCGGACTCTCGGCAAGGCTCCCCCTAGTCGGCCGCTAGATCGTTCACATCGGTCGCCGGATCGGGGCATTTGGCGCATCGGGGGCACCGCCGATGTCCGGGTGATGGAATAGTATCCGCTGCATGTCTTCACCGGGGGCGCAGACCATCACCGTGCGCCATGATGGAAACGAACGAGTATTCGATTCGAGCCAGCAGGTCACGATGGGCCGCGCGCCGGAGGTGACGCTTTTCGTCGACAGCCCGCTCGTCTCGCGCGTGCACGCGACGCTGGCCTGGCAGGGCAGCGCCTGGGTGTTGACCGACAACAAGAGCACCAACGGGGTTTTCGTGGACGCGCGCAGGCTGACCCAGCCGGTGTCGATCGACCGCCCCACGCAGGTCCGGCTGGGTGACGCGATCAGCGGCCCGCTGTTGCACCTGCTGCCCGCGAACCCGCAACCCCCGCACCGTCCTTCCGCGCGCCCGCCGCAACCGGCTCCGGTGCCGCAGCCGGGACCGCCGCCGCACGGGGTCCGGCGGCCCGTGCAGCAGTTCCAGCATCCGCACTATCCGCCGCCCCAGGACGCACCGGCGCCCGCGGTGAACATCAACATGACGACCAGGGCGGACACCTCGAACATGCCGCCGGTCCGGGCCAGGGCGAGCACAGCGCCCATCGCCCGCGCCGACCGGATCCCGCAGACCGGCCTGAGCATCGGCCGCACCACCGACAACCAGATCGTCGTCAACGATCCGCTGGCCTCGCGCAAGCACGCCCGCCTGGTTGCCTCCGCCGAGGGGCTGGCCATCGAGGACCTCGGCTCGGCGAACGGCACGTTCGTCAACGGGCACCGCCAGCAACGGGCGGTGCTGCGCGAGCGGGACATCATCACCATCGGCAACGTCGACTTCGTCGTCCAGCAGGGCACACTGGTGCACCGGCAGAAGCCGGTCGCCGAGCAGGGCCTCGCGGTGCACGGGGTCGGCTTCACCGTCGAGGGCAACAAGCAACTGCTCGTCGACGTGAACATGTCGGCCAGCCGCGGCACCCTGACCGCGCTGATCGGCCCGTCCGGAGCGGGCAAATCCACGCTGTCGCGCCTGATCGCGGGCACCACCCGGCCTTCGGGCGGCGTGGTCACCTTCGAAGGCCGCAACCTGCACGCCGAGTACGAGGCGCTGCGTTCCCGGATCGGCATGGTGCCGCAGGACGACGTGCTGCACCGCCAGCTCACAGTGCGCCAGGCACTCGGTTTCGCGGCCGAGCTGCGGCTGCCGAGGGACAACAGCAAGCAGGACCGGCAGCAGGTCATCGACGGTGTGCTGCAAGAGCTCTCGCTCACCGAGCACGCCGACACCAGGGTCGACCGCCTTTCCGGCGGTCAGCGCAAGCGCGCCTCGGTGGCGCTGGAACTGCTGACCGGCCCGTCGCTGCTCATCCTGGACGAACCGACCTCGGGCCTGGACCCGGCATTGGACCGCCAGGTCATGGTGATGCTGCGCGAACTGGCCGACGCGGGCCGCGTGGTGATCGTGGTGACCCACTCGGTGGCGCACTTGGACATGTGCGATCAGGTGCTGCTGCTCGCCCCCGGCGGGAAGACCGCCTACTGCGGCAATCCGGCCGGTGTCGGCGCGACGCTGGGCACCAGCGACTGGGCGGAGATCTTCGCCGACGTCGCGGCCAACCCGGATCAGGCGTTCGCCGCGTATCGCTCCCGGCAGGCGTTCGCGGCGCCACCCCCGCCGCCTGCGCAACCGTACGGGCCCGCGGGCAGTCCGCCGCAATCCAGCCGCGGCAAACAGTTCTCGACCCTGGCGCGCAGGCAGGTCCGCCTGATTTTGGCCGACCGCGGATATCTGACGTTCCTGGTGTTGCTGCCGTTCATCCTCGGCGGCCTGTCGCTGGTGGTGCCGGGGAAGAACGGTTTCCAGCGCGGTGCGCTGAGAGCGCTGCCGGACGGCACATTCGTGCCCGAAGGCGGAAGTGAGACACAGCAGTTGCTCGTGGTCCTGATCCTGGGCGCCTGCTTCATGGGCTCCACGCTCACGGTGCGCGACCTGGTCGGCGAACGCACGATCTTCCATCGCGAGCGCGCCGTGGGGTTGCTGCCCTCGGCGTATCTGATGGCGAAGATCGCGGTGTTCAGCTTCACCGCGCTGCTGCAATCGGCGGTGCTGGTCGGCATCGTCCTCGCGGGCAAGAAGCGTCCGGGTCAGGGCGCGGTGCTGGCGTCCGGCAGCGCGGAGCTGTACATCGACATCGCACTGACCGCGATCTGCTGTGTGGTCGTCGGATTGCTGCTCTCGTCGCTGGCCAAGTCGAACGAGCAGGTGATGCCGCTGCTGGTGGTGGCCATCATGTGCCAGCTGGTGATGGCGGGCGGCCTGATCCCGGTCACCGGCCGGGTGGTGCTCGAGCAGGTGTCCTGGCTGTTCCCCGCTCGCTGGGGATACGCGACGGGCGCGTCGACGGTGAACATCCGCGAACTGTTCCTGAACGCGCAGGCCGACACGCTCTGGCAGCACAAGGCGGAGATCTGGGCGTTGGACGTCGGCGTGCTGTTGCTGATCACCGTGGTGCTCGCGGTCATGACCTGGCGCCGGTTGCGACTGAAGAAGTCGGCCGCGTGACGCGGTCCGGACGGTCCGGCTACGCCCCGGTGCGCGGAGGCGGCGCCCAGCGGCGTGGGACGGCAACGACGAGCATCTCGGCCGCGAACCGGGCACACTTATGCCTGTGACGGTGCGAGTAGGGGCAGTGCATCTCGGCTGGGATGTGGTGTCCGTGGCGGCCGGTGGCGGTGGCGTTCCCATCCGCCCCGTGCAGGTGGAGGGCATGTGGACGCCGCCGGCCTATCTGCTGGCGGATTCGTCGGGCCGGTTGCACACTGCAGGCGTGGAACGCAACAGACCCGATCTCGGGATGGCGATCGCCGACGTGCGCGACATCCTCGGGCATCCGCAGATCGTGGTCGCCGGCGCGACATGGCCCGCGGAGTTGGTGTTCCGCGCGCGTCTGTACAACCCGCTCGCCGAGGTCGGCAAGCACTTGCGCGGCAAACCGGATCTGGTGGCGTTGCCCTACCCGGACAGCTGGCCGGACGAGAAGATCGATGTCTACGCCTCGATGGTGGAACAGCTCGATGTCGTCGTGGAACCGCTGCCGGAGAGCGTCGCGCTGTCCGGCTACGTCCGCGCCCTCGGACTGGTGCACCCGCCGGACCGGTCCAGGCCGAACGGCGTCGGCGCGACGGGTGTGTACTCCGACGGCCGCGGCATGCTGGTGGTCGCGGTGCACGGCGACGACGAGCAGCCCACCGAGTCGGTCGACGTTCCGGTGGACGCGGAGGCCATGCGTGACGCCAGGTCGGCGGACGACGTCGTGATCGAGGTCATGGCGGCGGCCCGTTCGATCGGCGCGGACACCTCGACGGTCCTGCTGTCGGGCAACGTGCGCTTCAACGACGCGTTGCGCCTGGCCTTCCAGAACCATCTCGGACACCGCCTGCACGTGGCCGATCACCCGATGCACGCCCTCGTCCTCGGCGCGGCGCACCTGCTGGTGAGCGATCCGGAGGCGGACGAGCCGGAGCCCGCGGGCAGGCACGCCGAACCCGCGCCCGCTCCGCAGCGCCCGGTGGACGCGCAGTACCCCCCGCAGCAGGCGGACGCGGGTCAGCGGTCGGCGCGGCCGGTGCCCGGTGTGCAGTACGGCCCGGGATACCCGACCCAACCCGAAGAGGCGACGACCAGGATCGGGCGCGACGAAGCGCCGCGTGGCCTGCCGCCGAATCTCGCCGAGCTGGGTAGCCGCTTCACCCGGCCGCCGAGCGCGCCGGACGAGCAGCAAGACGGCGGTCGTCCGCCCGGTGGGCCGGTGCCGCCCCTCGGCCCGCGTCCGCCCTATCCGGGCGGGCCGGAACAGTCGTACCCCGGTCAGCAGCGCCAGGGGCCATGGCAGGACTCGGGCGCCGACTCCGACGACGAGGACCGGCACCCCAAAGGCAAGCTGTGGAACAAAATGAAGGGCAACTTGTTCGGGGCCAACACCGTCGTCGGGGCGGTGGCGCTGGCCGTGGTCGCGCTTCCCTCCGGGAATCATGGCGTGGAGCTGACCGCGCAGCCGGTCGTCCTCGACACGGCATCGGTCGTCGCGGAGGAAGGGGTCGATGGCGAGCCGGTCGGCTGTCCGACCGCGCCCGATGCGATCATCCAGCCCAAACCAGGGGTCACCGCCGCACGGGGCAACCAGCGGGAAGCGCGGGAACGGGCCGCCGAGTGCGGACGGCCCGATGTCGATACTCTGCGCTATCTGGTCCCCGGCCCGCCGGGCGCCATCGACCTGGGCCCGCCGATCGAGATCTGACGCGATTTCTTCCCGCGATACCCCACTGGTATCGTTGCTCGCTGGCGTGTGGAACGTCCGGCCGACTCCTGGTGATCGTCCGGATGTCCGCCGAGTCCCGGGTCTCCACCGGCCGCCGGGAACACCTCGACCGCACGCTCGGCTGGCAACACCGACGACAGACAGGGAAGCACTGTGCCTACGTACAGCCCCAAGGCGGGTGACGTGACCCGTAAGTGGTACGTCATCGACGCCACTGACGTAGTGCTCGGCCGTCTCGCCGTCCAGGCAGCGAATCTGCTGCGTGGCAAGACGAAGCCGACCTACGCCCCGAACGTCGATGGTGGCGATTTCGTCATCATCATCAACGCCGACAAGGTTGCCATCAGCGGCAACAAGCGGCAGGACAAGCTGATCCACCACCACTCCGGGCACCCGGGCGGCCTCAAGTCGCGGACCGTCGGTCAGGTGTTGGAGAGCCGCCCCGATCGGCTCGTGGAGAAGGCCGTCAAGGGCATGATCCCGAAGAACAAGCTCGGCAACGCGATCGCGGGCAAGCTGAAGGTGTACGCGGGCCCGACGCACCCGCACGCCGCCCAGCAGCCCATTCCATTCGAGATCAAGCAGGTGGCCCAGTGACCGCTCCCGAGGAATTCAACGAGGAATACGTCGAGGAATTCGACGCCGCCGAGGCTGTCGAGGACGGTGCGGGCTACGAGGACTCCGAGGCCTCGGCGTCCTACGCTCCGATCGTGATCGACCGCCCGGTGCAGACCGTCGGCCGCCGCAAGGAGGCCGTCGTGCGCGTGCGCCTGCTGCCCGGCTCCGGCAACTTCGTGCTCAACGGCCGCACCATCGAGGACTACTTCCCGAACAAGGTGCACCAGCAGCTGGTCAAGTCGCCGCTGGTGACCGTCGAGCGCACCGAGTCCTTCGACGTGCACGCCCGCCTGGTCGGCGGCGGCCCGTCCGGCCAGGCAGGCGCTCTGCGGCTGGCCATCGCCCGTGCGCTGATCGAGGTCACCCCGGAGGATCGTCCCGCCCTCAAGCGGGCCGGCTTCCTGACCCGTGACCCGCGCGCCACCGAGCGCAAGAAGTACGGTCTGAAGAAGGCGCGCAAGGCGCCGCAGTACTCGAAGCGCTGATTTCGGCAACGTCGGCCCACCGCATCCGGCACCCTCGCGGTGCCGGACGCGGTACGGTCGACGCGGCAGCTGTACGAGAGCAGGCTCCAGCGAACAGCTGGTCGCCTGCTCTCGCGCTGTATGAAGATGCGGCGTTAGCGGGGCCTTCGTGGTGCACGGGCCGGTGCCTCCCGGGCCGGCGCGCCCACGCCACAGATCACCAATGAGGGGCGAGGTATGGGACGGTTGTTCGGCACCGACGGAGTCCGCGGGCTTGCCAACGAGTCACTGAGTCCGGAGCTGGCGTTGCGCGTTTCCGGCGCGGCCGCGCAGATCCTGAGCCGGGGCAAGAAGCGCGCGCTCGGGGTGGTCGGGCGCGACCCGCGGGCCAGCGGGGAGATGCTCGAGGCCGCGGTGACCGCGGGGCTGACCGCGGCGGGAGTGGACGTGCTGTCGGTGGGGGTGCTGCCGACCCCGGCCGTGGCCTACCTCACCGGTTTGTACGACGCCTGTCTGGGCGTGATGATCTCCGCCTCGCACAACCCGATGCCCGACAACGGGATCAAGATCTTCGCCGCGGGCGGGCACAAACTCGACGACGCGATCGAGGACCGGATCGAGGCGCTCATGGCCGCGGAGACGCAGTTCCGGCCGACCGGTGCGGGCATCGGCCGGGTCCGCAGCGCGGCGGGCGCGCGCGATCACGGGCTGGCCGTCCCGGATCAGTACAGCCTCGCGGGCACCCACGAACGCTATGTGGAACATCTGGTGGAGGCGACGGGCCAGGACCTATCCGGGCTGACCGTCGTGGTCGACTGCGCGCACGGCGCCGCCGCGGAAGTCGGACCCGCCGCCTACCGTGAGGCCGGTGCGACGGTGATCGCCATCAACGCCGAGCCGGACGGGCTGAACATCAACGACGGCTGCGGATCGACCCATCTCGAGCAGGTACGGGCCGCGGTGGTGGAGCACGGCGCCGATCTCGGTCTCGCGCACGACGGCGACGCCGACCGCTGCCTGGCCGTGGACGCCTACGGCAATGTGGTGGACGGGGACGCGATCCTCGCGATCCTGGCCCTCGCCATGCACGAGGCGGGCGAGCTGGCCGAAGACACTTTGGTCGCCACCGTGATGAGCAACCTCGGCCTGCACATCGCGATGCGGACGGCCGGAATCACCGTGCGCACCACCGCCGTCGGCGACCGTTATGTGCTCGAGGAGTTGCGGCGCGGCGGCTTCACGCTGGGCGGCGAGCAGTCGGGGCATGTGGTGTTCCCGCGATACGGCACCACCGGCGACGGCATTCTCACCGGCCTGCGCTTGATGGCGCGGATGGCGCAGTCCCGGCGCAGCCTGGCCGACTTGGCGAGCGTGCTGAGCACCGTGCCGCAGATTCTGGTGAACGTGCCGGTCAACGACAAATCCGTGGTCGCGCGCGCACCCGAGATCCGCGAAGCCGTGCTGGAGGCGGAACGGATACTCGGCGACTCCGGGCGCGTGCTGCTTCGACCCAGCGGCACGGAAGAATTGGTGCGGGTGATGGTGGAGGCCACCGACCCGGCGCAGGCGCGCCAGCTGGCGGACGATCTGGCGAAGCGGGTCGCAGGGGTATAGAGGGTTGAGGTCGTGCCGCGGCCGTGGGTCAGTGGGTTTCGGTGAGTACGCCCGCGTTCATGTGCCAGCGGCGGGTCGCGCGGACGGTGTCGAGCATGCGGCGGTCGTGAGTGACGAGCAGGAGTGTGCCGGTGAAGGACTCGACGGCCTGCTCCAGTTGTTCGATGGCGGGGAGGTCCAAGTGATTGGTCGGCTCGTCGAGCACGAGCAGGTTCACGCCCCGGGCTTGGAGCAGCGCGAGGGCGGCGCGGGTGCGTTCGCCGGGGGAGAGCGTGTCGCACGGCCGCAGCACGTGTGGGCCACGCAGGCCGAATTTCGCCAGTAGCGTGCGCACTTCGGCCTCCGGCCAGTCCGGCAGTTCGCCGCCGAAAGTGGCGGCCAGGGCCGCGGTCCCGCGAAACAGCCCGCGCGCTTGGTCGACCTCGCCGACCTCGACGCCGGAGCCCAGGCTCGCCGTCCCGGTGTCGGGCTGGAGCTGTCCCAGCAACAGGGCGAGCAGCGTCGACTTCCCGGAGCCGTTCGCCCCGGTCAGCACGATGCGGTCGGCCCAGTCGACCTGGGTGGTGATCGGGCCGAGCGTGAAGTCGCCACGGGTGACGGCCGCCTGGGACAGGGTCGCCACCACCGAGCCGCTGCGCGGGGCCGCGGCGATGCTCATGCGCAGTTCCCATTCCTTGCGGGGTTCTTCCACCACCTCGAGCCGTTCGATGCGGCGCTGCGTCTGCCTGGCCTTGGCGGCCTGCTTCTCGGTGGACTCGGCCCGCATCTTGCGGCCCGCCTTGTCCGAGTCCACCTTCCTGGGATCACGCGCCTTGCGGCGGGCGGTGCGGACACCGTGTTCGAGCCAGTTGCGCTGCATCTGCGCGCGGGCCTCCAAGCCAGCCTTGGTGTCGGCGTAGTCCTCGTACGCCTCGCGCGCGTGCTGCCGGGCGATCTCGCGCTCCATCAGGTACGACTCGTAGCCGCCGTCGTACGACCCGACCTGTTGCTGCGCGAGATCCAGCTCCACGATGCGGTTCACCGTGCGCGCCAGGAACTCCCGGTCGTGGCTGATCACCATCAACGGGACCCGCACACCGGCGACGAACTGTTCCAGCCGGGCCAGGCCGTCCAGGTCCAGGTCGTTGGTCGGCTCGTCCAGCAGCAGGATGTCGAAGCGGGACAGCAGGACCGAGGCCAGCCCGGCCCGCGCGGCCTGACCGCCGGACAAACCGGTCATGGGTGTATCCAGACCGCTGGGCAGACTGTCCGCGAGGCCGAGATCCGCGGCGACCTCGTGGGCGCGCTGGTCCAGATCGGCCCCACCGAGGGCGAGCCAGCGTTCCAGTGCGGGGGAGTACTCGTCCGGCCCGCCGTCGGCGAGGCGCTCGGCCGCGGCGTCCATCACTCGCTGCGCCTCGGTGACTCCCGTTCGGCGGCCGAGGAATTCGAAGACGGTCTCGCCTTCGACCCGTTGTGCCTCCTGGGCCAGATAACCGACCGTCGCGTCGGGGGGACTGAGCGTGATGCTGCCCGTCGGTGCGTGCCGGTCGGCGAGCATGCGCAGCAGCGTCGACTTGCCCGCGCCGTTCACACCGACCAGTCCGATCACGTCGCCCGGCGCGAGGGTCAGATCCAAGTCGGCGAACAGCGTGCGCTCGCCGTGACCGGCCGACAGGCCGCGGGCATGCAGAGTGGTGCTCACCAGCACGAGTCTGCCGTGCTCGGGGTCGGACCCTGAGGTCGACCCCGGGAGAAATCAGGGTCGGTATCGGCCGCCGGGCCGATGGCGGGGCCCGCGACGACGGGCACAGTGGAGGACGTAGCGATCACCGCACGAGAGGGAAGACCAATGACCGCCCCCACCCGCCGTTTCACCCGCTCCACCCACGACAAGTGGATCGCAGGCGTCTGCGGTGGCATCGCCGAGTATCTCGGCTGGAACGCCAACGTCGTCCGTCTGCTGTTCGTGGTGTCGTGCCTGCTGCCCGGCCCGCAGTTCGTCATCTACTTGGTGCTGTGGCTGTTGATGCCGAAGAAGTGAACTCGCGGGGCTGCGTCGAGCCCGCGCGGGTGACAGGATGGAACGATGCCGCTCGAGCGGCATCGCACCACCGGTACGAGTCCTGCTGAGGAGGGGTCATGATCACCTCGAGCGAATTCCCAGGCCTGGATATACCCGGTATCGACGCGTCTTCGTCGCTCGACGGCCTGGGCGCGATCGAATTGCACCACCCGACGCAGGGCATCGACGGCGACGGCTCGCTCGACACCGTCACTACCACGGGTGCCGACGCGATGCAGGTCTGGACCGACTACGACCACGACGGCTTCGCCGACCACGTCACCGTGGTGGAGAAGGACGGCGACTACGCCGCATGGGAATTCCACCGCCACCCCGACGGCACCTCCGAATGGGTCCGCACCGACCGAGGCAGAATCGGAAGCTGACCGAATCCGCGGGGGCGAAAATTCGAGGGAACCGAGTGTCGGCGTGTTGCGTCGAAGGAAGTAGGGCGGCATTCGGCGCGAACGAGATTCGCGTCGGCGCAACGACACTACGAGGACGGAGGGGAGTCGTGGGCGGGTCGGAAATGGTCGGTGTGCGGACGGGAGAGCTCGGTGCGCTCGGCAGCGACTATCGCAGATCGGCGGACGTCGTCCGCGACCAGGCGAAGGGAGTCGCCGATCACCTGTTCGGCAGCGGTGACGAGGCGGGCCGGAATTACGCGCCGCAGGGGATCGCGGTGCATCAGGGCCTCGAACGGGTCGGTGCGTGGCTGCGGAACTGGAGTGAGGCCACCACCGCGACCGCCGACGCGCTCGGGGCCGCCGTGGTGGCCTACGCCGAAACCGACCAGCAGCGCGCTTCCGAGACGAACAAGACATGAGACCGCCGAATGACCCGTGCTCGCACCGGCGACGCCCGACATTCGAGGAGTCGGAATCATGACGGTTTCCTGGCAGGGCAAGGCGATCGACACCCTCTTGGACGAGGGCAGCGCGGGATTGCAGTACTGGATCGAGTTCACGCCGCTGTACGAGGCGGCGTTCGGCGACAACGAGAGACGCGTCGGCGTCGGCAAACTGCTGGCGATGTACGATGAGCAGCGCGGCACCCGGTTGGACAGACTGGAGCAGACAGGCGAGGCGCTGAAAGCCGCACTGTCGGAAGTGGATCGGCAATGGGACGCGCAGCAGGGCTACACCCGTCGGCTGCCCGGACTGTGGCAGGGTACGGCGGCCGCCGCCGCGCTCGACATGCTCGGCAAACAGTCGGTCCTGGCCGACGAGGACCGGCAGCACGTCAGGGCCGCCGTCACCGTGATCGCCGATATGGCGGGTTCGCTGCGGTCGGCGGTGGCCGCGAAGGCGTTCGCCACCCGAGAGTTGCTCGCGGGACCGGTGGGCGGCAGGAAGGTCGTCGAGATCGACGGTAAGACCCCGGTGGAGGTGAAGGTCATCGTCGACGTGCACAACGCGCGGGAATGGATCGACGCCGACCAGGTCCGCGAGCTGGGCCGCATCTTCCCCGCACTCGCCGTGCCGGAGGACAAGATCAACACAAGCGTGCTCGGCTTCATCAACTCCGACAGCGAGAACATGCTCACCGGCGCGTACGGCGAGCGAGTGCGCAGCGTCACCGATGAATGGCTGACCAAGACGTTCAAGCCGGACTTCGACCGCAAACTGTCGTCCTATATCGACGTCTGTACCGAGGTCGATCGACTGTTCAAGGACCAGTACAAGAACCTGGCCGATGCGCTGACGCAAGTGGCCGAGCATGGCTACCCGCGACCGGAAGGTCCGTCCGAACCACAACCGGGGACACCGGTCGACCAGGACAAAACCGAGGTGACCAGTGCGTCCGCCCCGCCGGGCCCGCCCGCCGCCACGGTCCCAGCGAGCACGACACCGAGCACAGTCCCCGCGTCGACCACACCGACCACAGTCCCCGCGTCGACCACACCGACCACGTCGGACAACCCGTCCACGCCGAGTACTCCGTCCACGCCGAGTATTCCGACCGCACCGAGTATCCCGACCACACCGAGTATCCCGACCGCCCCCGCGCCCAGGATGCCCGCACTGGACGGACTTGCCGCGCTCAGCCAGGTGGCGCGGGAATTCGCGCCGCTGGCAACCGGTCTCGGTCAAGCGGTGGAGCAGGGCGTGTCCGCGTTGAGCGGAATCATCGAAAGCGGAGTCGACGACGCGATCGAAAAGCTCATGCACAGCATTGATCCGCAGAACGCCGAAGCCGACGACCGGGACGACGAAGGTCGGAACCGAAAGCCGCGCGCCGAGGCGGAATTCGATATCGGCGGTAAGCATGTGCAGTTCGAGATGGGGCCGGACGGCCGGTTGAAACTCGTCCTCTCCGATGCCACCGGTGCGGAGCAGGAGTTCACCGTCGAGCTGAACGAGCACGGCATACCGGTCATCTCGACGATGGAGCCGGACGCAGACAACGCGCAGCCCCCGGCGCCTGAGGCTCTTACGCCGGAGTCTCGGAACGGGGAGTCTCCGGCACCGGAACCTCAGGAAGAAGAGAAAACGCCCGCTCCAGGTTCGGAACCGGACACCGAGGACGATCGGCCCGGGCTGCCGAGCGGAACCTTGCCGCGCACCCGGCGCGAAGAGGACGGCGAGCACTACCCGAAGCCGATGCCGGAGCAGGGCGAGCGGGAACCGGACGTTCCAGTGGACAGTGGCGCGGAACTCGCCGAAGCCGGGCCGCTGGACGCGGGGTTCGCCGAGGCGGGTCCACTGTGAGCCCGTCCGGGACGAGGTCGCACACCGCATGAGCGAGGAGGCGCAGCATGGTCGACTACGCCGAGGAAGCGAGGCAACTCGCCGCCGAGAACCAGCGCCGCATGTCGCTGTTGCTCGACGAGATCCAGGCGATCAACGAGCAGACCGCGGCGACCGGCCGGGAAATCGCCGACCGGCTGACCGCCGAGATGGAGGAGTTCTGGGTGACGCACGCCGCCGACCTGGACAAGGCCGCCGCCGAGGCGGAGGAGCGGCAGCGACTGCAAGAGGAAGCACAAGAGCAGCGCGCGGCCATCGCACGGTCGATGGCCGCCCGCCGGGCCAATCACACGGTGACGCCGGTCGATGAAGAGGACGAGGAGGCCAAGTTCTACCAACGCAAGAGCTGGCTGATCTGACCGGCGCTCCGCGGGCCGGTCGGTCGGCTACCGCCGCAGCAGCGCGGCGAGCTGGCCGACCTTCAGCTTCGGCGGCTCCTTCTCCTGCGGCGCCGCGGGGTCGACCACGGTGGTGTGCGGGATGACCTCGTCGGGATCAGTGAAGGCGCGATAGGTCTTGTCGCCCGCCAGCGTGGCGAGCAGGTAACCGGCCAGCAGGGCGCGCGTGGTGCGGGAGGTCTTCGATTCGTGCTTGCCCGCACCCACGGCGGCGAGGACGCGCCGCCCCTCGATGATGCCGTTGTGCGAGGCCTTGTCGATGGCGCGCAGGGTCGCCGGGCCGCCCCAGGCGGTGGCCAGTGGGATGGCGTTCGAGCTGACCGAGGTGATGTCGGTCGCGCCGGCCAGGATCAACGCCGGAACGTCCAGCTCCGGTGCGACGGCTTCGGCGGCAGGCGCCGTCGGCGCGGGGAACAACGCCGCGACGGTGGCGACGTCGCGGCGGCCTGCGGCGATGACCGCGGCGCCCGCTCCCATGCCGTGCCCGGCCAGAGCCAGGCGCTCCGGATGCACGCTGATCTCGCCGTCCCCGAGCCGCACGCCGGTGCAGATGTCGAGCGTGGTGAGCAAATCGGCGGCCAACCCCAGATGTGACGGAATCGGTCCGCGCTCGGTGTCGGGCGCGGCGGCCACTATTCCCCAGGAAGCGAGGTGTTCGAGCAGCGTGCGGTAGTGGTTCGCCCCGGTCAACCAGCCATGTCCGAACGCGACGGCAGGTAGGTTCCGCCCGGTCTCGGGCGTGAACACCACCCCCGGCTGGCCGGCGATGGCCAGATTGCCACGCAACACGCGGTGCGGGCCCCGGCTGGTCAGGGTGCTCAATAGCGATTTCACAGACGCCGACACGACGTGAACGTTATCCGATAAGTAGTGTGGTGAGCCATGTGCGGAATCGTGGGGTACGTCGGGTACCGAGACGCGCTCGGCGTCGTCGTTGACGCGTTGCGCCGCATGGAATATCGCGGATACGACTCCGCGGGTGTGGCGATCCTGGATGGCGCGGGCACGCTGGCGGTGGAACGCAAGGCGGGCCGCCTGGCCAACCTGGAGGCCCAGCTCGCCGAAACCGGGATCGATCGCTTCGTGGGCACCACGGGCATCGGGCACACCCGCTGGGCCACACACGGCGCGCCGACCGACCGCAACGCACACCCGCATCGGGACCACACCGGCAAGGTCGCCGTCGTACACAACGGCATCATCGAGAACTTCGCCCCGCTGCGTCGCGAACTGGAGGACGCCGGGGTCGAGCTGAACAGCGACACCGACACCGAGGTCGCGGTGCACCTGGTGGCCCGCGCGTACGCCCATGGCCCGACCGCAGGCGACTTCGCGGCCAGCGCGCTGTCCGTCCTGCGCCGTCTGGAGGGCGCGTTCACGCTGGTCTTCACGCATGCCGACCATCCGGACACGATCGTGGCGGCGCGCCGCTCCACCCCGCTGGTGGTGGGCGTGGGCAAGGGCGAGATGTTCATCGCCTCGGATGTCACGGCGTTCATCGAGCACACCCGCGAGGCGGTCGAGCTCGGTCAGGACCAAGCCGTGGTGATCACCCTGGACAGCTACCGGGTCACCGACTTCGCCGGCGAGGACGCGAGCTCGCGCACCCGCCCGTTCACGATCGACTGGGACCTGGCCGCCGCCGAGAAGGGCGGCCACGACTACTTCATGCTCAAGGAGATCGAGGAGCAGCCCGCGGCGGTCGCGGACACGCTGATGGGGCATTTCAGCACCGACCACGACGGCGCGGGCCGGATCGTGCTGGACGAGCAGCGCCTCGCCGATCAGGAGCTGCGCGATTTCGACAAGGTTTTCGTCGTGGCGTGCGGCAGCGCCTATCACTCCGGCCTGCTGGCGAAGTACGCCATCGAGCACTGGACGCGGCTGCCCGTCGAGGTGGAGCTGGCCAGCGAGTTCCGCTACCGCGATCCGGTGCTGGACCGCTCCACGCTGGTGGTGGCGATCTCCCAGTCCGGCGAGACCGCCGACACGCTGGAGGCGGTGCGGCACGCGAAGGAACAGAAGGCGCGCGTCCTCGCGATCTGCAACACCAACGGCGCGCAGATCCCTCGCGAGTCCGACGCGGTGCTCTACACCAGGGCCGGGCCGGAGATCGGCGTCGCCTCCACCAAGGCGTTCCTGGCCCAGGTGACAGCGAATTACCTGGTCGGGCTCGCCTTGGCGCAGGCGCGCGGCACCAAGTACCCGGACGAGGTGGCCCGCGAATTCACCGAACTCGAGGCGATGCCAAAGCTGGTGGAGCGCGTGCTGGAGACCGCGCCGCAGGTGCGGGCCATCGCGCGGGAGCTGGCGCAGGTGCCGACCGTGTTGTTCCTGGGCAGGCACGTCGGTTACCCGGTGGCCTTGGAGGGCGCGCTCAAGCTCAAGGAACTGGCCTACATGCACGCCGAGGGGTTCGCGGCGGGTGAGCTCAAGCATGGTCCGATCGCCCTGATCGAGGACGGCCTGCCGGTGATCGTGGTGATGCCGTCGCCGAAGGGGCGCGCGGTGTTGCACTCGAAGCTGCTGAGCAACATCCGGGAGATCCAGGCTCGCGGCGCGCGCACCATCGTGATCGCGGAGGAGGGCGACGACACGGTGCGTCCGTTCGCCGACGACCTCATCGAGATCCCGAGCGCACCGACGCTGTTCCAGCCGCTGTTGTCGACGGTGCCGTTGCAGATCTTCGCCGCCGAGGTGGCGCAGGCGCGCGGCTACGACGTCGACAAGCCGCGCAACCTGGCCAAATCCGTCACCGTGGAATAGTTCGGCGGCCGCGCACTTCGCAGTGCGCGGCCGCTGTTTCGCCGGGGCGACCGGCGGCTATACCGGCACGGTAGCCAGGGGCTCCGCCGGGGCGGTGGGTCTCGCGCGACGCTCGAGCTGCCCGGACAGGATCGCGAGCAGTAGCGCCGCCAGCACCAGACCGACGCCGACCCAGTTGGGTGCGGTGTAGCCGTAGCCTGCGGCGATCACCACGCCACCGAGCCAGGCCGACACCGCGTTGCCGAGGTTGAACGCGCCGATGTTCACCGCCGACGCGAGGGTCGGTGCGCCCGCGGCCTGGTCGAGGACGCGCTTCTGCAACGGCGGCACGGTCGCGAAGCCCAGTGCGCCGATCAACACCACCGTGACGGCGGCGGCTATCTTGTCGTGCGCGGTGACGGTGAACAGCGCGAGAACGAGCGCGAGCCCGCCGAGTGTGAGATACAGCATCGGCATCAGATGACGGTCGGCGAACTTGCCGCCGATCAGATTGCCCGCGAAGAAGCCGAGGCCGAAGAGCACCAGCAGCCAGGTGACCGAACTCTCCGCATAGCCGGTGACCTCGGTCATCATCGGCGCGAGATAGGTGATCGCGGCGAAGACCCCGCCGAAGCCGAGGACCGTCATCGCCATCGCCAGCAGCACCTGGGGGTTGCGGAACACCGCCAGTTCGGTGCGCAGCGCGGCGTTCGCCGCGGCGGGCTGTTCCGGGACCAGCGCCGCGACGCCGAGCAGGCCGATCAACCCGACCAGTGCGACGAACACGAAGGTCAGCCGCCAGCCGAAGTGCTGGCCGAGCAGCGTTCCCAGCGGTACGCCGACCACCGTGGCGACGGTGAGTCCGGTGAACATGATCGCAATCGCACCGGCGCGCCGATCGGCGCTGACCAGGGTTCCGGCGACGACCGCGCCGATCCCGAAGAACGCGCCATGGGCCAGCGACGCGACGATCCGTCCGGTCAGCATCAGCGCGAAGGTCGGTGCCGCGGCGGACAGGAGGTTGCCGACGACGAGCAGCGTCAGCATGCCGAGCAGCATCCGTTTGCGCGACAGCCGGGTACCCAGCCCGGTCATCAGCGGCGCACCCGCCACGACGCCGAGCGCGTAGCCGGTGACCAGCAGGCCCGCGGTGGGGATGGACACCGAGTAGCTGCTCGCGATGTCTGGTAGCAGTCCGACGACGACGAATTCCGTCGTCCCGATTCCGAATGCCCCGAGGGTCAGGGCGAGGAGTGCGAGGGGCATGAACGAAGCCTCCACGTAACGTTGCTTCAAACTATTACAGGCGGAAACAATAATTGCATACGCCCTTTAATTGCAAGCGCGGGCTATTGTGATCCCTGGCTATCCTGGAGACACGAACCCCGACGCCGAAGGAACGCCGATGACCGCGGATGCCGCCCTGACCGGCCTCGCCGATGGTTGGTACGCACTCTCGCTGCTGCACGACCGGATCGAGGCGCACATCGAGCGGGCCCTGCAATCCGGCCACGACCTGAGCGTTCGCGAGTACTCCCTGCTGGTCGTGCTGAGCCGCCAGCACGACGGGCCGGGCGGGCACCTGCGGATGAACCAGGTGGCCGAGGCCGTGGTGCTGAGCCAGAGCGCGACCACCCGACTGGTTTCCCGGCTGGAAGATCGCGGCCTGCTCCAGCGTTACCTCTGCCCCGACGACCGTCGCGGCATCTACACCGATGTCACCCCGGCGGGCTTGGACCTGCTCGAACAGGCGCGGCCCACGCACGACGCCGCCCTGGCCGGAGCACTCGGGCAGGCGGCCGCCGATCCCGAACTCGCTCCGCTCGTGGCCGCGGTCGAAGCACTGAACACCCACGGCGCACGGCACCGCGACTACCGTCCGGTGTGAGTGCGGGACGGCTCGGCGATCAACAAGTGCGGAGTCGAGGTCCGGCTTTTCTCCGGGATGCTTCGTCGGAGGTTTTCGCGGTTTCTCGGCTGGACCTCGCCGAGGCGACGTCCGGAGCGCTTCGCCGGTGGAATGCCCCCGGTAGGCCCGAAGGGTCCGTACCCTGCGGTTTACTGCACGGTGACCGAGCCGCGCATCTCCGGGTGCAGCGAGCAGAGATAGCGGTAGGTGCCCGGCGCGGTGAAGGTGTAGCTCCACTCGCCTTTGTCGAAGATCGGGCTGTTGATGCCCATGGCCTTGTCGCCGATGCCCTGCACCGTGTGCGGGACCTTGTCGTCGAATTTCCAGGTGACCGTGTCGCCGACCGCGACGGTGACGTCGGCGGGGGAGAATTTCATGTCATGCGCCACGACGGTGGCTGCGGCGGGCTTGCGGTCACCGGTCTGCTGTGCGGTGGTGGTCGGCCGAGCCGGTTTCCTCGTCGTGGTGGCGGCCGAACCGGATTCGTCGCCGCCGCAACCGGACAGTAGGAGCGCGCAGGCCAAGGCGACTCCCGTGACGACGCGGACGATCCCGATGCGGCGGACGCTTGGCATGATGGCCAAGCGTAGTAGGCCACACCGACGGAGGGAGCGGCGATGTCCACGCAGCGGGGCTATTTCACGGTGGACGAAGTGCGCGCGGCGGAGGCCGAGCTGTTCACCCGGGTGCCGGACGGCGTGCCCATGCGCCGGGCGGCGCACGGCCTGGCCACGGTGGTGGCGGGCGAACTCAGGGAGCGTACCGGCGGTATCGCGGGGCGGGCGGTGACCCTGCTGGTCGGTTCCGGGGACAACGGCGGCGACGCGCTCTGGGCCGGAGCGCGGCTGCGCCGCCGCGGTGTCGCGGTCACCGCGGTGTTGCTCAGCCCGGAGCGGGCGCACGCCGGAGGACTCGCGGCGCTGCGCGGAGCGGGCGGTCGAGTCGCCGACGACGTGGGCCGTCCGGATCTGGTGATCGACGGCATCGTCGGCATCTCCGGTCGCGGTGCGTTGCGGCCGCGTGCCGCTGAAATCGTTGCGGCGCTGGAGGCTCCGGTCATCGCGGCAGACCTGCCCAGCGGCGTCGACCCGGGCACCGGCGCGATCGAAGGCCCGGCGGTTCGCGCGGACGTCACGGTCGCGTTCGGCGCGTACAAGCCGGTGCACGCGCTCGCCGCGCCGCAGTGCGGGCGAATCGAATTGGTGCCCATCGGTTTACGTCTCCCGGAGCCGGGCCTCCTCGCGCTGGAGCCCGCGGCGATCGGGGCCGCGTGGCCGGTCCCCGGCCCGGCCGACGACAAGTACACGCAGGGTGTGACGGGCGTATGCGCGGGTAGCGCCACGTATCCGGGCGCCGCGGTGCTGTGCGCGGGCGCCGCCGTCGCGGCGACATCGGGCATGGTGCGGTATGCCGGGACCGCGGCGGCCGAGGTGCTGAACCACTTCCCCGAAGTGATCGCCGCCGAGGAGGTCGCCGCGACCGGTCGCGTACAGGCCTGGGTCTTCGGTCCCGGCGCGGGCACCGACTCCGCCGCCAGGGAACGCCTGCGCGAGATCCTGGCCACCGACCTCCCGGTGGTGATCGACGCGGACGGCCTGACCATGCTGGCCGCGGAGCCGGACTTGGTGCGCGGTCGTGCGGCCCCGACCGTTCTGACTCCGCACGCGGGCGAGTTCGCCCGCCTCACCGGCCACGAGGTCGGTCCCGACCGGGTGGCAGCGGTCCGCGACTTCGCCGCTTCCTGGCAGGTGACGGTGCTGCTGAAGGGTCGCGCCACGCTCGTCACCGCCCCGGGCGGTCCCGTGCTGGTCAACGAGGCGGGCGGTTCCTGGGCGGCGACCGCGGGCGCGGGCGACGTGCTCTCCGGCATCATCGGGGCGCTGCTCGCGGCGGGGCGGGAACCCGCATGGTCGGCGGCGGCGGCCGCGCGCGCGCACGCGTTGTCCGCGAACCTCGCCGCACATGACGCCGCCCCGGCGGGAACTCCGATCTCGGCGAGCGTGCTGGCAGCTCACGTCCGCCCCGCCATCGGCGTCCTCCGTGGCCTGGCACACCCCTTCTGACTGTTTCCGCCCGCCACGGTGATGGAACCGGTACGAGCCGATGGCCGCATTCAGCCGGACCGACGGGTTCCGGCGGGCGCAAAGCTGAGGCGCTGAGTGCCGGGTGCCGATGGCGTCGATGTATCGAGGCTGGTCGTGGCGCTCGACACACCGGCCCGAGCGCCACGGAAACCGATTGGAACCAGAATCGAGCGCGCCAATAGACTCGACCGGAATCAACGCAACGACTGATCTCGAGAGCATATGGGTAACTCGTCGGGCACGCCCGAAATCCAGGCGGCATCAAACGCAGGACCTGAACGTGAATCCTGCGCGTCCGACTGGGACGGCCCGGATACGCGGAGAGGCGGCACAGCGCAAGTGGAAACGGTCATCGACCTGGACGCCATCGCCCACAACGTGCGGATCCTGCGGGAGCACGCGGGTGGCGCCGCGGTGATGGCGGTGGTGAAGGCCGACGGCTACAACCACGGCGCGGTCGAGGTGGGCCGGGCCGCTCTGGCGGCGGGCGCGGCGGAACTGGGTGTCACGACGGTGGGCGAGGCCGTGCAGTTGCGTGCGGCCGGGATCACCGCGCCCATCCTGTGCTGGTTGCACAGCACGGACACCGACTTCGCGCCTGCGGTGGCCGCCGACGTCGAGATCGGGATCTCTTCGGCGGCTCATCTGCGAGCGGTCGAGGCCGCGGCGCGCGAGCTGGGCCGTCCGGCGACGGTCACCCTGAAGGTGGACACCGGCCTGAACCGCAACGGCGTGTCGCCGGACGCGTACCCGGAAGTCCTGACGGCGCTGCGCGCTCTGGTCGACGAGGGTGTGGTGCGGTTTCGCGCGATCTTCTCCCACCTCGCGCACGCCGACGAACCCGAGCATCCCAACAACGACGCGCAACGCGCCCGGTTCCTGGAGGCCATCGCCACGGCCAAGGAGCACGGCCTGGAACCGGAGCTGGTGCACATCGCCAACTCCGCCGCTACCCTGACCCGCCCTGACCTGGCCTTCGACTTGGTCCGGCCGGGCATCGCCATGTACGGCCTGTCCCCGATACCGGACGACGATTTCGGCCTGCGGCCCGCGATGACGTTCCAGGCAGAGGTCGCCCTGGTCAAACGAGTGGCCGCGGGCGAAGGCGTTTCCTATGGGCACCAGTGGATCGCGCCGCGCGACACCACCGTCGCGCTCATCCCCGCCGGTTACGCCGACGGCGTTTTCCGCCCCCTGAGCGGACGTTTCGATGTCTGGCTCGGCGGGGCGCCGCGCAGGAACGTGGGGCGGGTGTGCATGGACCAGTTCGTCGTCGACCTCGGTGACAACGCGGCGGGCGTTCGGGAAGGCGACACCGCGATTCTCTTCGGTGCGCGACCGCACGCCCAGGAGTGGGCGGACCTGCTCGACACCATCCACTACGAAGTGGTGTGCTCACCGCGCGGCCGGGTCACCCGGCGCTATGTCGGTGGCGTTCGATGAGGCGCTTCCGGGTGACCCCGCTGCGCGGCGGGCTGGCCACGGCTGGTTTCGTCGGTGCGCTGGCAGGCGCGCACGCCTTGCGTCGCGCCGGTGCGCGGGTGCTGTGGCCCGCGCGGGGCGACGACTACCGCGACGAGAATTTCGCGCTGATCGATGCCGACCGCGCGGGGACGGTGCTCGCCGACGACGGCGTGCCGTTGGCCACGCGGATCTGCGGCCCCGACGACGCACCGGTGACGGTGATCTTCGTGCACGGCTTCTGCAACAGCATGGCTTCCTTCCACTTTCAGCGTCGTGACCTGGAAAAGCGCTACGGCGCAGGACTTCGCATGGTGCTGTTCGATCTGCGCGGGCACGGCCGTTCCGGTGTGCCGAGCGCCGCGAGTTGTACCGTCGCCCAGCTCGGGAGCGACCTCGCCGCCGTGCTGAACGCCACCGCTCCGGCCGGGCCGGTGGTGCTGGTCGGGCATTCGCTGGGCGGGATGGCGATCCTGGCCGCGGCCGCGCGATTCCCGGAATTGTTCGCGGCCAGAGTGATCGGGATCGCACTGCTGTCGACCGCGGCCGCCGAGGTCACCGCGGCGGGAATCGGGCAACTGTTGCGCAATCCCGCGATCGACGGGTTCCGGGTGGCCGTGTACACCGCGCCCGCGCTGGTGCAGGCGGGCCGCGTCACCGCTCGGCGGGTGATCACGCCGATCCTGCACGTCAGCTCGTTCCACGGACCGGTGAGCCCGACGCTGTCGCGCTTCATGACGCTGATGATCGACCAGACGCCGGTGGAGACCGTAGTGAAGTTCCTGCAGGCCATCGAGCTGCACGACGAGTCGGCGGCGTTGCCCGCGCTGGCGGGCACACCGACCCTGGTACTCGGCGGCGGGCACGATCTGGTGATCCCGTTCCGGAATTCGCGTGCGCTCGCCGCCGCTCTGCCGTGCAGCGAACTCATCCGGTTGGAAGGCGCGGCGCACATGCCGCATCTGCAATACCCGGACATAGTCAACGCCGCGCTGGATCGCTTGCTGGTGCGTGCGGGCGTGGTCGACCCGGCGCAGGGGGAGGCCTCGGAGGTGGCCCGTGGCTGATCCAGGGCATCGAGTGCTGCCCACCGTCGCCGACACCGAGGCGCTGGGCCGGGAACTGGCCACCGATCTGCGTGCCGGGGATCTCGTGGTGCTGGACGGTCCGCTCGGCGCGGGCAAGACCGCACTGACCCGCGGCATCGCCGAAGGTCTTGGCGTGCAGGGGCGGGTCAGCTCGCCGACGTTCATCATCGCCCGCCAGCACCGCGCGGGGCAGCGCGCAGGCGGCCCGTCGGTGCCCATGGTGCACGTGGACGCCTACCGGCTCGGCGGCGACCTGGACGAGCTGGACGCGCTGGACCTGGACACCGATCTGCATCAGGCGGTCGTCGTGGTGGAGTGGGGCCGCGGCGTGGTGGAGCACCTCGCGGATCGGCATCTGCGTGTGGTGCTGTCGCGGGCGCCGGACTCGGATGTGCGCACCGCCAGCTGGGAATGGGTGAATTAGCTACCGGGTAGCTCTGCGTCGGCCTCACCTACCACCCGGTATCGTTGGCCCAATCATGCTTGTACTAGCCGTCGACACCGCGACACCCGCCGTCACAGCGGGACTGGTGGACTTGGAGCAGGGCGCCGACGCGGCGAATCCGGTCCGGGTACGCACCGTCGCATCCCGGGTGCGGGTCGACCCCCGCGCCCATGCCGAGGTACTCACTCCGCAGATCCTCGAATGCCTCACCGAGGCAGGTCGTTCCAGGACCGAGATCGACGCGATCGTGGTCGGTGTCGGTCCGGGTCCGTTCACCGGCTTGCGCGTCGGCATGGCCACCGCGGCCGCGTTCGGCGACGCGCTGGGGATCCCGGTGTACGGCGCGTGCAGCCTCGACGCGATCGCAGCCGATGCCGCTGTCGACCCAGCGGTGCCGCCCCCCGTCGAGCTCCCGCCCGAAGCCGAACTGCTCGTGGTGACCGATGCCCGGCGGCGCGAGGTGTATTGGGCGCGGTACCGGGAGGGTGCCCGCGTGGCCGGACCCGAGGTGTGCAAGCCCTCCGACTTGGACGCGGGCGAGGCCACGGCGATCGCCGGATCCGCTTCGCACGTCGACTTCTTCGATCTGCCCGTGCTCCCCGCCGAGACGCCCTCACCCGCCGGGTTGGTCCGCGTCGTCGCCGCCGAGGTGCTGTCCCGCAGCGTGCCGGAGCCGCTGGTTCCGCTGTACTTGCGCAGGCCGGACGCGGTCGAGAACGCCTACCGCCGACTCGACCGGACGGGGGCGTGAAGCCGGTGACTTTCCGAATCGCGCCGATGGTGGCCGCCGACATCACGCGCTGCGTCGAACTGGAGCAATTGCTTTTTCCGGAGGACGACCCGTGGGCCGCCGTGGCGTTCCAGTCCGAGCTGGCCGGGCGGCACAACCGCTACATCACCGCGCGCGACGACGACGGGCGAATGGTCGGCTACGCGGGTATCGCCCTGCTGGGTGATGCCGAACACCCCGAGGCCGAGGTCCACACCATCGGCGTCGACCCCGGCTGCCACCGCACAGGTGTCGGCACGCTCCTGCTGGAGGCGCTGCTCGCCGAGGCGGACCGGCGCGGTGGACCGGTGTTCCTGGAGGTCCGCACCGACAACGCGCCGGCGATCGCGCTGTACGCCAAGCACGGGTTCCACATCATCGGATTGCGCAAGAACTACTACCACCCCAGTGGCGCGGACGCGTACACGATGCGTCGCCCCGCGCTGACCAGCGGGGAGCGCTGGCGCACACGGGACGAGGTGTTGTCGTGATCGTCATGGGCATCGAAAGCTCCTGCGACGAAACCGGAGTCGGCATCGTCCGCAGGAACCCCGACGGCACCTGCGTACTGCTCGCCGACGAGGTCGCTTCCAGCGTCGACCAGCACGCGCGCTTCGGCGGCGTCGTCCCCGAGATCGCCTCGCGCGCGCATCTCGAGGCGATCGTGCCCGCGATGCGCCGCGCGCTGTCGGCCGCGGGCATCGCGAAACCGGACGCGTTGGCGGTGACCATCGGCCCGGGCTTGGCCGGTGCGCTGCTGGTCGGTGTCGCCGCGGCGAAAGCGTATGCGGCGGCGTGGGATGTGCCCTTCTACGCGCTCAACCATCTCGGCGGGCACGTCGCGGTGGACACTCTGGAGCACGGGCCGATGCCGCCGTGCGTCGCGCTG
The DNA here is from genome assembly GCF_044452545.1 of Nocardia sp. NPDC051900. NCBI lineage: Bacteria > Bacillati > Actinomycetota > Actinomycetes > Mycobacteriales > Nocardiaceae > Nocardia > Nocardia sp. NPDC051900. The sequence continues at coordinate 314,125 of NZ_JBITBU010000002.1, read as the reverse complement.
CTGGTGTCGGGCGGGCACACGCATCTGCTGCACGTCACGGATCTGGCCGAGCCGATCGTCGAGCTGGGCAGCACCGTCGACGACGCGGCGGGCGAGGCGTTCGACAAGGTGGCGCGGCTGCTCGGGTTGGGCTTTCCCGGCGGTCCGGCGCTGGATGCCGCCGCGACGGCCGGTGATCCGCGCGCCATCGCCTTCCCCCGCGGCATGACCGGGCCGCGCGACCCGCGCTACGACTTCTCCTTCTCGGGTCTCAAGACCGCGGTCGCCCGTTACGTGGAGGCGGCCCAGCGCGACGGCGTCGCCGCGGAGGATCTGCCCATCCCCGATATCGCGGCGTCTTTCCAGGAGTCGGTCGCGGATGTGCTCACGATGAAGGCGGTTCGCGCGGCCCAGGATGTCGGCGTCGGCACACTGGTGCTCGGCGGCGGCGCGACCGCCAACTCGCGGATCCGCTCGATGGCCGAGGAACGCTGCGCCGCAGCCGGTTTGACCTTGCGGGTGCCCAAGCCTCGGCTGTGCACGGACAACGGGGTGATGATCGCCGCGCTCGGCGCGCATGTCATCGCTGGTGGCGCGGCTGCTTCGCCGCTGACGGTCGCCACCGATCCGGGTCTGCCGGTGTCGGTCAGTATGGTTCGCTGACCGGCTCGGATTCAGCGCACGAAGCGGCGGCGGCCGCACCGGGTTTCTTTCCGGTGAGATCGCCGCGAAGGGCCGTCGTGCGGCCGGATCAGTTCGGTGCGAGCAGTCCGGGATGCGACGCCGACCCCGAATTCCCCCGGAGGAGTGGCAGGCTCGACCGCGCGGGCGCCTGGGTGGGCGTCGGGCTCGTGCCGGGTGCCGGAGCGGTCGGCGCCGCCGGGTACCACGTCCGGCTCGATGGCGATTCGGGCGAACCGTTCGGTGCCGCATTCGGATTCCCGAACAGGGGGCCGAGCAGTTCGGGGAACGGAATCGGCGGAAGGTTCGGATCCGGGCGCAGCGTGGGCTGCGTGGGTGTGATCACCTGCGTGGACGACGGCCCGCCGGTCGTGCTCTGCGGTCCGCGTTCCGTGGTCGTCGGTGCGATGCCGGTGTTGTCCGGCGTGCGGTTGTGCGGCGTGGCGGCAGCCGTGGTCGCGGGCGGCACGGACGTCGGGTTGGGCAGTTGCGACGCGCTGCTCGTGGTCCCCGCGGGAGAGACCTCGTCATCCGAGGTCGGCGCGAACGTCTTGACCCCGTAGCCGACGATCAGTCCGACGACCACGATCGCACCGGCGAGCGTGCCGAACACCTTGGTTACCGTCCCCGCGGGCGCGTCGCCGCCGAGCCCGGCGACCGGGAACACCGACGGCTGCATCGAATCGGCGACCAGCGCCGCGCCTTTGGCGGTCACCGCCTCGGGATCCGGCACGGTGAACACGGGGATGTCCAGGGCGGCGGTGAGCGTATCGAGCACCGCGGGGATGTTGGCGCCGCCGCCGATGACCGTGACCGCCTGCGGCTGCCTGGGCGCCCGGGCGAACGACATCGTGACGAACCGCGCCAGGTCGCGCAGCAGGTCGGCGATCAACTCTTCGAAGTCGGCCCTGGTCAGCTTCAGCGGACGACCGGCGACGTGGTCGATGGTGACCGCGGGCGCGATGGACAGGTGCTCCTTCGCCGCGCGGCCCCGGTTGGTGAGCATGCCGCGGTTGGGGCGGGTACCGCGCCGGGCGAAGTGCAGGTCCACCAGATGGTGGTAGATGAGATCGTCGATCGCCTTGCCGCTGACGGTCGCGGTGCGATCGGAACGGAGCAGGGAGCCGTCGGCGCGGTCGGCGACGGTGACGCCGAGCCCGGACGCGCCGAGATCGACGATGGCGACCGTGTCGTAGCGGTCCAGCAGGCCGGTGTGCCGCAGGTAGGTCAGCGCGGCGGTGCCCTCCGGGATCAGCCGCAGGTCGCGCTGTTTTCCGGTGGCCGAGCGGATGATCTGGGCCTGCTCCTTGGTGCGGTAGGCGACCGCGACGCTGGTGGGCGGGTGACCCGTCGCCGGCTCGAAGTCGCGTGGCCCGCCCGCGAAACGGCCGCCGACCGGGCGGATGATCTCGCGTGGCGGCTGCGTGGTCGGCAGCTGGGTCGTCATCAGCTCGATCGAGGACGACACCAGGTCACCGAGATCGGAATGAGCCGCGTCGGCGGACACGACGCGGTAATCGAAGCTCTGCGTGCCGTTCGGCGCGGTGGAGACCAACGCCGAGCACACGACCTCTGCCCCGGCCGAGATGCCGAGGGATGTTCGCATGTTCACCTCCCTTCGAGCGGATGGTCATGGTGTCGCCGACCATCTCGAATGGACTGCCGGACCGCCGTATGGATGACGCGCGACCCGGACCGGGAAACGAACCGGCCCCTCGTCCGGGTGGGTCGCGGGGACCGGCCATGGATCACGTGTGTCTTGCTCTCTGGTGAAGCTGGTGGTGCAACGATCGTGCTGCGGCGCTGCGGGTTCGGCGACGCTGTGGTACCTCTGTGCCGCCTGGCCGCCGCTCGGAGGAGCGACGAACCGGCGGCCGGACCGCAACCGTCGTCAATAGTGTCACAATCCGTTATCCGAACGTTACTGTTTTCCCGAACTTATAGCCAAGCTCGCAGTGTCGCCGGGCGCGCCGCGCAAAGTTGGCACCGCCCAGCCTTGAGCGCTGGCACTCTCATGTATAGAGTGCTAGTCGGCACTGTGTGTAGTGCTTGTGCCAGCAGCTTGACCACTGGGCAGGGGTCCCGGCACCCGCGACGACGGGGCTATGCGCAGGGTCAGCATCGTGACCAACCGACGAGTTCGGAGCGACGAGTTCCGGACGACCGAATCCCCTGAAAGTGGAGGGCTCAACGTGGCGAGCGTGAACATCAAGCCGCTCGAGGACAAGATCCTCGTCCAGGCCAACGAGGCCGAGACGACGACGGCCTCCGGCCTGGTCATCCCTGACACGGCGAAGGAGAAGCCGCAGGAGGGCACCGTTGTCGCCGTCGGTCCCGGCCGGTGGGACGACGAGGGCGAGAAGCGCATCCCGCTGGATGTCCAGGAGGGTGACACCGTCATCTACAGCAAGTACGGCGGCACCGAGATCAAGTACCAGGGCGAGGAGTACCTCATCCTGTCGGCGCGCGACGTGCTGGCCGTCGTCACCAAGTAGCCGATCAGGCACGCATGCGTTCCGCCCCGGTGTCTTTCGTGACCCGGGGCGGAGTGCGTTCGGCGCCGACACCACGGCACTGAAACACGCGGTGCGAGCGACGGGCCCTGAGGCGGCAGCCTGCGTGACGACGGGACCCGGGAGCGCCGCAATCCACTACAGGAGCGAATCCCCATGGCAAAGCAGATCGAGTTCGACGAGAAGGCTCGCCGGGCTCTGGAACGCGGCGTCGACAAGCTCGCCGACGCCGTGAAGGTCACCCTGGGCCCGCGCGGACGGCACGTCGTACTCGCGAAGTCCTTCGGCGGCCCGACCGTCACCAACGACGGCGTCACCATCGCGCGCGACATCGAGCTGGAAGACCCGTTCGAGAACCTCGGCGCGCAGCTGGTCAAGAGCGTCGCCACCAAGACCAACGACGTGGCGGGCGACGGCACCACCACCGCCACCGTGCTGGCCCAGGCGCTGGTCCGCGCCGGGCTGAAGAACGTTGCGGCCGGGGCGAACCCGATCGTGGTCGGCTCCGGCATCGCCAAGGCCGCCGACGCGGTCTCCGAGGCGCTGCTCGCGCTGGCCACCCCGGTCTCCGGCGAGCAGGCCATCGCGCAGGTCGCGACCGTGTCCTCGCGGGACGAGGAGATCGGCGAGATGGTCGGCAAGGCGCTGACCACCGTCGGCAAGGACGGCGTCGTCACCGTCGAGGAGTCCTCGACGCTGCAGACCGAACTCGTCGTCACCGAGGGCGTGCAGTTCGACAAGGGCTACCTGTCGCCCTACTTCGTCACCGACCCCGACAGCCAGCAGGCCATCCTGGAGGACGTGTTCGTCCTGCTGCACCGCGAGAAGATCAGCTCGCTGCCGGACTTCCTGCCGCTGCTGGAGAAGATCGCCGAAAGCGGCAAGCCCGTCCTGATCATCGCCGAGGACGTCGAAGGCGAGGCGCTGTCGACCCTGGTGGTCAACGCCATCCGCAAGACGATCAAGGCCGTCGCGGTCAAGGCGCCGTTCTTCGGCGACCGCCGCAAGGCGTTCCTCGACGACTTGGCCGTGGTCACCGGCGGCACCGTGGTGAACCCCGATCTGGGCATCACCCTGCGCGAGGCAGGCCTCGACGTGCTCGGCAAGGTGCGCCGCGTCGTCGTCACCAAGGACGACACCACGATCATCGATGGCGCCGGTTCCGCTGCGGACGTGGAGGCGCGCGTCGCGCAGCTGCGCCGCGAGATCGAGGCCACCGATTCCGACTGGGATCGCGAGAAGCTGGAGGAGCGGCTGGCCAAGCTGGCAGGCGGCGTCGCGGTGATCAAGGTCGGCGCGGCCACCGAGACCGCGCTCAAGGAGCGCAAGTACCGCGTCGAAGACGCGGTGAGCGCCGCCAAGGCCGCCGTGGAAGAGGGCATCGTGCCCGGTGGCGGCACCGCGCTGGTGCAGGCGAGCAGCAAGCTCGTCGAGCTGCGCGATTCGCTGTCCGGCGACGAGGCCGTCGGCGTCGAGGTGGTCCGCACCGCGCTGCGTGCGCCGCTGTACTGGATCGCCACCAACGCGGGCCTGGACGGCGCCGTGGTGGTCAGCAAGGTCGCCGAGGGCAAGGACGGCTTCAACGCCGCCACGCTCACCTACGGCGACCTGCTCACCGACGGCGTCGTCGACCCCGTGAAGGTGACCCGTTCGGCCGTCGTCAACGCGGCGTCGGTCGCGCGCATGGTGCTCACCACCGAGAGCGCCGTGGTGGACAAGCCCGCCGAGGAGCAGAACGACCACGGCCACCACGGCCACGCGCACTGAGCCCGGTTTTCTCGGGACAACGCACGGACAAGGCCCCCGAACCGCGTGGTTCGGGGGCCTTGCCGTACGCGGCCTCGACTACCGGTTGGACCGAGAGAGTTCCGAAGCGCGACACACTGTCTGCCGCGGGATCGGAGGGAGGCCGCGGGAAGCTCAGGACCGCTGGGGTCGGTTACGCGCGGGGCGGGAATGCCTGGCGGGACGCCGGATTCAGCTGGCGACCGGTGGCTGCTCGGCGGCGATGGCCGCGAGTAGGCGAGCACGCAGCGACGGCGGCGGAGTGGCCGCCGTGGCTGTGGCGAGAACGGCGAGCGCTTCTTTCGTGTCTCTGACTTCCTGGATGAACTCCGCGCGTAGCACGGGGTCCTCGCTGTCGAACAGCTCCTGCACTTCCTGATGGTCTTCGTCGTCGATCGATCCGAGCGCGACGGTGTGCGCGAGATCGATACGGCGTTCGTTCATCTCACGTCACCCCCAAACTTTTCTTCAGTCGTGTCAATCCGTCCCGAATCCGGGACTTAACCGTAGGTAACCCTACGTCGAGGTAGGTGGCTACCTCCGCATAGGTGCGTCCGCCGTAGTAGGCGAGCGAGATGGCTTCCCGCTGGGTTTCGGTGAGTGTGGCCAGACCGGCCAGGACGGCCTGTTGTTCGAGCCTGCGCTCGACCTCTTCGGTGACCTCGTCGAATTCGTTGCCGAGCACCCGGATCCCGTACGCGACCTCGCGCTGGGTGTGGGCTTGCTCGGCGCGGACCCGGTCCACGGCGCGCCGGTGGGCGAGCGTCATCAACCAGGTGACCGCGGAACCTTTCGCCGGATCGAAACTCGATGCCATGCGCCAGACCTGCAGATAGACCTCTTGCGTGGTCTCCTCCGCGTAGCCCGGATCGTGCAGAACGCGCAAAACCAGACCGAAGACGCGCGCACACGTCCGGTCGTACAACTCGGCGAATGCTTCCTGGTCGGCTCGACCGCATCGATGCAAAAGCGCGGCGAGCTCGATACTTTCGGCTGCGCGTGCCGTAACCGCAGAATCCACCGTGGGTGGGAAGGCTGCTCTTCGGAACGAGTCGCCCTCTGCGGCCGACGGCCGCGTTGTCACAACGCTCCATTCTGTGTCATCGGTCACTACCGTAGCGCGCCGCTATGACCTCCCTTCGGGTGGGGTGGCCACAAGGCTCGTCGTGGACCGGCGCCGCGTTGCGGAAAGCGCCGATACGCCGGACATCTCGGGAGCGACACGCCGTGACACGCCGAACCGTCGCACCGTGCCGGAACGCCGGGTGCACGACCTCCGGCCTCGCTCGGCGGCCGGCCGATCGATGGTGACGATCGGAACCCACGCGCCGACCTTCGGCGCGGAACCGGTCACCGTGTCATGTGAGCGGCTCGGCCGAAGCATGTTGCAGTGGCCCGTTGTTTGCTAGGAATTCGACGCCCGGCGGCGTGCGGATGGGAGGCGATTGATTCAGACGGCCATGCGGCGACGGCTGCGCCGCGCGTGCATCTCGCGCTCGGTCTCCGACATGCCGCCCCAGATGCCGTAGGGCTCGCTGACTTTCAGCGCGTGCGCGCGGCACTGCATGAGCACCGGGCAGGTCCGGCAGATCTCCTTGGCGCGCATCTCGCGGGCCGTGCGGGCCCGGCCGCGCTCACCATCGGGATGGAAGAACACCGCGGAATCCTGCCCGCGGCACGATCCTCGCATCTGCCAATCCCAGACATCGGCGTTGGGTCCCGGGAGGTGGGTCGGCATGGGCATGGTGAACTCCTCGTGGTGCGAGCTCGTCAGCGTTGTCGAGCAGTTGTTCTGCAACAGTTGTGGGCCACGACGCCGTGTCGGCGGGGGTACCCGGGGGGCTCGCCCTTCGTGGTCGCTGCAATTTCGCGCGGCGCCGTCCGTGGCGATGAGCTACGTTAGGTCCAGCCGCGAAATTCCGTCAATAGTTCGGCGCAGCACTTTTCCAAATCTCGCGCTGCCAAATTTAACCTCCGAACTGTTTACTTTTCGTGCTGGTTCCGGCGATACTGTTCGGTTGGCCGGAGGCCCGTGGCTGCCGCATGTGCCGCAACTGATCCAATTTCCGCTGGTAGGGGCGATTTCATGGTCGTAGCGCCGACGCGACGCCGATCTCGTGCCGATGATGTCGGTCACTGCCGCGGCCGAGGGGGTTCGTGGGGTGTGGATCCGAAGATGGCGACAACGGGGCGGGCAGGTTAATTACGCGAAACACGCATGAATTCCCGGCGTGGCCGCTCGGCGATAGCCAGGACGAGATTTACCTAATGGCAACATCCGCTCGGCGTCGGAAATCCCGAGTGTCGCCGGTCGGCCGTCGCTCACCTTTCCTCGCCGGAGCCGGGGTGCCGCACGGGATAGAGTGCGCCCGTGTTCGCGCCCGCTCCGCTCGGAGATCCTCACCTCGCGGTCCTCGCCGAGGCCGCCTTCGGCGCCGCTCCGGGTCGCGCCGCCGCCGACCTTCCGTCCGCGTCGGACGCACTCGGCCGGTGGTATCGCGCGGTGGTTCTCGGCGGCCAGGGCCGTTATGCGGCGGCGCGCGCCGAATTGCGAAGGGTATGCAACCACAGCAACGACCCCGTCCTCCTCTCACTGGCGGGAAGTACCGAGGGTTCTTTTCTTCGCCAGCTCGGCTGGCACGAACGCGCCGCGGCGTTCGACGGGCGGTCGGCCGCGTTGATCCTCACCGCCGGCGCCGGAGCGGAGCCGGACAGCGCCGAGGAGTTCGGCGGCTACCGTCCCAGCCGCGCCGACGCGATCTGCGACGCGCTCACCGGACTCGCCGCCGACGCGCTCGGAACCGGGCGCCTCGCGCTGGCCGACCGCTTGCTGCGGCGCAGCGCGTCGGCGGCACAGCAGTATCGGGCCGGTTGGCGTCCCGCGATCCGCTTGCGCTGGGTGTCCGCGGAAACGGCGCTGGCGGCAGGCGATTTCGAGGTGGCGGCGGCGCACGCGGCGGCCGCGCTGGAGCTGGCCGAGCGATCCCCGTCGGTGCGCCACCGGGTCAAGTCACGCTTGCTGGTCGCCGCCGCCGACGTGGCGCTCGACGCGCGGGGAAGATCGGGCGTCTCGGCCGAGGATGTCGCCGAGCAGTGCCGCGAGCACGGCCTGCTGCCGTTGCGCTGGGCCTGTGCCATGCTCCGCGCCGGATCGGGCGCGCGGGACGCGGCGGCGGAGGCGGCCGAATGTGCCGCGGCCATCGCCCGCTCCGGCGGCGTGTTGCGCCCCATGGCGGGGTGGTAGGTGATCACGGAGTCCACCGTGTTGACCAGTTCCGGCCAACGGGTCGCTATTGTTAGATCCGTTCCGCCCCTTCGGTGGAAGCATTGGTCGTCACCTGACCATGCCACTTTGTAACGCCGGGAATATCTCTGACGATGACGCACACGGGCGAAGAGTTGGACCTCGCCGTCGCTGCCGCTGCGCAGGGCGACAGATCCGCTTTAGCTCAGGTACTGGAGATGATCCGCCCGCTGGTGGTGCGCTACTGCCGCGCGCGGATCGGAGCCGCGGAGCGTGGGCAGCTCTCCGCGGACGACGTTGCGCAGGAGGTTTGCCTGGCCGTGATGACAGCCTTGCCCAGGTATCAAGACCAGGGCAGGCCCTTCATGGCCTTTGTTTACGGAATCGCTTCGCACAAGGTCGCCGACGCGCATCGCAACGCCGCCCGTAACAAGGCGGAGGCGATGGCCGAAGTACCAGATGTCATATCCACCGACCAGGGACCGGAACAACGAGCTCTCGAGTCCGAGACGAGCAGGCAGATGAACCGTCTGCTCGCGACGCTTCCCGAGAAGCATCGAGAGATCTTGATCCTGCGCTTGGTCATGGGTTTGTCAGCGGAAGAAACCGCGGTCGCCGTGGGCAGTACGGCGGGCGCGGTACGGGTCGCCCAACACAGGGCACTCGCGAAACTCAAGTCACAAGTGGCGAGGGCAGGTGAAATGTATGGCTAGGGATGGCGAGCGCGGTCGGGGTGACTGGAAGGCGCGGCTTGGATCGCGGAACAGCGGTCCCTACGCCGAGGCGTCCGGTGACACCGGCCCGGTCGACATCGCCGCGGTACGCCGCGACGATGCTCTGATCGATGCCATCGCCAGCGATGGTCCGGTGCACACCGACAGCGCCGAGGAGTATCAGCTCGCGACGTTGCTCGCGGACTGGCGAGCGGAGTTGATCGCGCCTCCGATGCCGGCCGAGCCGGACCTGGACGCGATCGTGGCCGCGGTCAACCAGGAGATCGGCGCGCGGCAGGTTCGCATCGGGGCGCACGGCGGCGGCGGGCGACTGCGGCTACTACGTCCGATCATGGGCACCGCGGCCGCGCTGGCCCTGGTCATCGGCGGCATGACGGCGTTCTCGTACAACGCCGAGCCGGGCGATCCGCTGTGGCGGGTCAAAGAGGTCGTGTTCAGCGAACAGGCCCAGACGACCGTGGTCCAGCGGGCGGGCGACGATCTGAACGAGGCTTCCACGCTGGTCACTCAGAACCCGACGCAGGCCAAGGTGCGCCTGGAGCGGGCCAAGGAGAATGCCGCGCAGGTCAGCGATCCGGACAAGCGCGCCGAGCTGATGACCGAGTGGGAACAGTTGCTCGCGAAGCTGCGCGAGGTCAATCCGGAGTTGGCTGATCAGCTGGGTGCGACGGTGCCCAAGACCACCGACCCGCGTGCCACCCCGGGCAGCGCGACCACGAAGCCCAGCCCGACGCCAGGTAGCGGAACCTCGACGATCGTGCAGCAGCCGGGTGAGCCGACGAACAAGCCTTCGCCCTCGGCCGACGCCACCGCGCCCAATGGTGGTGGAACGTCGAACAGCGGCGGAACGACGAACGGCGGCGGCGCGCCGACCACGGTGCCGCCGGTGACCACACCGCCGCCCGCGACCACCCAGCCGCCGGCCACCGTGGAACCGACGGCTCCGCAGGAGCCGCCGGTCACCGAGGTCAAGCCGCCGCCGGCGGGCGGACCTACGGGAGACACCGGTAATCCGACGGCGCCGCAGCAGCAGCCGCCGACAGCTCCGGCGCCGGGCAACACCAATACCCACAACAGCAACAATCAGCCGCCGCCGACGTTCAGCGTCCCCGGCATCCCCAACCCGGGCTCGTTCGTGCCGCCCGGCCGCTGACAGAAGAAAACGGTCCAGGCAAGAACCGATCGCCAGCCAGGCGGTCGGCTTTTTGTCTTTCCGGGAGAAATCGGTCTAGCCAGCGGCTGACCATAGGGCGGTAACTCTTGGGCGTGTCCGCCCGCGACGGAACCTCGCGGTGCGTCTGCCGAAGTGATCGTGTGCGTCGAAAATCACAGCGGCAAAGGCGGGGTACGCGAGCCTCGAAAGGCCCGCGTGCGGTTCGATCGAGCCCGAATCAGCCGTCGAATCCGTCGAACCCGTCGCCGTGGAAGGCCTCGTTCATCGACGCGTCCGCGTAGCCCCGGCAGTAGTCCCAGGTGACGTACGCTTCCGGCGTCGGGTCGTAGGCGGGCTCGTGCGGGCGGACCGTGCCGTCGACCAGCAACTGAAGCAAATTGGCGCGCAACATGTCCCAGTCGTGGTAGTGGTCCTGCCTACAGTCTTCGCAGCTGACCACGAGTCCGCGGATGCCGCGGTGGGCCAGCAGTGCCTCGTACACCGCGAGGTCGGCGAGATCCTCCTCGACCGCAAGGCGCTCGTGGGGATCCAGCGGTTCGCCGGGCTCGATGGCATCGAGCGCGGCGGACGGGTCGGAGGGGTCTCCGGCGAACGGATCCGGCGGCAAGCCAGGTGGTAGATGGTCACGCACATCCCCACGGTACGCAGAACAGGGTGGTCTGCGCCAGCTATGCGGCCTGCCAGTTTCGGTGGTGGGCTCACTTCGTCGGCGAGTTCACCGGACAGATACGATGGAGCACAGGCTACGGCGGGTCCCGATCGCACCGCCGCCGAACCACGTCCATCCCATCAGCCGTCACGGCGCCGGTGACACCGGCGCCGGTCGCTATCGACGTCCAGGAGGGGTCGATCCGAATGAGTAATCCCGTATCGGGCGAACGAATCGCAGTCCGCCCTCCTACGGGTGGCGACGATCCGAACAAGATCGCCATGCTCGGCCTCACGTTCGACGATGTGCTGCTGCTGCCTGCCGCCTCGGATCTCATCCCCAGTTCTGTGGAAACCTCCAGCGTGCTGAGCAGGGAGATCCGCCTGCGCACGCCGTTGGTCAGCTCGGCCATGGACACGGTCACCGAGGCGCGGATGGCCATCGCGATGGCGCGCGCGGGCGGCATGGGCGTGTTGCACCGCAACCTCTCGACGGCCGACCAGGCCGCCCAGGTGGAGACGGTCAAGCGGTCCGAGGCCGGTATGGTCACCGACCCGGTGACCTGTCGTCCGACCGACACCCTCGCCGAGGTCGACGCGATGTGCGCCAGGTTCCGCATCTCGGGTCTTCCCGTGGTGGACGAGACCGGTGCGCTTGTGGGCATCATCACCAATCGCGACATGCGTTTCGAGGTGGATCAGAACCGCCGCGTCGCCGACGTCATGACCAAAGCCCCCTTGATCACCGCGCAGGAGGGCGTCACCGCGGAAGCCGCGCTCGGACTGCTGCGCAGGCACAAGGTGGAGAAGCTGCCGATCGTCGACGGCAACGGGCGTCTGCGCGGCCTGATCACCGTCAAGGACTTCGTCAAGACCGACCAGTACCCCAACGCCACCAAGGACCGCGACGGCCGCCTGCTGGTCGGCGCCGCGGTCGGTGTCGGCGAGGACGCCTGGTCGCGGGCCATGACACTGGCCGACGCGGGCGTCGACGTGCTCGTGGTGGACACCGCGCACGGTCACCAGGTGCAGGTGCTGCAGATGGTGACCAAGGTCAAGGCCGAGGTCGGCGACCGGATCCAGGTGGTCGGCGGCAACGTGGCCACCCGCCAGGGCGCGGCCGCGCTCGTCGAGGCGGGCGCGGACGCGGTCAAGGTGGGCGTCGGCCCCGGCTCGATCTGCACCACCCGCGTGGTCGCCGGTGTCGGCGCGCCGCAGATCACCGCGATCCTGGAGGCGGTCGCCGTGTGCAAGCCGGCAGGTGTCCCGGTGATCGCCGACGGCGGCATCCAGTTCTCCGGCGACATCGCCAAGGCCATCGCGGCGGGCGCGTCCACGGTGATGCTCGGGTCGCTGCTCGCGGGCACGGCCGAGTCGCCGGGCGAGCTGATCCTGGTCGGCGGTAAGCAGTTCAAGAGCTATCGCGGTATGGGCTCGCTGGGCGCCATGCAGGGCCGCGGCCAGGCGAAGTCGTTCTCCAAGGACCGTTATTTCCAGGACGACGTGCTCGCCGAGGACAAGCTGGTCCCCGAGGGCATCGAGGGCAGAGTGCCGTTCCGCGGCCCGGTCAACCAGGTGATCCACCAGTTGGTCGGCGGTCTGCGCGCGGCCATGGGCTACACCGGCTCGCAGTCGATCGCGCATCTGCAGGAAGCCCAGTTCGTGCAGATCACCGCGGCGGGTCTCAAGGAGAGCCACCCGCACGACATCACGATGACCGTCGAGGCCCCTAACTACACCGGACGGGGTTAGCCCACTAGGTTCATGTACAGGACCAACCGGTCCGTGCATGATGGAGCTTGCCCACCGGCTGTGGCGGTGAGCGACCTGCGGCGAGTTGGCGGTTTTGTGCTGCCCACCTGCCCCCCACAAGTAACCACTGGAGGCGCGAGTCTTACGAGCGCCCGTTCGCGGCCCGGCTCGCGTTCCAGCGGTCGAAGCCATGCGCCGCAGGCTCGAGTCTCGACCGCTGGAACGCGAGCCATAAGGGGCCCGCGAACACGCAGCGCCGCAGGCGCTGCAAATCAGACAAGGAGATTTCGCGTGCGCGACATGGTGGAGATCGGCATGGGCCGGACCGCCCGGCGTACCTACGAGCTGGACGACGTCGACATCGTCCCCTCGCGCCGGACCCGCTCGTCGAAGCAGGTCTCGCTGTCCTGGCAGCTGGACGCCTACCGCTTCGAGATCCCGTTTCTCGCGCACCCCACCGACGCCCTGGTGTCCCCGGAGTTCGCCGTCGAACTCGGCCGCCTCGGCGGGCTCGGCGTGATCAACGGCGAGGGACTGTGGGCGCGGCACGCGGATGTCGGCGCGAAGATCGACCAGTTGCTCGAGCTGGTCGGCAAGGGCGGTTACGAGCGCGCCGTGGCGCTGCTGCAGGAGTTGCACGCCGCGCCGATGCAGCCGGATCTGCTCGCCGCCGCGGTGGCGCAGGTCCGCGCCGCCGGCGTCACCGTGGCGGTGCGGGTGAGCCCGCAGAACGCGCGCACGCTCACCCCGGCGCTGCTGCAGGCGGGCATCGACCTGCTCGTGGTGCACGGCACGATCATCTCCGCCGAACATGTCGGCGACGGTGAGCCGCTGAACCTCAAGACCTTCATCGCCGACCTGGACGTGCCCGTGGTCGCAGGCGGCGTGAGCGATCACCGCACCGCGCTGCACCTGATGCGCACCGGAGCGGCGGGCGTGATCGTCGGCTACGGCTCCTACCCCGGCGCGACCACCACCGGCGAGGTACTCGGCATCGGCGTGCCGATGGCCACCGCGATCGCGGATGCCGCCGCCGCCCGCCGCGATTACCTGGACGAGACCGGCGGTCGCTATGTGCACGTCATCGCGGACGGCGACATCTCCACTTCCGGGCAGCTGGCCAAGGCGATCGCGTGCGGCGCGGACGCGGCCATGCTCGGCGTCCCGCTCGCCGTGGCCGCGGAGGCGCCGGGCCGCGGCTGGTACTGGCCGTCGGCGGCCGCGCACCCGTCGGTGCCGCGCGGGTCGATGCTGCACGTCGACGATCCGTGGGATCTCGGTGGCGAGCCGGTCGGCGACACGGTGCGCCCCAGCCTGGAACGGGTGCTCTTCGGCCCGTCCGACGATCCGTTCGGTTCGCTGAATCTCGTCGGCGGCCTGCGTCGTTCGATGGCCAAGGCCGGCTACTCGGATCTCAAGGAGTTCCAGAAGGTGGGCCTGAGCGTACGCGCTTGAAGGTAGGCCTGAACGTACTGCGGCCCTCCCAGCTACCCGGCGATCATCACCGGAGAAGCGAGTCTTACGAGCGCCGTTCGCGGCCCGGCTCGCGTTCCAGCGGTCGAAGCGCATGCGCCGCAGGCGCGAGTCTCGACCGCTGGAACGCGAGCCATGAAGGGGCCGTGAACACGCGGCGCCGCAGGCGCTGCGAATCGACACAGCGTTCAGCGCACGCGGGTCGGTTTCGTTCGTGCGCGCAGGAACTGCTGGATCGCGTGGTTCACCGGCTCGGGGTGGGTCATCGTCACCGCGAGTCGGGCTTCGGCGATTTCGATGAAGGTGGCGCCGGACAGCCCGCGGGCCAGTTCCTGGGCGCGCTCGCGGTCCATGCCGCTGTGGGTGGGGTGGATCACCAAAGCGGGGCAAGCGATTTCGCGGAGGCGGTCCAGTACCGAATCCCGGCTGAGCAGGCAGCCCGCCGCCACCTCGATGCCGCGGCGGTCGCGCACCAGCCAGCGTTGGGTCCAGATCGAGCGGTACCACTCGTCGTCGCCGATCAGCCAGGAAGCCAGCTGGTGCACGGCTCGTTCGCGGGAGCCGTCGTCGTACCACTCGTCGAGGAATTTCTGCGTCGCGGTGGACTGCTCCGGGGTGGGACCGTGTGCTTCGGTGCTGATCAGGATCAGCGCGGAGACGCGTTCCGGTGCGATCAACGCGGTGCGCAGCGCCGTGAAACCTCCCTGCGCGGTGCCGCCGACGACGGCCCGCTCGGCGCCGAGATGATCCAGGACGGTCAGCGCGTCCCTGGCCGCGGTCCAATAGGTGAAGGGTAGGCCCTCGTCCCTGGTGCGGCCGTGGCCGCGGGCATCCCAGGAGACGATCCGGAATTCCGGTGCGAGAGCGGCCGTTTGGGCGGCGAACATGGTGCGGTCCATGAGGAACTCGTGCGCCAGCAGTACCACCGGGCCGTCCCCGCCGCTGTCCTCGTAGTGGATGTCGGCATCGATCGCGCGGGCGAAGGGCACGAGCAGAAGGATAACCAGCGAGCCGGGCGGCGGGTGACGATTCGGGCGGTCGGCTCGCCTCCCACACGGGCCCGCTGTGCCGATGATTCGCTCGTTTCGCCGCTCACTAAACTGGGCGAGTGGCACAAACCCAGAGACCGGTCCTCGTCGTCGACTTCGGAGCACAGTACGCCCAGCTGATCGCGCGGCGGGTTCGCGAGTCGAGCGTGTACTCGGAGGTGGTTCCGCACACCGCGACGGTGGAGGAGATCGCCGACAAGCAGCCGCTCGCGGTGATCCTGTCCGGCGGTCCGGCCAGCGTGTACGCCGAGGGCGCGCCGCGGCTGGATCCGCGGTTGTTCGATCTGGGGCTGCCGGTCTTCGGCATCTGCTACGGCTTCCAGGCGATGGCCCAGGCGCTGGGTGGAACGGTCGCGCACACCGGCACCCGTGAGTACGGGCGCACCGAACTCAACATCGACGGTGGTTTGCTGCACGGCGGCCTGCCCACCATCCAGCCGGTGTGGATGAGCCACGGCGACGCGGTCACCGACGCGCCGGAGGGCTTCGAGGTCACCGGCACCAGCGCGGGCGCGCCGGTCGCCGCCTTCGAGGACCGCGCGCGCCGGTTGGCCGGTGTGCAGTACCACCCGGAAGTGCTGCATTCGCCGCACGGGCAGCAGGTACTGAGCCGGTTCCTGCACGAACTCGCCGGCATCCCCTCCACCTGGACTCCGGCGAATATCGCCGATTCGCTGGTCGCCTCGGTACGCGAGCAAATCGGTGACAAACACGCGATCTGCGGACTGTCCGGTGGGGTGGACAGCGCCGTCGCCGCCGCCCTGGTGCAGCGCGCCATCGGTGACCGGTTGACGTGTGTGTTCGTCGACC
Organism: Nocardia sp. NPDC051900; assembly: GCF_044452545.1. Lineage (NCBI taxonomy): Bacteria > Bacillati > Actinomycetota > Actinomycetes > Mycobacteriales > Nocardiaceae > Nocardia > Nocardia sp. NPDC051900. Next base: position 298,283 of record NZ_JBITBU010000002.1, on the reverse strand, counting down.
ACGGCCTGCTGCGGGCGGGCGAGCGGGAGCAGGTGCAGCAGGATTTCGTCGCCGCGACCGGCGCCAAACTGGTGACCGTCGACGCGGTGGACAAGTTCCTCGGCGAGTTGAAGGGTGTGACCGATCCCGAGGAGAAGCGCAAGATCATCGGGCGGGAGTTCATCCGTTCCTTCGAGGACGCGGTGGGCGAGGCGGTGCTCGAGCACGGTGCGGCCGACGGCGAGACGCCGAAGGTCGAGTTCCTGGTGCAGGGCACGCTCTACCCGGATGTCGTTGAGTCCGGCGGCGGCAGCGGCACCGCGAACATCAAGAGTCATCACAATGTCGGCGGTCTGCCCGACGACCTGGAGTTCGAACTCGTCGAACCGCTGCGGTTGCTGTTCAAGGACGAGGTCCGCGCGGTCGGACGCGAGCTCGGGCTGCCGGAGGAAATCGTCGCACGCCAGCCGTTCCCCGGTCCCGGTCTCGCCATCCGTATCGTCGGTGAAGTCACCGCCGACCGGTTGGAGACGCTGCGCAAGGCCGACGCCATCGCCCGCGAGGAACTGACGGCGGCCGGTCTGGACGCCCAGATCTGGCAGTGCCCGGTCGTGCTGCTCGCGGAGGTCCGCAGCGTCGGCGTGCAGGGCGACGGCCGCACCTACGGACACCCGATCGTGCTGCGCCCGGTCTCCAGCGAGGACGCCATGACCGCCGACTGGACCCGGTTGCCCTACGAGGTGCTGGAACGCATCTCCACCCGCATCACCAACGAGGTGGCGGAGGTCAATCGCGTGGTCTTGGACGTGACCAGCAAGCCGCCGGGCACCATCGAGTGGGAGTGAGCTCCCGGCCACCCAGCGGGCGGTGACTACTCGCCGCCGTCATCGCGTGCGAGATCAGCGGGGGCGGTGGAAAGCGCTGTACAGGATCACCCGGCCCAGAAGTACGCCGTTCGTGACGCCGGGTCTGGGATCGGGCGGTGTGGTCCGGGTGGTGGGTGGCGTCTGATCGGCGGGTTCGTCGCGCTTCATGCGGTGGTTGTCCTGTCGTAGGAATGCGGCCCGGCTACGGCGGCGGTGGCTCGGGGCTGAACGCGAAACGGCCCGTCCAGGTGGACGGGCCGCACGCTCATCGTCGTCTGCGGGGGGAGATCACCAGCACGATGCCGATGACTATGGCGGCGAGCACGACGATCCAACCGATCGAGATCATGCCGGCCGCGGGCCAGGACGCCGGGCCGACGAAAGCCCACACGCTGATCGCGAGGGACAGCAGTCCCGCGATGAGCAGCGAGGCGGCGGGGCCGCGGCGGGAGTCGGTCGTCTCCTTCTTCTCGTTCTCAGCCACGCTGCACCTCCACGTTGCCGACGCGGACGTCGACGTTCAGATCGAGCACCGGCGCGCCGGGAGTACCGGGACCACTGATGCCCTCGGGGCAGAGTGCCTCGGCCATCGTCGCTGTGCACGTGGTGCGGACGGTCATCTCGGCGGGCAGCAGGATGTGGGCTTCGCCCATCCGGACGTCGATGTCCACGGTGCGGTTCTCGGTCAGTTTCAGCGACCGCAGGTCCAGCGTGCCGGTGCCCATGGTCAGCTTGTAGTTCTGGGCCAGATCGGTGACGGATGCGGGCGCCCAGGTGCGGTCGCCCAGTTGATCGGATTCGATCGGACCGATCGCGGAGGCGAGCAGGACGAACCCGGCGAGCGGCGCGGTGAGCACGAGCAAGCCGTAGCCGCGCCGCAAGAACGCGCCGACCACCAGGCCGAGGCCGATCACGGCCAGCGCCGCCGCGGCGATCCGGCCGGGGGTCATCCATTCCGCGCCCGAGGCCGCCGCCGCACCGGCACCCGCCGCCGCGAGGATGGCCAAGCCGATCACCACCGGCGTGAGGCGCGAGCGCGGACGCTTCTGCGGCGGGGCGACGACGGTGCGGGCCGGGGTGGGCTCCGGCAGGTCCCAGGCGAGTGGAGCTACGCCGAGCGGATCCCAGGACGGCGGGGTCGGGCCGCCGATGATCGCGGGGTGAGCGGCCGCGGGGCCACGCGAGCTCGGAGCGCGGCCCGGGGCCGGAACGTCTTTGCCGAGTGAGATCGAAGCGTCGGACGATGACGGTCTCGTGCCTGGTCCGCTTTCGGCTCGATCGTCATGAGTCGAGTCCGATCCGGCCGAATCGGCTCGGTCGGTGTGAGTCGTATCCGATCCGGCTCCGCCGACCGAATCGATCCGGCCGCTGCCGACCGCCGCCGGGCCGTCTTGATCGCCGACCGTGGCGGGCGAATCGGTCTGATCGGTGACCTGAGCGTCGGTTTCTCTCTCGTCGGCGACCGAACTCGTCGCTGATCCGGCGACGGGCACGGCGACGTCGTCCGGTACCACGGTCGCGTCATCGACGGCGGGCTTGTGCAGCGGGACCGTCGCGCCGTCCGCCGCAGGCGCGGACGTCTCCGGGACGTAGGAATCCGGCAGTTTGGTGTACGGCGTGTACACGGCGGTCGGCGGCACGTACAGATCACCGACCGTCCGGGTCGCTCCTTGCGGGAAGACCGCGCCGGGGTAGCCGGTGGCGTTGATTCCGCTCTCCGGGGCGAATCCGCCGAACACTTCGGTGGTCCCGGGCGGCGGGTTGGGGGTGCGCAGGTGCAGCATCCACCAGCCCGCCAGCATCAGGGCGAGGCTGATCAGGCCGGATCCGCCGAGACCGACACCGACCGGTCCCATCGTGCTGACCGCGATGGCCAGCGCCACGATCAACACGATGGTCTTGGTCTGCGACTGCGAGCTGTGGCCTTTGCCGACCAGCGACTCGGCCGCGGATGCCTGGTCGCCTGCCGCGCTCAGCAGTAGCCAGGCCAGCAGGTAGAGCACGATGCCCGCGCCGCCGAAGATCGTCGAGACGACGAACGCGACCCGAACCAGTACCGGATCGATCTCGTAGCGGCGCGCGAACCCCGCCGCGACGCCCGCGACGGGCCCCTGCTGCGGCAATCGGACCGGCCGGGTCTGCCATATCTGCTGGACCTGGTCGCCGAAGCTCGTTTTCGTCATGTTTCCCATGGTGTGCCGATCCGTGGAATCGGCGCATCGGGGGGAACCCTGAAAAACAGCCTGAACACTTGGACCGATCCACCGATGCAGCAAACTTTCAGCTATGCACCGGTTCGACCGGGTCCGGCCGCGTCCGCCCTGGTCGGCGCGGGTGTGGTCGAGCAAGCGAGATCAGGGTGAATCCCGATGCTGGCAGCTTCGTCGCCGTGCCAGTATCGAAGACATGTACCCGTCTGTTCCCGCGTTCGACACCCGGGGGTTCGACCCTGCACGTGGGCTGGGTCCCGCGCCCGCGCCGGTCCCATGGCCGCCGCAGGCGCGGATCTTCCGCCGGTCGGGCGGCCGGGTCGTCGGCGGAGTGGCGGGCGGTCTGGCCGACCATCTCGGCGTCGACGTGTTCAAGGTGCGGATGGCGTTCGTGCTGCTGTCCGCGCTGGCCGGGGCGGGCATCGTCGCGTACGGGCTGCTGTGGATCTTCACGCCCGGCGGGTCGGATCAGGCAAAACCCTCCGGTACGGAGCGGCGGCAGGCGATCGGGCTCGCGATGCTCGGGCTCGGGCTCGCGATCGCCGTGTCCTGGGTGTTCAGCGGGACCGCGGCGAAGGTGATCGCGCCGATCATCGTGGTGGCGGTCGGCGCGGCGCTGGTGTGGCGGGAGTACGACGTCGACGGGCCGCGTTCGCTGCTCGGGCTGCCCGCGCGTCCATCGGTGGTCACCTGGTCGCGCATCGTCGCCGGTGCGACGCTGATCGTGGCCGGTCTGGGTGTGGTGGTGCTGGCCAGGATCAATTTGAGCTCGATCGGTTCGGCGCTGCTGGCGGTGGCGGTCACGCTGATCGGTGCGGGACTGCTGACGGTTCCGCTGTGGCTGCGCATGATGCGCGCGCTGAACGCCGAGCGCGCCGCCCGCATCCGTAACGAGGAACGCGAGGAGATCGCCTCGCACCTGCACGATTCCGTGCTCCAAACGCTCGCGCTCATCCAGCGTCAGGCCGACGACCCGCAGGAAGTGCTGCGGTTGGCCCGCAGCCAGGAGCGGGAACTGCGGAAATGGCTGTTCGAGGATTCCGGGCCCGCGCAGTCGAGCTTGGCCGCGGCCCTGCGGACCATCGCGGGCGAGGTGGAGGACCAGCACGGCGTGAAGGTGGCGCCGGTGACCGTCGGCGACGTATCGATGGACGTCGACGGCTCCGGATCGGGTCTGCCGAAGGAACACTTCACCGCCCTGCTCGGCGCGAGCAGGGAAGCGCTGGTCAACGCCGCGAAGCACGCGGGTGTCCCGGAGATCGATCTGTTCGCCGAGGTCGAGCCGCATCAGGTGAGCATCTTCGTCCGTGACCGCGGCTCCGGCTTCGACCTCGCGTCCGTGCCGGAGGATCGTCGCGGCCTGGCGAAGTCCGTTCGCGGCCGGATCGAGCGCCGCGGCGGCCAGGTGGACATTCTGTCGACGCCGGGTCGCGGCACCGAGGTCCGAATCACCCTGCCGCGGACCGATTCCGGCTGCGCCCCCTTGGACGAAGAGCCCGCTCCGGCCGCCCACTAGGCACGCGTTGCGCACCTGCCAGGACGAGACAGGCGTGTGGGGGACGAGTGTGGTACGGGTTGGGGGTCAAGGGTCGGTTAGGAGAAGTAGGTGACCGTGCGGGTCTTTCTCGTCGATGATCACGCCGTTTTTCGGTCGGGTGTGCGTGCTGAATTGAGCCGGGAGGCGGACATGGAGGTGGTCGGTGAGGCCGGCGGGGTCGCGGAGGCGGTAGCCGGGATCAATGCCGAGCGACCGGACGTCGTCCTGCTCGACGTGCACATGCCCGACGGAGGTGGGGTGGCGGTGCTGGCGGGCATCGAGCCGGGGCCGGTGTGCCTGGCGCTGAGCGTGTCCGACGCGGCCGAGGACGTGATCGCGGTGATCCGGGCCGGGGCCAGAGGGTATGTCACCAAGACGATTTCGGGAGCCGAGCTGGCCGACGGCATCCGCCGGGTGGCGGGCGGCGATGCGGTCTTCAGCCCGCGCCTGGCCGGCTTCGTCCTGGACTCGTTCACCGGGAGGTCCCCGGTACCCGAGCCGCCCTTGGATCCCGAACTCGACTCCCTGACCCCGCGTGAGCTCGAGGTCCTGCGCCTGCTCGCGCGCGGCTACACGTACCGCGAGATCGCCGAAGCACTCTTCATCTCGGTCAAAACCGTGGAGACGCACGCCTCCAACGTCCTGCGCAAGACCCAGCAGTCCAACCGCAACGCCCTGACCCGATGGGCACACCGCCGCCGCATCGACTGACTGCCGTTCGGCTCCGGGTGCCCGGACGTCAGAGGACGGCGACGATGATCCCGATGATGATGACCAGGCCGATCAGCAGGCCGACGGCGATGGCCAGGGGGGCGTTGCCGGGCTGAGAATTCCTGGTGCGCTGCGGGGGCGTGGCCGCGGCCGCTCCCGCGAGGTTGCGGTGCGGGCGGGGGAGCGGCGTGGAGTGCTGGCTGCGGATCCCGGATGCCGAATTGCGCGCGGCCCAGAACGGGATGGTTCCGTCCTCGGTGCGGACGGGCGCGCCCAGAATGTACGGTCCGGTGCCGGGACCGAAAGCGGCGGTGAGGATTTCGTCGCGCGCCTCGGCCATGGTTGGACGGCGCTGCGGCGCGGGCTCCATCATGTGCAGCAGCGCCTGGGTGAGCATGCCGCTGCGGGTCGGCGGGATGATCTGCGCCATGGCGGCGCGGTGCACGATGACGTCGCTGTCCTCGTCGAAGCCGTACGGCGGCTGTCCTTCGATCGCGGTGTAGAGCGTGGCGCCCAGGGAGAACACGTCGCTGGCCTTGGTCGGTTGCGCTCCGCGCGCGACCTCGGGGGGCAGGTAGGAGGGGGTGCCGGTGATCACGCCGTCCGGTTCGTCGAGCAGGTCGCCCGCGCCGCTGGAGATGCCGAAGTCGCTGAGTTTCGCCATGCCCACGCCGGTGCCACGGTCGGCGACGAGGATGTTGCCCGGCTTGATATCCCGGTGCACGATGCCGACCGCGTGCGCGGCGGCCAGCGCGTCGGCGACCTGGGCGCCGATCTGCGCGACCTCGATCGGCGGCAGCGTGTCGACCAGCGCGAGCGCCTTCGCGACACTGCGCGACGGCAGGTGCTCCATCACCAGCCAGGGCTCACCGGCCTCGAGCACCACGTCGTACACGGCGATCGCGTGGTCGTGCGAGAGTTTCGCGGCGACCCGGCCCTCGTGCATGATCTGGTTGCGGACCGCCTCGGCTTCGGCCTCATCGAGCCCGGCCGTGGTGAGCACCTGCTTGATCGCGACGTCCCGGTCGAGCAGGCGGTCGTGCGCCAGCCATACCGCGCCCATGCCGCCGCCACCCAGCTTCGACTGGAGGCGGTAGCGGCCTGCGACGAGATATTGGGGGCCGACAGTAGGACGAGCGCGTTCGGTCACGGGTGCAGGGTAGCGGAAAATGGGGCTAGCTGGCCTGATTCGTGTTCGCGCATAGGCGGACATGAGGCACTGGTATGTGTCACGCCCGCTCTCGGTTCGAATGTGTGCCCCACACCATACCGATGAACCGGTGCCGGGCGTGGTAGCCGGGCGCGCGCCGGATCCGGTCCCGATGCGTCTTGCGGCGGGGCATGGGGAAGCTGCGGCGAGGTTGCCCGGCGGCGGTCGTCGGGCGGAACCGACGGCCAGGCGCCCTCGCCCGCGGAGGGCGCCGCGGGTGCGAAACGAGGGCTGTCGCGGATCGCTCGCACTCCATCTCGTGTCGACACCCGCGTGCTGGACCTGCACCGATTCCACTCGAAGCCGGATCGGACCCGCGTGACCGCGACACGAGGATGCCGAACCCTTGACGGAAACCCGGGGGTCGGTTTCTACTGTGTCGGTATCGAACGTATATTCGATACGAATCGATAGCTGAATCGGTGCTGGCGCTCGAACGGAGGGTCGCTCCGCATGCTTCGCCTCGGGTCCATCGCGGGAAGTAGGTGGTTGAGATGGGTTCGGATGCGATCTCGCAGGGAGGGGGGAATCGGGGCGCGCCGGCGCGACGCGGTGGTGGGCGGGAAGGCGCCCCATCCCTCGCTGAGCTGCGTAGCCGCATGGCTGCGGTGCCGGGTCGCGGTGAATCGGCAGCACAGCGGGCTCCGCTCGGAGACGGGGCGCGCCGAGCGGCATTGCCGGTGCCCACGGCTCTCGCACCGTTGTTGCCGGATGGTGGCTTGGTCAAGGGCTCCGTGGTGGCGTACACGGGAGCGAGTTCGTTGCTGGCCGGTCTGCTCGCCGCGGTGACCGAGGGCGGTGGGCACGCCGCGGTGGTGGGCATGCCCCGGCTCGGTCTGCTCGCCGCGGTGGAGATGGGGGCGCAGCTGCGGCGGCTGGCCGTGATCGCCGATCCCGGCCCCGACCCGGTGGAAGTGGCCGCGGTGCTGCTCGACGGGCTCGATCTGGTCGTACTCGGACTCGGGGGCGCCGCCGTCGCGCCCGCTCGCAGCCGGGTGATCGCCGCCCGCGCCCGCAACAAGGGCGCCACCCTGGTGGTCGCCGACGGTCGCTGGCCCGGCGCGTCCCTCCAGCTCGATGCCCGGATCGCGGGGTATGCCGGTCTCGGCCGCGGGCGCGGACGTTTGCGTTCGCTCGGTTTGACGGTCGAAGTGCGCGGCAAGGCGGGACCGCCACGGCGTGGGCGGCTGGATTTGTGCCCGAATGCGGGGCGCGTGGAATGGGTGCTGCGCGAAAAGGCGGCTCCGCCGGTCGAAGCCGTCGACACACAGGAGGCGGTGTCGTGAGTGCCGCGGCCCGCGGTGCGGCGTGATCCGGCCGGGAGCCAAGCGGGTGCTCGCCCTGTGGTGCCCGGACTGGCCCGCGGTCGCCGCGGCGGCGGTGGCAGGCCTGCCCGCGACGCGGCCGGTGGCGGTGCTGTTCGCCAACCGGGTGGTGGCCTGTTCGGCGATCGCGCGAGCCGAAGGGGTGCGCCGCGGCCTGAAGCGCAGGGAGGCGCAGGCGCGCTGCCCCGAGCTGTTCCTCGCGCAACAGGATCGGGATCGGGACGCGCGACTGTTCGAACCGCTGGTCGCCGCGGTGGCCGCGACGGTGCCCGGTGTGGAGGTGCTGCGCCCCGGGCTGCTCGTGCTCGGCGCGCGCGGCGCGGCGCGGTTCTTCGGGTCCGAGGAGGCGGCGGCCGAGCGCCTGGTCGACGCGGTGGCAGCAGCCGGGGCGGAAGCGCAGATCGGGATCGCCGACGAGCTGTCCACGGCGGTGATCGCCGCCCGCCGCGCCGCGATCGTGCCCGCGGGGGAGGGGGCACGGTTTCTCGCATCGCTACCGGTGGGGGAACTCGCGGTCGAACCGAGCCTGGCCGCCCCGGAACGCGCCGATCTGGTCGATCTGCTGCACCGCTTGGGGCTACGCAGGATCGGCGATTTCGCCGCGCTCTCCGCGGCGGAGGTCGCCTCCCGGTTCGGCACCGACGCCGTGCTCGCGCATCGCTGTGCCAGGGCGGAGCCGGAGCGTCCGCCGTCCGCGCGGCAGCCACCGCCGGATCTGGTGGTGGAGTACCGCTGTGATCCGCCGATCGAGCGGGTCGACGCGGCCGCCTTCGCCGGTCGCCTGCTCGCCACCCGGCTGCACAGCGCGCTCGCGGATGCCGGGCTGGCCTGCACCAGGCTTTCGGTGTACGCGGAAACCGCGGCAGGGGAACACCTTTCGCGAATCTGGCGCTGCGCCGAGCCGCTCACGCCGGAGGGCACGGCGGATCGGGTGCGCTGGCAGCTGGACGGCTGGCTCACCCGGCGCGACGGTGCGCGGCCCACCGCGCCGATCACCGTGCTGCGGCTGGAACCGGTCGAGGTGGTCACGGCGGGCGCGCTGCAGCTCGGCTTGTGGGGCGGGGACGGGGAAGAGGACGAACGTGCCCGCCGCGCGCTCATCCGAGTGCAGGGCCTGCTCGGCGGGGAAGCGGTGCGTGTCGGCGTGCTGAGCGGCGGACGCGGCCCCGCCGAACGAATCACCATGGTCACGCTGGGTGACGAACTCGTCCCCGCCGCCGACCCCGCGCAGCCATGGCCGGGCCGGCTGCCCGAGCCCGCCCCCGCCGTGATCCTGATGAACCGTCCGCTGGTGCGACTGGAAGCCGCCGACGGCGCGCCCGTCAAGCTCACCGACCGCGCCCTGTTCGACGCCGACCCCGCGCTGTTGCGCTGGGGGAGCAAACAGTGGCGGCTCACCGGCTGGGCTGGCCCGTGGCCGGTGGACGAACGCTGGTGGGCCCCCGATGCGGACGACGCGGAATTCACCGCCCGCGCACAGGTCCAACTCGACGACGCCCCCGCCGCCAGCCGGGTGCTGCTGCTGGTCTATCACGACGAAACCTGGCACGCCGAAGGGATTTACGGCTGAGAGGCCTCATTCCGGGCGCGACCACACGGTCGCCAACGTGAACGGATGTCCGCGCAGGGCGGCCCATTTCGGTTTGCGGGCCAACCACGCGTCGTCGACCAGTGCCTCGGCTACCTCGGTGAGGACCCAGCCCGCGGCCAAACCGGCCGACAGGTGCTCGCTGATCAAGTGCAGGTGGGTGCTGATCGCCACCGGTTCGCCGGAAGGGTCGGTGTAGTGCGTCGGCATTCCGGAAACCATGATGAATTGCGGGTGGTAGCTGACCAGTACGCAGCGCGCGCCCGGTGCGGCCAGCCGCCACGCCTCCGCGTAGAACGGCGCCAGCTCCGGTAGGTGCTCATCGATCAGCGACGCGATCACCAGGTCGTAGGCGCCTTCCGGCAGACCGGTGGCTCGCACGTCCGCTCGGGTCAGCGTGGTGTGGGCGCCGCGTTCGGCCGCCAACGCCAGCATCCCCTGGCTCACGTCGACGCCGTCGATGTGCGGTATTCCGCGGTCTCGCAACCAGGTTCCGGTTCGCCCGGTGCCGCAGCCGAGGTCGGCCGCGCGCCGCACCCGGCCGAGGTCCAGCCGCAGTCGCCCGAGCAGAGCGAGATCCATCTCGTCCAGGACGGTCTGTTCGTAGGTGGGGGCCCAACCGTCGTACCCCGTGGCCACGTCGACGGTGCGGTAGTCGCGGCGATCGAAATCGGCGAAGGAGGGCATGCGGCGAGTATTGCTCCGAGTTCGCCCACGCGCCAGGGATTTTTCGCGCCAGTCGAAACACCAATGTGGGCAACGAACTTCGCGATGGCGCGGGTATCGGACCTGGTAAGTGCCGTTCGAACTGCGTTTTCGCCGTTGGGTGATCAGCGCTACACCACGCCGGGGTATGGCATGACTGCCGGTATCCTCCTATGTCGTGGATCTGACGCTGGGCCAGGTGACATTCGGAGACGTGCGGATCGCCTATCGGGATTCGGGGGTGGGCGCGGTCAGCGACATCCCCGTGCTGCTCGTGCACGGCATGGGCGGCGACGGGTACACCTGGGACCGGTTCGCGCGTGTTCTCGTGCGATCCGGACGCCGCGTGATCATCCCCGATCTCCGCGGACACGGCCGTAGCTCACACACCGATTCCTATCTCTTCGACGAGTTCGGCGACGATCTGCTGCGCCTGTGCGACCACCTGGAACTGCCCGTGGTGGATCTGGTCGGGCATTCGCTCGGCGGTTACGCGGTGTCGCGCGTCGCGCAGGAGCGCCCGGAATTGGTGCGCAGGCTGGTCATCGAGGAATGCCCGCTCCCGCTGCGGTCCGGCGCCGAGGAATTGCGCCTGACCCGCCGGCTTCCCACCGCGCCCGAACTGTGGCACGCCACTTCCAGCCTGGTCCGGCACCCGCGCGCGGTGCTCGCTTTCGACCGCTCCATGACGAAGACCGCGCTGGAGCAGTTCCGTAAGCCGAACCCGGAGTGGTGGGACCGACTCTCCGACATCACCGCGCCCACCTTGGTGTTGTGCGGCGGACCGGGCGGCATGGTCGATCCGGAGAAACTCGCCATCCTGCAAGAAAGCATCACCGACTGCACGGTGACCACCTTCACCTGCGGCCACAGCATCCACCGCGACCGCTACCTCGACTTCGCCGCAACCGTCCGCCCATTCCTGGCGGGCTGAACCGCGAGTGGCACATGGTCGTGCCGGTCACGGACGCCTTACCAGTGCGTGCCGGGGACCCAGCGGGCGGCGCGGCGTAGGGCCGTGCCGGTGAGGCGGCGTGTGGTTGATCGGGGGCGGGGCTGGGGGTGTGGTTCGGCCGGTTCTTCGGGGGTGGTCGACTCGCCTTTTGCTGCGGGGGAGTCGGGTAGCGCGCGGTAGTAGCGGTGTAGGACGCGGTCGCGGATCTTCGGGGTGAGCAGCGCGCCGTATTCGGCGATGGTGCCCAAAGGCACGTCGATGCGCTTGGGCCGTTCGGTCAGGGCGCGCACGATGGTCGCGGCCGCCCACTCGGGCGACTCGGCGGGGCCCTGGTCGCCGCTCGGGGTGATCATGGGCGTGCGCACCAGCGGCATGTGGATGGTGGTGAACGTGACGCCGTCCGCCATGGTCTCGACGGCTGCCACCTCGGTGAACTTGTCCAGTGCCGCCTTGCTGGCCAGATATGCCGAGAACCGCGGCGTGGCCACCTGCACGCCCGCGCTGCTGATGTTGACGACGTGCCCGAACTTGCGTTCCCGCATCTGCGGCAGCAGGGCCAGCGTCAGCCGCAGCGCGCCGAAGTAGTTGACGGCCATGGTGCGTTCGAAGTCGTGCAACCGGTCGGTGGAGCGGTGGATGGCGCGGCGGATGGAGCGGCCGGCGTTGTTCACCAGCATGTCCACGTGACCGTGTTCGTCCAGGACGGTTTTGATCACCTGGTCGACGGAATCGGAATCGGTGACGTCGCAGGAGTACCCGTAGGCCGAGCCGCCCGCCGCCCTGATCTCGTCGACGACCGCGGCGAGTTCCTCACCACGGCGCGCGAGCAGGAACACGGTGGCGCCCTTGCCTGCGACCGCGAGCGCGGCCGCCCGCCCGATCCCGGAGGATGCCCCGGTGATGAGGACATGCCGCCCGGTGAGGTCGCGGTTGTGGCGCCGGCGGCGGGCGGGCTCAGCGGGGGCGTCGGTCATCGCTGCTGCTCCTTTGCAGGTCTGGTGGTCATGAACTTACTCCAAAGTAAGTTCCCTGCCAAGTGCTTCCGGTCGCGTCCGGGATCGGCCGCCCCCGGTCGTCGCGGCGTGTCGCGCCGGTGCGGCCTTTCGGGTCGAGAACCGCACGCGGCCTGGGGGTTTGCGAATGCGCGAAACGGATCGAACAACTCTCGAAAGGTTCGAACATATGTGCGATACTCAGCGCATGTCGGACGATCGGATGGCGGAGGTGTTTGCCGCGGTGCGGCTCGGTGGCGTCGACCCCGCGGCGGGGCGACGGGCGTTGGAAAAGCTCTGGGACGAACTCGGCGAACACGGCGGGGTGTTGCAGCGCTGCGTGGTCGCACATCATCTCGCCGATCTCCAGGAGGAGCCCGCCGAGGCGCTGCGCTGGGATCAGCGCGCGCTGGCTGCGGTGTTCGGGCCCGGTGTGCCGCTCGATGAAGGCCTGCGCGGCTTCTTGCCGTCGCTCTACTTGAACCTGGCCGACAGTCATCGCCGGGTCGGCGAGTTCGAAGTGGCCAGGATGCAGTTGGCCATCGCGCGCGGGCATCTCGACGTCCTCGCCTCCGATGCCTACGGCGCGCTCATCCGGACTCGCCTGAAAGGTGTCGAGGCCGCTCTGTCCGCCGGTTCCGTGGAGCGTCTCCGGGCGTCCTGACCTGCCTGTACATCGCCCGTCTTCGAATGTATGTTCGAGGCTAGGAGGTGAGTCGTGGGCTGGGGAAACGGTCCGCCCAGCTGGGCGGAGATGGAGCGGGTGCTGTCCGGGCGGCCGAGCCCCGATGTGACGTATCCGGGCGACGGCGGCGACAGTCCGGCGTGGTCGCGTAAGCGCGGCGAGTACCGGCCCGAGCCGGTGCGCCCTGTCGATGAACCGACGGTCCCGTACGCGGAGCTGCACGCGCATTCGGCCTACAGCTTCCTGGACGGTGCGAGCCAGCCGGAGGAACTGGTGGAGGAGGCGGTGCGGCTCGGCCTGACGGCGATCGCGCTCACCGACCACGACGGCTTCTACGGCACCGTCCGTTTCGCCGAGGCGGCCAAGGAATGGGGCATGCCCACCGTCTTCGGAGCCGAACTGTCGCTCGGCACGGCACTCGAACCACACGTGCCGGGCGCCGTGCGCGGGCACGCCGCCGCCCCCGACTCGGCGCCGCGCACCGGCGCGCCGGACCCGGCCGGGCCGCACCTGCTGGTGCTGGCCCGCGGCCAAGAGGGCTACCGCAGGCTTTCCCGAGAGATCGCCGCCGCGCACATGGCCGCAGGGGAGAAGGGCATCCTGCGCTACGACCTCGACACGCTCACCGCGGCGGCCGAGGGGCACTGGCACATCCTGACCGGATGCCGAAAGGGTCACCTGCGCCAGGCGCTCGAACTCGACTCGCGCGCGGGCAGCACCCGGCTCGAGCGTTCGGAAGCCGCGTTGCGGGAACTCACCGACCGCTTCGGCGCCGATCGGGTGAGCGTGGAACTCACCCATCACGGCATCCCGGAGGACGACGAGCGCAACGCTCATCTCATCGCCCTGGCCGATCGTCTCGGCCTCCCGGTGCTCGCCACCACCGGAGCGCATTTCGCCGCACCGAGCGGGCGTCGCCGAGCCATGGCGCTCGCGGCGATCCGGGCCAGACAGAGCCTGGACGAGATAGCGGGCTGGCTGGCCCCTGCGGGCGGTGCGCACCTGCGGTCAGGGGCGGAGATGGCGCGGTTGTTCGCCGACTGCCCGCAGGCGGTGGCGAACGCGGCGGCCCTGGCTCGCGAATGCGCCTTCGACCTGCAGTTGATCGCTCCGAACCTGCCGCCCTTCGACGTGCCCGCCGGACACGACGAGCAGTCCTGGCTGCGCGAACTCGCCATGGCGGGCGCCGCGGCGCGCTACGGGACTCCCCAGGAGAACCCGGAGGCCTACCGGCAGATCGAGCACGAGCTCGCGGTGATCAACGACCTGGAATTCCCCGGTTACTTCCTGGTGGTGCACGACATCGTCAGCTTCTGCAAGGACAACGACATCCTCTGCCAGGGCCGCGGGTCGGCAGCCAACTCCGCGGTCTGCTACGCGATCGGCATCACCAATGTCGACCCGGTGCGCAACCACTTGCTGTTCGAGCGTTTCCTCTCCCCGGAGCGCGACGGCCCGCCGGACATCGACGTCGACATCGAATCCGATCGCAGAGAAGAGGCGATCCAACACGTCTACCGCAAGTACGGCCGCGAATACGCCGCGCAGGTGGCCAATGTGATCACCTATCGCGGCAAGTCCGCGGTGCGCGATGCCGCACGGGCGCTGGGTTTCTCGCCCGGCCAGCAGGACGCGTGGAGCAAGCAGGTGAGCCGCTGGACCGGCGTGGGCGCGGAGACGAACACCGACATCCCCGCCGAGGTGCTGGAACTGGCCGCCGATATCGAGGGGCTGCCGCGGCATCTCGGCATCCATTCCGGCGGCATGGTGATCTGCGACCGGCCGATCGCCGACGTCTGCCCGGTGGAATGGGCGCGCATGTCCGGCCGCAGCGTCCTGCAGTGGGACAAGGACGATTGCGCGGCCATCGATCTGGTGAAGTTCGACATGCTCGGCCTCGGCATGCTCTCCGCGCTGCACTACATGATCGACCTGGTGCGCGAGCACGAAGGCGAGACCGTCGAGCTGCACGCGCTCGACCTGGCCGAACCCGAGGTCTACGAGATGCTTTCGCGCGCGGACTCGGTCGGTGTCTTCCAGGTGGAGTCGCGTGCCCAGATGGCCACCCTGCCCCGGCTGCGCCCGCGCAGCTTCTACGACCTGGTGGTCGAGGTGGCGCTGATCCGCCCCGGCCCGATCCAGGGCGGGTCGGTGCATCCCTATATCCGCAGGCGCAACGGGGCCGAGGACGTCGTCTACGACCATCCGGCGCTGAAGAATTCGCTGGAACGCACGCTCGGCGTGCCGCTGTTCCAAGAGCAGCTCATGCAGATGGCCGTCGACGTCGCCGGATTCACCGCCGTGGAGGCCGATCAGCTGCGCCGCGCCATGGGCTCCAAGCGGTCACCGGAGCGCATGGAACGTCTCAAAGCGCGGCTCTACCAGGGCATGCGGGAGCGGCACGGCATCACCGGCGAGGTCGCCGACCGTATCTACGAGAAGCTCTACGCCTTCGCGAATTTCGGCTT
The DNA here is from genome assembly GCF_044452545.1 of Nocardia sp. NPDC051900. NCBI lineage: Bacteria > Bacillati > Actinomycetota > Actinomycetes > Mycobacteriales > Nocardiaceae > Nocardia > Nocardia sp. NPDC051900. Next base: position 283,052 of record NZ_JBITBU010000002.1, on the reverse strand, counting down.
TCCCGAGAGTCATTCGCAGAGCTTCGCCTCGATCGTCTACTACTCGGCCTGGTTCAAACTGCATCATCCCGCCGCCTTCTGCGCGGGTCTGCTGCGCGCCCAGCCGATGGGGTTCTACTCACCGCAATCACTGGTCGCCGACGCGCGCAGGCACGGGGTCGTGGTGCACGGTCCCGACGTCAACGCCAGCCGCGCCGAGCCCACCCTCGAGGCGAAGGGCACCGAAGTACGCCTCGGTCTCGCCGCGATCCGCCAGATCGGCGACGACCTCGCCGAGCGCATCGTCGCCGCCAGGGGCGAGCGACCCTACACGTCTTTCCTCGACCTGACCGGCCGGGTGGAACTCACTGTCGCGCAAGCGGAATCGCTCGCCACGGCGGGCGCGCTCGGCAGCCTGGGCAGCGCCCGTCGGGAAGCGCTCTGGGCGGCGGGCGCCGCCGCGGGTGAGCGCCCGGACCGGTTGCCCGGCACCGGCGCGTCCACCACCGCGCCCGTCCTGCCCGGGATGAGCGATCTGGAGACGGCCGCCGCCGACGTCTGGGCCACAGGCGTTTCGCCGGGCAGTTACCCGACGCAGTTCCTGCGCTCCCACCTGGACGCCCTCGGCGTCATACCCGCCTCCGGCCTGCGCACCGTGCCCGACGGCTCGCGGGTCCTGGTGGGCGGCGCGGTGACGCATCGGCAGCGTCCCGCGACCGCGGAGGGCATCACCTTTCTCAATCTGGAAGACGAAACCGGCATGGTGAACATCGTCTGCTCGCTGGGGCTGTGGCGGCGCTACCGGCGCCTGGCCCAAGGCGCGGCCGCGCTGCTCATCCGCGGGCGGGTGCAGAATGCCGAGGGCGTGGTCAGCGTGGTCGCCGAACATCTGCAGCGCATGGATCTGCGGATGGCGTCCAAATCGCGCGACTTCCGTTGAGCCGGTTGCTTTAAGGAAGTGTTAGAAGCGTTCTAGAGAACCGTTATGCGCGGCTTTTCGCGCAGTGCGAACCGCTACTGTGCCAGGCATGAGGAAGCTTGCTGTGCTGTGCGTCGGCGCGCTGGGGTTGATCTTGCTCACCGGCTGCGGTGACGACAACGCGGCACCCGCTCGGGATCGGACGCCGACGATCGTCACCGGGCCGGGACCCGCGGCTCCCGCGCTCGTGCCCCCGGGGGTGCACGAGCAGGCGCCGCCCAAGCGGGAGGACAACTCCGGCGCCGAACCGACGTCCACCCGCAAGGAGGTGGTCACCGGCAGCGTCGAGATCACCGCGGACGCGCCGGTCACCGCGGCGGGCACGATCATCGACCAGGTGCGCGCCGCGGGCGGCCGAGTCGACAGCCGCACCGAGCAGCCCGGCACCGACGACACCGAGCCAAGCGCCACGCTCGTCGTCCGGTTGCCCGCGGACAAGACCGACGCGTTCATCGCGGGCCTCGGCGGGGTCGGACAGATCACGCGGGTCACCACCAACCGCGACGACGTCACCATGCACTGGGAGGACCTGGACGCGCGGATCAAGGCACTGCAAGCCTCGGTCGACCGGCTGCGCGGACTCATCGCGGGCGCCACCACCACCTCCGACCTGATCGCCGCCGAGCAGGCGCTGTCCAGCCGCCAGGGTGAGCTGGACAGCCTCAGCGCGCAGAAGCGCAGGCTCGACGACCAGGTGGCCCTGTCCACGCTGACCATCGACGTCACCACCGATCACAAGAACTCCGGCGACGACCCCGACAACTTCTGGGACGGCATCGTCTCCGGCTGGAACTCGCTGGTGGGCTGGCTGCAGGACGCGATCGTGTTCAGCGGCAAAGCGATTCCGTGGCTGGGCTTCCTCGCGGTGGTAGCCGCCGTGCTGTGGGGGATCGTGCGCCTGGTGCGGCGGCGCAAGCCCACGCCTGGTGCGGGAGAATCGGCACCGGAGCCGGTGAGCAGCGCCTCGGATGGCGCGGAGACCAGCGCAGGAGGCAAGAGTGCCGACGGTAGTAAGGGCGACGATCAAGCCGAACAGCCGTAAGGGACCGCTGGTGGAGACCCTCGACGACGGGAGCCTGCAACTGTACGTGCGGGCTCCCGCCGTCGAAGGCAAGGCCAACAAGGCCGCCATCGAGTTGCTCGCAGGCCACTACGGAGTCCCCAAGTCCGCCGTCCGGCTGACGGCGGGTGCGACCTCCCGCTTCAAACGATTCGAAATCGACAGGCCTTGACGTCGCCGCCGCAGCTCAAATGCCGCCGGGGAAGCCGAGTTGGCGCCATGCTTCGTAGACGGTCACCGCGGCCGCGTTGGAAAGGTTCATGGAGCGGCGACCGGGCAGCATCGGGATGCGCAGCCGGTCGGTGATGCGCGGATCGGCCAGCACCTCCGCGGGCAGGCCGGTGGGTTCGGTGCCGAACAGCAGCACGTCGTTCTCGCGATAGGCCACGTCCGTGAACCGAGTGGTGCCCTGGGTGGTGAACGCGAAAACCCGCTCCGGGCGCAGTACCTCCCATGCCGCCGCCAGATTCGGGTGCACCGTCACCGACGCCAGATCGTGGTAGTCCAACCCGGCCCTGCGCAACTTCGGCTCCGACAGATCGAATCCCAACGGCTCGATCAGATGCAGATGACACCCGGTCCCCGCGACCAACCGGATCGCGTTGCCGGTATTCGGCGGAATGCACGGCTCATGGAACATCAGATGGAACACGACGCATCAGTCAACCAGGTCACCGGAGCCGTCCGCCCGCACCCCACACGAGTGGCGCACCGCCGCGGGGAGTACTCGCGATTCGCCGCAGCCATGCGCCACTCGTCGACCACCGGACCGGTCTGCAAGAATCGGGAAGGTGACCGATGCCGATACGCCTATCGCCCGGGCCGGACGCCGCGGTTCGGGAGCGGAGTTCTTGCGTTCTCATCTGCCGATGGTCGTCGTGACGCTGGTCATCGTGGTGGCGGTGGTGTTCGTGGCGTCCGATCGTTGGCGGCGCGGGACGTTCTTCTTCGGCGGTGCGACGCTGCTGGCGGCGGCATTCCGGCTGTGCCTGCCGACTACCCGGGTGGGGCTGCTGGCGGTGCGCAGCAAGCCGTTCGACGTCGGCGCGCTGACGCTGCTGGGGTCGAGCATCCTGTTCCTCGCGGCCACGATCAACACGCTCGGCGTCGGCTGAGGGCGGGCGACCCAGCGATGGCCGGGTCGCCCTTGTGCTCAGCGGGCAGCGGCGAATCGCTCGGCGAAGACCGTCCGCTCGCGCGGACGACGCCCCGGGTGCGGAGGGGCGGTGTCGCTGTAGCCGATGGTGACCAGTACCGCGATGGCGAGATCTGCCCGGTCGCCGATACCGATGGCTTGCTTCACCGACTCCGCGTCCCAGCCGTTCATCGGCGCCGAGGCCAAGCCGAGCCCGGTCGCCGCGAGCATCGCGTAGGTGGCCGCGATCATCGCGTTCTTGACGGCGTTCTCCCGCAGCAGTCCGCGCTGTTCCAGCGCCAAATATTCGGCGCGTGTGTCGAACATGGCGGTGAACTCCGCGTTCCACGCGCCGTTGCGACCAGCTAGTTCGGCGATGTCGGCGTTGCGGTCTCGCCAGGCGGCGGCGTCGGCGACGAAGACCAGCACCACCGGCGCCTCCCTCGGCTGCGGCTGGCCGAACGCCGCCTCCGACAGCGCGGCGCGGCCGGATTCGCTGGTCACCACCACGATCGACCGGTCCTGCATATTCCATGCGCTCGGCGCTTGCATCGTCAGCTCGAGCAACTCTTCGATCAGTTCGGGCGCCACCGGGTCGGGGCGATAGTGCCGCACCGTGCGACGTCCACGGATCGCATCGGCTACCGAAAGTGTCTTTGTCTCCATATTTCTAACTATCGGAGAGTCACACTCCAATAGGAAGAAGGCACTATTTAGTGCGCTACACTCCAATAGGTGCCCACCTATATCGAAGGTTCCGGCCTTCCCGCCGACGTGTACTCCGCGAAGTGCCCCACGCGGGAGATCCTCGACCACATCGCGGGGAAATGGACGGTCCTGATCATCGACGCGCTCGCCGACGGCACCATGCGCTACACCGATCTGCGCCACCGTATCGAGGGCATTTCCCAGAAGATGCTGACGCAGACGTTGCGGCAACTGGAGAGCGACGGTTTCGTCACGCGCACAGTGCATCCCACGATCCCGCCACGAGTCGACTACACGCTGACGGAGCTGGGGCACAGTCTGCGCACGCCGATAGCGGCGCTGCGGGAGTGGATCGAAACCAACATCAACCGCATCGAAGCGGCGCGGCGAGCCGCAGCGCTCTGAGAGCGGACGGCATCACGGCGCGAGGTACCGATCAGTGCGGGCGCGAGGGGAAGCGGACCCTTGTCAGCGTTCGGGGCGCACACCGGCGCGGGCCAGGCGCATGGTCTCGGTCAGCAGTTTGGACACCGCCGCCGCCTCGGTGAGGAATCCGTCGTGCCCGTCGCGGGAGTGCACGATCTCCAGTCCGTCGCATCCGGGCAGCAGATCGGCGAGTTCCTGCTGGGTCCGCAGCGGATAGAGCCGGTCGGAGTCGACGCCGCCGACCACGCACGGCACCGGCGTCGCCGAGAGCGCCGCCTCGATGCCGCCCCGCCCGCGGCCGACGTCGTGGCGGTTCATCGCCTCGGTCAGCAGCACATAGGTGGCGGGATCGAAACGCTTGCAGAGCTTTTCGGCCTGATGGTCCAGGTAGCTCTGCACCGCGTAGCGTCCGCCGTTCCAGGGGTCCTCGTCGCCCTGCGGCTTGTTCTCGAACCGGTGATCCAGCTCGAATTCGGTGCGGTAGGTCAGGTGCGCGATCCGCCGGGCCAGCGCCATCCCCGTCGTCGGGGCGCGGCCGGTGCCGTGATAGTCGCCGCCCTGCCAGTCCGGATCGGACGTGATCGCCGCGATCTGGGTGGTCTGGGTGCCGATCTGATCGGCGGTGGCGCGGGCTCCGACCGCGAGCACCAGCGCCGCGGCGACCCGATCCGGTGCGCCGACCATCCACTCGAGCACCCGCATACCGCCCATCGACCCGCCGACCACGGCCGCGAGCCGCTCGACGCCCAGCAGGTCGAGCAGAGCGGCTTCGGCGGTCACCTGATCGCGGATGGAGATCCCGGGAAAACGCGCACCCCACGGCTTTCCGTCCGGAGCGGTAGTGGACGGCCCGGTGCTGCCCTTGCAGCCGCCGAGCACGTTCGTCGCGAGCACACACCATTCGTCGGTGTCCAGCGGCGCGCCGGGACCGACCATGCCGTCCCACCAGCCGGGCATCGGGTGCACGCCGTCGGGCTTGCCGACGACGTGCGAGTCGCCGGTCAGCGCGTGTTCGACCAGCACGATGTTGTCCAGGCCGGGGGAGAGCTCGCCCCAGCGTTGTACCGCGAGGTGGACGTCCGGGATGACCGCGCCGTTCTCCAGCCGCACGTCCCCGATGGCGATGGTGCCGAGCTGTCCATCCGGGGGCGGCAGGGCGATGCCGGAGGTCCGCGCGCTCGGTTCGGTGTTCACGGTCATGTCGCCGCCGCCGCGAAACCGGCGGGCGGAGGATCCGGGAGGAAGCGCACGACCCCGAACTCGGCACCACGGCTGTGCGGGGCCGACTGCGCCGGGCCTCGCTCGGCCCCGGGCGCGGTGAATTCACTCATGGTTTGCTCCCAAGCAGGTGTTCGCCGGTACAGCAGGGGTTAGCGGTGTGTGGGTGACGAACAACAACACATGCCGGCGACCTCCTGTTACGCGCTTGCTCCCGGCTCTCGGGAGCCAGGTCATCACCCGGAGCACCCCACCGCGGCTGGAGGGTTGCCGACCAGCGAGCCGGGGCTTGACGCTGGTACTCATGACCTGCCCGGCATCATAACCGGCGGGCGGTCAGCGCCCGAAATCCTCCGTCGAACTCACTGGTCCGCAGCGGTCGGCGCCCCGCAGCAGGTGCGCACGAACTCGTCGTAGGCCTCGGTGAACGCCGTCCGCCCCGCCCTGGCCGCGACCGCCAGGTCGTCGTCGAGGAACACATCGTCGGAGCACTCCATGCCGATGTGACCGATCAGTTGCCAGGTGCCGACGATCAGCCGCACCGGGCGCGCGTCCGGCGTGGTGCCGAGGCGCTCGGCGACCACCGCGGCGATCGCGTGGTTCTTGTCGTCGGCGTGCTCCATGCTGCGCGCGCTGACCGACGGGCTGCTGCGCAGAATCCGCTGCATCTTCTGGAACTGCCGGAACGACAGCGGATCCGCCTCGCCCGCCGCGGCGGCTTCATCGACCACGTGCAGGAAGGCCTGGCGCAGCGCCCCGAGTTCGTTGCCCGTGCGGGGCAACTCGCGCAGCGTCTCGGCGATGGTCTGCCCGAAATCCTGCACCGGCCCCAGGACGATGTCTTCTTTGCTGTCGAAATAGCGGTTGATCGTGCGCGGCGAGACGTCCGCGGCGTTGGCGATCTGCTCGATCGTGGTCGCGTCGAAGCCCTGTGTGTCGCACAGATCGAGGGCCGCGGCGATGATCCGCAGCCTGGTCTGTTGCTTCTTGCGTTCGCGCAGGCCCTGGGTCGCCGGGCCGCCGGCGGCGCGGTCGGCCGCTGCGCCCGCGCCCGTCGGCGCCGATAACTCGAGCATGCCCCCATGTTAACGCAACCTGCCGTTTTCCTGTCCGTAACGGTCAAATGTCGTAACACGACATTTTGCGCTTGACGACAAATGTCGGTCGGTGACAGGATTGCTCCGGACATCGAGGACGAGGAGAAGACCGTGACCGAGACCGCGACAGCGGTGCACGCGCCGCAGCGGGCGAGCGGTTCAGCGCGTTGGCTCGCGCTGGGAGTGATCGCGTTAGCCCAGCTCATGGTGGTGCTGGACGCCACCATCGTGACGATCTCGCTGCCGTTCGCGCAGCGGGATCTCGACATCAGCGACGGCAACCGGCAATGGATGCTCACCGCCTACACGCTGATCTTCGGCGGCCTGCTGCTGCTCGGCGGCAGGCTGGCCGACTACCTCGGCCGACGCCGGATCTTCATCATCGGCCTGATCGGCTTCGCGAGCGCGTCGGCGCTGGCCGGTCTCGCGCAGACCGGCGCGGAACTGTTCGCCGGACGCGCGTTGCAGGGCGCGTTCGCCGCACTGCTGGCTCCGGCCGCGCTCTCGCTGCTGTCGGTGACCTTCACCGAGCCCGGCGAGCGGGCCACCGCGTTCGGTGTGTTCGCGGGCATCTCCGCGGGTGGCGCGGCGCTGGGGCTGATCGCCGGTGGCGCGCTCACCGAATACGCCTCCTGGCGCTGGTGCCTGCTGGTCAACACGCCGATCGCGCTGATCGCGCTGCTCGGCGCGCTGGCCTGGGTGGCGAAGGACGTGCCCGCGCCGCGCAGCGGGGGATACGACGTGCCAGGAGCCGTCACCGTGACGCTCGGTCTGATCGCCATCGTGTACGGCTTCAGTCGTGCCGCCGACGACGGCTGGCTGGCGGGCAGCACGCTGGCGCTGCTGGTCGCCGGGCTGGCCTTGCTCGTCGCCTTCGTCGCGATCGAACGGCGCTCGGCGAACCCGCTGCTGCCGTTGCACATCCCGGGTGAGATCAACCGGGGCGGCGCGTTCCTCGCCGCGCTGCTCATCCCGATCGCGATGTTCGCGATGTTCCTGTTCCTGAGCTTCTACTTCCAGATCACGCTGGGCTACTCCGCCCTGAAGGCGGGCTTCGCGTTCCTGCCCTTCCCTGCGGGCATCGCGATCTCGGCGGGTGTCACCAGCGCTCTGCTGCCGAAGCTCGGCCCGCGTCCGCTGATGCTGGCCGGGGCCGTGCTGGGCGTCGTCGGCCTGGTGCTGCTGGCTCAACTGAGCTTCGGTGACAGCTTCCTCGCCGGTGTGCTGCCCGCTCAGGTGCTCATCGCGCTCGGTATGGGTCCGCTGTTCGTCGGCATGCAGACGGTCGCGCTGCATCAGGTGGAGGAAGAGGACTCCGGCGTCGCCTCCGCGCTGCTGAACGCGGCGCAGCAGGTCGGCGGGGCGGTCGGCACGGCGCTGCTGACCACCATCTCGGTGCAGGTCGCCAAGACCTTCGCGCAGGACAACCCTGGCATCGACAACCTGGCCGCGCGGGCCGCGATCCACAGTTACGACGTGGCCTTCTACGTCGGCGCCGGGTTCTTCTTGGCGGCCGTTCCGATCATCGCGCTGATGATCCGGGACCGGCCGGAGAACCTGATCGAAGGTTCCGAGGACGGGGCACGGCTTCCGGTCGCGGTCTGATCCACCGGAACGAGGTCCGCGCGGCGTGCTGACGCCGCGCGGGCCTCGTCGTGTGCCAGGCGGTTGCCGTGCTGGAACGGAAGGCGGATCATGGCGGCGACGGCGGTTGCGCGGGTGCCCGCCGAGGCGCTGGAAGGCGTTGCCTACCAATCGGTGGCAAAGGTGGTCCAGCTCACTCCGGGGGCTGCCCGTGCGGTGAGGACTTCGGCAGCAGTACGCTTGTCTTGTTTGCACCACATGTCCCGCCGACAACGCGGGACATATACGTTGTCTGTTGGAACAGCTGGGGTCCGCTCACAAGCGTGTTCGCCTGGCCGTGCAATGAGGGCACCATCCTAGGAGGACACGAAGATCCATGTCCAAGATCAAGGTTGAAGGCACCGTCGTAGAACTCGACGGCGACGAGATGACCCGGATCATCTGGCAGTTCATCAAGGACAAGCTGATCCACCCCTATCTCGACGTGAACCTCGAGTACTACGACCTCGGCATCGAATACCGCGACAAGACCGATGATCAGGTCACCGTCGACGCCGCCGAAGCCATCAAGAAGCACGGCGTCGGTGTGAAATGCGCCACTATCACCCCGGACGAGGCGCGAGTCAAGGAATTCGGCCTCAAGAAGATGTGGCGGTCGCCCAACGGCACCATCCGCAACATCCTGGGTGGCACCATCTTCCGGGCCCCGATCATCATCTCGAACGTTCCGCGGCTGGTGCCGGGCTGGACCAAGCCGATCATCATCGGCCGTCACGCCTTCGGTGATCAGTACCGCGCCACCGACTTCAAGGTGTTCCAGGGCGGTACCGTCACCGTGACCTTCACCCCGGACGACGGCAGCGAGCCGATCGTGCACGAGGTCGTGAAGATGCCCGAGGAGGGCGGTGTCGTCCTGGGCATGTACAACTTCCGCAAGTCCATCGAGGACTTCGCGCGGGCGTCGTTCAACTACGGCCTGCAGCAGAACTACCCGGTGTACATGTCGACGAAGAACACCATCCTCAAGGCCTACGACGGCATGTTCAAGGACACGTTCCAGGACATCTTCGACGCCGAGTTCAAGAGCCAGTTCGACGCCGCGGGCCTGACCTACGAGCACCGGCTGATCGACGACATGGTCGCCTCCTCGATGAAGTGGGAGGGCGGCTACGTCTGGGCGTGCAAGAACTACGACGGCGACGTGCAGTCCGACACGGTGGCGCAGGGCTTCGGCTCGCTCGGCCTGATGACCTCGGTGCTGCTGACCCCGGACGGCCGCACCTGTGAGGCCGAGGCCGCCCACGGCACCGTCACCCGGCACTACCGCCAGCACCAGCAGGGCAAGCCGACCTCGACCAACCCGATCGCGTCCATCTTCGCCTGGACCCGCGGGCTCGAGCATCGCGGCAAGCTGGACAACACCCCCGAGGTCATCGGCTTCGCGCAGACCTTGGAGGACGTCGTCATCAAGACCGTCGAGGGCGGCCAGATGACCAAGGATCTCGCGCTGCTCGTCGGCGGTGACCAGGGCTATCTGAGCACCGAGGAGTTCCTCGGCGCGCTGGACGCCAACCTGGCTCGCGCGCTGCGCTGATCCGGGGCCGAGCCGCGTCGCTCGGCCGACTCCGGCGCTGGGTGGTCGCCCAGCGCCGGGCTGAACATCGGGCACCCGCCCCACCCTCGGTGGAACGGGTGCCCGGACTGTTCGGCCGTGAGGATGTTGGACAGACCTGCCCGGTTGACCGCCAGGTCGGAGAAGTTCACCGGGAATTCGCGCGGGGCGCGGCGATCTTCCGGCGCGGGCATGGCCCGAGCTGATAGCTGACACCGCGACGATGCTCGAAGGTGGCGGGCCGACTACGGTCGTCGGTCTGTATTGGGCGAATTCTCCTGTTCAACTGCGTAGTTCGTCGGCGGTACGTGGGCGAACTCACGTTCGCTGGGGAAGCGATCGCAGGCCGAGGCCGGTTACATGAACACGTGACCAGCGCCCTGACCACCAGCACCACCGCGCCGCCCGGACGAACCGATTGGCACGTGCCCGCGATGCTCGCCCTGGCCCTCGGCGGATTCGGGATCGGGACCACCGAATTCGTCACCATGGGTTTGCTGCCGGACATCGCGTCGGCCATGCGGGTCTCCGAGCCGACCGCGGGGCACGCGGTATCGGCCTACGCGCTCGGTGTGGTGATCGGCGCGCCACTGATCGCGGCGCTGTGCGCGCGGATGCCGCGCAAGCGCCTGCTCGTCGCGCTCATGGTGGCGTTCACTCTGGGAAATGCGGCGACCGTCCTGGCGCCCTCGTTCGAGACGCTGGTTCTCGCGCGATTCGTCTCAGGTTTGCCGCACGGTGCCTACTTCGGTGTCGCCTCGTTGGCCGCCGCCACTCTCGCCCCGGTAGGGCAGCGGGCAAAGGCGGTTGCCGCGGTTATGCTGGGATTGAGCGCCGCCAATGTTGTCGGCGTTCCCGCCGCTACGTGGCTCGGCCAGCATCTCGGCTGGCGCGATGCGTTCGTGGTCGTCGCGCTCATCGGAGTGACCACCGTGGCGGCGCTGCTGCGCTTCGTGCCGGAGCTCACCGGCATCACGGTGACCAACCCGATGACCGAACTCGGCGCGCTGCGTCGCCCGCAGGTACTGCTGACGCTGCTGGTCGGCGCCGTCGGGTTCGGCGGCATGTTCGCCGTCTACACCTACATCGCGACCACACTCACCGACGTGGCGGGTCTGCGGGCCGGCGCGGTTCCCTTGGTGTTGATGCTGTTCGGCGTGGGCATGGTGATCGGGAACATCGTCGGCGGCGTGCTCGCCGATCGCGGCGTGGACCGCGCCATCCTGGTGTCGATGGTCGCGATGACCGTCATCCTCGGTGGCTTCGTCGCCGCCGCGCACAACCCGTACACCGCGGCCTTCGGCGCGTTGCTGGTCGGCGCGTCCGGAGCTGCCTTGGCGCCGGCACTGCAAACCCGTCTGATGGACGTCGCGGCCGACGCCCAGACCCTCGCCGCCGCCCTCAACCACGCCGCCTTGAACATCGCCAACGCCGCGGGCGCCTGGCTCGGCGGCCTGGTCATCGCCGCGGGTCTCGGTTACACGGCTCCGGCCGTGGTCGGGGCGGCCCTCGCGGCGATCGGCGTCGCGTTGTTCACAGTGACCGCTTGGACCGCGCGGAGATCACGCCCGCAGCGAGCGACGCGGTAGCGATGCCGAAGCAGGCCCCGAGGTTGTCGGCGGCTTGTCGGAATTCGGACTCGCCGGGTCGGGCGCGGACTATCCGGCGGGGCGGGCGGCCAGGGCGCGGCCCGCGATGTCGTGCAGGTGCGCCGTGGCGCGTCGCCACCGGCGGCGGGCGCGCTCGTCGTCCGGGTCGATGAAATTCGAGATCAGGATTCCGCGCAGCGCGTCCATGGCCGTGTAGATGAAGTCGCGCGCTTCCTTGCGGCGCACGTCGTCCGGCACGAAGCGGGCGACCGCAAGCAAGACGGCGTTGTTGACGAACGGCTCGACCTTCTCCATCGCCGCGGCCAGCACCGGGTCGGTCCGCCCCGCCACCCACAGTTCGACGGTCGCGATGAACAGCGGACCCTGGTGCAGGTCCCACAGGAACTCCAGCGCCGCGGCCACCGGATCGTCGCCGGTTTCGACCCGCGACATCTCCCGCATGGCGGTCTCGGCGCGCAGTTGCGCCAGGTGGCTGATCGCGGCCACCACCAGATCGGTCTTCGAGCCGAAGTGATGGACCTGCGCCCCACGGGTCACCCCGGCGCGCTCGGCCACCCGCGGCGTCGTGGTGCCCGAGTATCCGTACTCGACCAGACAGTCCACCGTCGCGTCCAGCAGCCGGGTGCGCATCTCGGTGCTGCGCTGCTCCTGCGTCCGGCGCTGCTGCTTCACGACTACGCTCCTGGCCACCGTCCGATCCTACACTTACATACAGTGCTGTATGTTCCGCCGTTTCGGTGGGAGATGGGTGATATCGAAGCTGCCGGGGCGGACTGCGGCTGAGCGCGCCTTCGGAGGTGGCGTTGAAGAAAACATGCATGTCTCACTGTATGTAGCAAGTGAGATGCAATCCGCTGGTTACCAGGGTTGTGGTCTGCTTCCGCGCGGACCTCTTGTTCACTTACATACAACCTTGTATGTTTGTTTTCATCCGTTCGGCCGCTCGCGGCGTACGCACAATCTGAGGAGTTCGATGGCGAACAAGGTCTACGTCGTCGGTGTCGGCATGACGAAGTTCGAGAAGCCGGGCCGCCGGTTGGTCGAGCAAGCCGACGGCACTACTCGCGCCTGGGACTACCCGGACATGGCCAGGGAATCGGGCACCAAGGCGCTCGCGGACGCGGGCATCACCTACGACCTGGTGGAACAGGCCTACGTCGGCTATGTGTACGGCGAATCCACCTCGGGCCAGCGCGCCGTCTACGAACTCGGCATGACCGGCATCCCGGTGGTCAACGTGAACAACAATTGCTCCACCGGTTCGACGGCGCTGTATCTCGCGGCCCAGGCGATCCGGGGCGGGCTGGCCGAATGCACGCTGGCGCTGGGCTTCGAGAAGATGCAACCCGGTTCGCTCGGGTCCACCTGGGACGATCGCGAGCAGCCGATGGCCAAGCACGTCATGGCGCTGGCCGAGATCTCCGAGGTGCTGTTCCCCGTGGCGCCGTGGATGTTCGGCGCGGCCGGGCGCGAGCACATGAAGCAGTACGGCACCACCGCCGAGCACTTCGCCAAGATCGGCCACAAGAACCACAAGCACTCGGTGAACAACCCGTATTCGCAGTTCCAGGACGAATACACCCTCGAAGACATCCTCGCCTCGCGGATGATCTACGACCCGCTGACCAAACTGCAGTGCTCGCCGACCTCCGACGGGTCCGGCGCGGTGATCCTCGCGAGCGAGGACTTCGTCGACGCCCACGATCTCGCCGGGCAGGCGGTGGAGATCGTCGGCCAGGCGATGACCACCGACTTCGCCTCGACCTTCGACGACACCGCGAAGAACCTGATCGGCTACGACATGAACGTGCAGGCCGCGAGGAAGGTCTACCGGCAGTCCGGACTGGGCCCGGAGGACTTCCAGGTCATCGAGCTGCACGACTGCTTCTCGGCCAACGAACTGCTGCTCTACGAGGCGCTCGGCCTGTGCGGCGCGGGCGAGGCGGGGCAGCTGATCGACGACGGCGAGACCACCTACGGAGGCAAATGGGTGGTCAATCCCTCCGGCGGGTTGATCTCCAAAGGGCATCCGCTCGGCGCGACCGGTCTCGCGCAGTGCTCCGAGTTGACCTGGCAGCTGCGCGGAGCGGCGGACAAGCGGCAGGTGGACGGCGTCACCGCCGCCCTGCAACACAACATCGGCCTCGGCGGCGCGGCCGTCGTCACCGCCTACCAGCGCGCCGACCGCTGACCGCCGACCAACTCGACGAGGAGTGCGACACATGGGACATATCGAAGCCACCAAGGACGTCAACGCCGCCCCCGAAGCCCTGTGGGCGGTCGTCTCCGACCCGCAGACCTGGGACAAGTGGTTCACCATCCACGAACGCTTCATGGAGGAGCCGCCCGCCGTGCTCAGCGCGGGCGCCAAGCTGGTCGCCAAGATCGTGATGCTCGGCATGGCGAACAAACTGGAATGGACCATCGTCGCGGTGGACGCGCCGAACAAGCTGACGCTCGGCGGCACCGGCATGGCCGGCGTGCGGACCGAGTTCACCTTCGACATCCGGCCCAACGGCGAGGGCAGCACCATCCTCGTGTCGGGTGACTTCGAGGGCGCGTTGATCAAGGGCGCGCTCGGCAAAGCGGTGGAGAAGGACGGCATCAAACAGCTCGACCGTTCGCTCGACCAACTCGACACGTTGGCCTCGGCGGCATGAGCGCTCAGGCCCGGAGGCGGCAGCGGAGCGTGACCACGCAGGGCCCCGCTCGTGCCGGAATCGGACATGGCATGAGCGGTCAGGCCCGGAGGCGGCAGCGGAGCGTGACCACGCAGGGCCCCGCTCGTGCCGGAATCGGACATGGCATGAGCGGTCAGGCCCGCAGGCGGCAGCGGAGCGTGACCACGCAGGGCCACGCTCGTGCCGGAAAGGATGCGGCATGAGCGCCGAAACAAGCGCCCGCACAGTCGAGTTCGACGACAGCGGCTTGGAGACGTGGTCCGACGAGGACCGGTTCGCGGTCACCGGCGAGCGGGTCGCGGAGTACGCCGCCGCGACGAACGATCCGATCGCCGCGCACCTGGCCGGTACGGTGGCCGGACCGGTCTTCGCCATCGTCCCGGTCTTCGAGGCCATGATGATGCCCGTCATCGACGTCGCGCCGATGGACATCTTCGGCCGGGTCGTGCACGGGGAGCAGGACTTCCACTTCCACCGCGCGATCCGCCCCGGCGACCGGCTGGTGTCGCGCGCCAAGGCGATCGGCTATACCAGCCGCCCCAACGGCACGATCATCACCATTCGCATCGAATGCCGTACCGAGGCGGGAGAACCGGTCAACGACCAATACCTCACCGCTTTCTTCCGCAACATCGATGCGGGCAAGACGGTCGGCGCGGCCGCTCCGGCGCACAAGTTCGACGAACGGCTGCGCGAGCAGGACCCGGTCGCCGTCGTGGCGCAGCACGTGGACCACGACCAAACCTTCCGCTACGCACCGGCGTCCGGCGATCCCGTGCCGCTGCACCTGGACGAGCAGGTCGCCGAGGACGCCGGACTGCCCGGCATCATCGCGCACGGGCTGTGCACCATGGCGTTCGCGTCCTGGGCGGTGCTGACCGAGGTCGCGGAGTCGGATGTGCACCGGCTCAGGCGCTTCGCGGTGCGCTTCGCCAAGCTGGTCTTTCCCGGCGACGATCTGGAGACCCGCATCTGGAAGGCGGGCTCCGCCGACGGCGTCACCCGCTACGCCTTCGAGACCGTGCGCGGCGACGATGTCGTGCTCAGCGACGGACTGGCCGAGATCGCCGACTGACCATCGCGCGGCGGCACGATGTCCGCCGCTTCCCTTCGGGCACGACTACAGGAGACAACACATGGGCGTACTGGCCGGGCGGGTCGCCGTCATCACCGGCGCGGGTCGCGGCATCGGCCGCGAGCACGCATTGCTGTTCGCGAAGGAGGGCGCCGCCGTGGTCGTCAACGATCTCGGCGGCAGCAACGCGGGCGAGGGGACCGATGCCGGTCCCGCCCAGGAGGTGGTGCGCGAGATCGTCGCCGCGGGCGGGAAGGCGGTGGCCAACACCGACGACGTCGCCACTTGGGACGGTGCGCAGAAACTGGTCGAGCAAGCGGTCAGCGAGTTCGGCGGCCTGGACGTCGTCGTCAACAACGCGGGCATCCTGCGTGACGCGTTTATCGCGGGCATGGACGAGTCGCAATGGGACGCGGTGATCGCCGTGCACCTCAAAGGCCACGCCGCGGTGCTGCACCATGCCGCCGCATACTGGAAGCAGCAGTCCAAGGCGGGCAATCAGCCGAACGCGGCCGTGATCAACACGGCATCGGCGTCGGGCACCACCTTGCCCAACCCGGGACAGGCCAATTACGGCGCGGCCAAGGCCGGGATCGCCGCGCTGACCCTGGTGGCCGCCGACGAACTGGCGCGCTACGGCGTGCGGGTCAACGCGATCGCGCCGATCGCGCGCACCCGGCTCACCCTGGCCACACCCGGCATGGGCGAGATGCTGGCTGCCGAAGCGGAGGAGTCCGACGGCGGGTTCGACGCCTTCGCCCCGGCCAATATCGCGCCGCTGGTCGCCTACCTGGCCGCCGAAGACTGCCCGATCACCGGCAAGGTGTTCGCGGTGCAGGGCGGCGCGATCTCCGAGCTGGCCGGTTGGCACGATGTGAAGACCATCGAGACCGAAGGGCCCTGGCTGATCGACGACATCACCGCCCGGCTGCCCTGACCTCGGGGAATGTGAGGAGAACGACGATGTTCGAATGGTCCGAGACCGATGTCATGATCCGCGATGCCGTCCGGGCGTTCATCGATAAGGAGATCCGCCCGAATCTGGACGCGCTCGACAGCGGTGCACTGCCGCCGTACCCCGTCATCCGGAAGTTGTTCCGCGAGTTCGGGATCGACGTGATGGGCGGCGAGGCCGTGCAGAAGATGCTGGCCAGGCAGGCGGCGCGGGAGAGCGCTCCCGCCGAAGCGGAACGGAAGCCGAAGTCATCCGGCTCGAGCCCGTTCGCCGGACAGGAATCGCTGATGGCGGTGCTCATCGGCGAACTGTCCGGAGTGTGCATGGGCCTGGTCTCGGCGATGGGCGTGAGCATCGGTCTCGGCGCGACCACGATCATGTCGCGAGGCACGCTGGCGCAGAAGCAGCGCTGGCTGGAGGACATCGTCACCATGCGGAAGGTCGCCTCCTGGGCGATCACCGAACCGGACTCCGGTTCCGACGCGTTCGGCGGCATGAAGACCTACGTCAAGCGCGACGGCGAAGATTACCTGCTCAACGGCCAGAAGACGTTCATCACCAACGGCCCCTACGCCGACGTGATGATCGTCTACGCGAAGCTCGACGACGGCGCGGGCGGCGACAAGCGCGACCGCAAGGTGCTCGCCTTCGTGCTCGACAAAGGCATGCCCGGCCTCACCCAGGGCAAGCCGTTCAAGAAGATGGGCCTGCACTCCTCGCCGACCGGTGAGCTGTTCTTCGACAACGTGCGCGTGAGCCGGGACCGGCTGCTCGGCGAGACCGAGGAGCACAAAGGCGGCGACGGCAGGGACAGCGCCAGGTCCAGCTTCACCGCCGAGCGGGTCGGCGTGGCGTTCATGGCGCTCGGCATCATCAACGAGTGCCATCGGCTGTGCGTGGAGTACGCCAAGAACCGCAGGCTCTGGGGCCAGGAGATCGGACGGTTCCAGCTGGTCCAGCTGAAACTGGCGAAGATGGAGATCGCGCGGATCAACGTGCAGAACATGGTGTTCAACACGCTGGAGCGGGGTCGGGCAGGCAAGCCGCCTACCTTGGCCGAGGCCTCCGCGATGAAGCTGTACGCCTCCGAGGCCGCCACCGAGGTGGCCATGGAAGCGGTGCAGCTGTTCGGCGGCAACGGCTACATGACCGAGTACCGCGTGGAGCAACTCGCCCGCGACGCCAAGTCACTGATGATCTACGCGGGCAGCAACGAGATCCAGGTGACCCACATCGCGAAAGGGCTGCTCGCGCAGTAGTTTCCGAATCGGCTGGCTCGCCGTACGCACTGCGCGGTGAGGCTACGGCCGCGCGCAACCAAATCGGCCCGACCACCGGTCGTGGGCGGGGAGACCGAGCCCAGCCGGTTGACGATCCGGCTCGTGCCCGGTTTGTCCACTGCATCAGCGGCCGGCTGGCCATAGAGCGGTCATCATCGCCCACCGTCGCCGCGTTCGGGCGTGTCGGAACGGGCACTCGGGAGGCCGCGTGCACTTGGTCCTGAACTCGAAAGCCGACGTGCTCAGCGCACCATAACTACGTCTTTCGAGCGAAGCGAGACCGAGCCATAAGAGGGCCGCGAACACCCAGCGCCGCAGGCGCTGGAAAGATCAACACAGCACACGCCGCGACGAAGTCGCGGCCGAACTACACAGCGCGTAGCCGAGTGCGGCTGGCGTAGACGTGTTCGGCGATGAGGGTGGCGATGCGGTCGGGCGCTTCCAGCATCGGCACGTGGCCGACGCCGTTGACCAGGATGCGGTCGGCGGATTCGGGCAGTTCCTTCAGGTAGCGCCGCGCGTAGACGCGGTTGGGAATGACCCGGTCGTACTCCGACAGCAGCAGCCGGACCGGCGTCCGCAGGGTGGACAGGTCGTCCTGTGCCGGCGCCCGCATCGCGCCGAGAATCATCGGCACCATCGCCGGGCAGTGCAGCGCGGCGGCGAGCGCGGCGGCGGCGTCGCGCCGGGAAACCGCGGAGGCCTGCTTGCTCAACGCGAGCAATGCGACCCGCTGAGCGAGTGGGTTGCCGATCACGAATCCGCCGATGCGCTTGCCGATTTCGACGAGCGGTATCAGGGAGAGGAATTTCAGGTTGACCCGCCATTGGGTCAGCGAGGGCGCATGCCAGCCGCCCGCGGGCGCGATCAGCGTCAGGGTGCGGGCACGTCCGCGGCGGGCGAGTTCGACGCCGACCAGTCCGCCGAGCGAGTTGCCCGCGATATGGCAAGTGCGCCAACCCAGTTCATCGAGCTGCTCGCAGATCCGGTCGGCCAGCGAACCCACGTCCACCGACGGGCCTCCGGTGGGCGCGCCGCCCCAGTGGCCCGCGAACGCGGGCGCGAACACCTCGCAGTGCGTCGACAGCCGCGCCGCCGTCTGCTCCCAGCAGTGCGGCGACATCATGAATCCGTGCAGCAACAGCAGGGGATCGCCGGATCCCACGTGCAATGCCTTGATCGGCTGGGGCTGTTTCGCCCGGGTGGATCCGCGCGCGGGGGCGGAGGAGGACTGGGAGGTGTCGGACGACATCGTCATCACCCCTTCCTGGACGGCAGTGTCCAAGGGACTTCATCTGACCAGCATTGTACGGTCATGGTGTGCCGTATATCTCGACAGTGAACGTGAACGGTGTCCGCGCGGCCGCGGGCAAGGGGCTGCTCGCCTGGCTCGCGGCCACCGAGGCGGACATCGTCTGCGTGCAGGAGACTCGCGCCACCGACGAGCAGGTCCGGGCCGCGCTGGCGCCCGCGCTGGACGCGGGATGGCAGCTGTCGCACGCCGAACCGAAGTCCAAGGGCCGCGCCGGTGTCGGCATCCTGTCCCGGCGGGCGCCCAGCGCCGTGCGAGTCGGCTTCGGCAGCAGTGAGTTCGCGGCGGCGGGCCGCTATCTCGAAGCCGATTTCGACGATGTCACCGTGGCCAGCGTCTACGTGCACTCCGGTGACGCGGGCACGGTGCGTCAAGACGAGAAGTATCGCTTCATGGCCGAACTCGGCGCCTACCTCGCCGCGCGAACCGGTGATTTCGTGGTCGCCGGGGACTGGAACATCGCCCACACCGAGCGTGATCTGAAGAACTGGAAGGGCAATCTGAAGTCGGCCGGGTTCCTGCCGCAGGAGCGGGCGTGGATCGATGAGCTGCTGGCCGCGGGGTACGTCGACGTGGTGCGGCAGTTGCACCCGGCGGGCGACGGTCCCTACAGCTGGTGGTCCTACCGGGGCCGCGCGTTCGACAACGACAGCGGCTGGCGCATCGACTACCACCTCGCCCGAGGAGAGCTGGCCACCCGAGCCAAGGACGCGGTGGTCGAGCGCGCCGCTACCTATGATCAACGCTGGTCGGACCACGCGCCCGTCACGGTGCAGTACCGATGAACCGGGCGCGACTGATCAAGCGCGGTGTCGGCCTGCTGGTCGCGGTGGCCCTGGTGGTGCTCGCCGCGGTGCTCGCGCTGTACGACGGTGGCGCTACCACCACATCCACCCCGGCGAGTCGCGCGACCACCGCCGCGATGAGCACGGTCACCCCGACCGGCGCGGCGCCGCGCGGTGCGGACAGCGCGTCGCCGGTCACCCAGGCGTCCGGTGTCCCGGAACGCGCGTACGCCACGCTGAGAGAGATCGACGCGGGCCAGTGGCCGGACTCGGCGAACGCACCCGGCACCAAAGGGGGCGAGCGATGGATGAATCGGGGTGGGGACCTGCCCGCGACCGACGGCTCCGGTAAGCCGATCATCTATCAGGAATGGGACGTCAATCCCAAGCAGTCCGGCCGATCCCGCGACGCCGAACGCATCGTCACCGGTAGCGACGGTTCGGCCTGGTACACCGGCGATCACTACAAGACCTTCACGAGGATGCGCTGATGACAAAGACCGTCACGCTGTCGCAGTTCCTTGCCCGCTCCGACGCCGACGACGCGCCGCCCGGCGCCGCACTCACCCCGCCGCGTGTCACGTTCGGCACGCTCGCGGTGGACGCCGCCGACTTCAGCGGGGTGCGAGACAAAGCGCCCTCGGGCTACCTGGTGCGTGAACTGCGCGGCGCGAAGATGACCACCACCGCGCGCCTGTTCGACGAGTTCGCCGCCGCGTTCCAGTTTCCGTACTACTTCGGGGAGAACAAGGACGCGTTCGACGAGTGCCTGCGTGATCTGGACGATTTCCTCGGCGAAGGGGCCGGATACGTTGCCGTGGTGCGCGACTCGGCCGGATTGCTCGCCGACGAGCCCGTCGAGCGTGACTGGTTCGCCGAGGCCATGCGCGATTGCGCGGCCTACTGGTCGCGGCGGGACGTACTCTTCCGGGTCGTCCTGCAAGGCGAAGCGCCCGATCTGGAGGACGTGTCCCTGCGGCTGTGACCAGGGCTGTTACCGCAGTTTGCCGGCCATGTCCTCGCCGAGCAGGACGAACACGTCGACTGTCTGCTCGATCAATTCGTCGCGCGTGAGATCCAGGTCGCCTTGGAGCCAGGCGGTCAGCGTCTGCACCAGCCCCCCGACCAGGTAGAGGGCCCGGAACTCGACCACCGCGGCCGGGCCGGAATCCGGGAGCCGGTAGAAGTCCGTGCCCTCGGTGGCCACCATCCGCGCGAACGTTCGCACCGTCTCGGTGGTGCGGGCGCGCAGTTCCGGCGTCGCCATACCCGCGATCAGGGCGGCTTTCGCCTTACGTGGGTCATCGGTGAGCAGGTGCACGCCCGCGGTGATCGCGGCGTGCGCGGTCGCGCGCGTGTCCGGCGCGGCGGTGCGCACGGCCGCGAGGATGGCCGCCGCCAGTTCCGCGGCGATCCCGTCGATCAGGGCGGTGAGCACGGCGTCGCGGCTGTCGAAGTTCTCGTAGTAGTACCGCTCGTTGAGACCCGCCCGCGCGCACAACCCCGACACGGTCAGTTTCCCCAGCCCCTCCGTGCCGATGATCTCCAGCGCGGCCTCCAGCAACGCCGCACGCCGCTGCGCCCGGCGCTCCTCGGCGGAGATGCCCCCGTAAGTCCGCTGCGCCGTCACCCTTCGATTCTTACAGGTCCGCTGAACACCGTGGTTGTCGCCCGATCGACCCGCGCGCCACATTCTGGCATGGAGTATTGCCAGAAAGGTAGGTTCTGGTGGATGCTATTGCCAGATGTGCTCGATGAGGAGGCGGCGATGTCCGAGCCCGGCTATTTCAGTGACCACTCGATGGTCCGGCGGGTGATGAGCAAGCGGGCGGTGGGACTGACCTACGGCTTGCGCGCGCTGGTGATCGGGGCGGTGCACCCGCTGCTCTTTGTCGGCACGGCGGAGAACACCGAGCACCGCATGACCCCCTACACCCGGCTCGCGCTGACCGGCCGCTTGTTCGAGGCGGTGTTCCTCGGTAGCAGAGCCGAGGCCGACCGCGCGCTGGCTTTCACCAGGAAACGGCACGTCAAGGTGCGTGGGACGCTGCCGGAGGACGCCGGTGACCAGCACCCGGCGGGGACGGGATACTCCGCGCTCGACCCGCACCTCATGTTCATGACCATGGCCTTCACGTTCGACTCGGCCGAGGTGATGTACGACCTGCTGGTGCGCACCATGACCGGCGGTGAGCGCGAAGGGCTCTACCAGGACTACGTGCGCTGGGGCGAGCTGTTCGGCATGCCCGCGGACGCGGCGCCCGCCAGTTATCCGGAGTTCCGTGCCTTCTTCGACGGCTACCTCGCCTCCGGCGAACTGTTCCTCACCGACGAGGCGCGGCTGGTCGGCTCCTACCTGGCCGGACAGCGCGTCCCCTACTCGCAGGGTGTGCCGTTACAGCAGGTCACCTCCGCGTTCTACCTGCTGGTGCAGGGCAGCCTGCCGACACGCATCCGCCGGATGTACGGGATGCGCTGGGGTATGGCGGAGGAGGTCGCCTACCAGGGACTGTCCCGAGCGGTCCGCACCGCGCACGTGTCGGTTCCGCTGGTGCCCCCGGTGCTGCGTGGCACGCTCGCCGGGCCGAGCGCGCCGGTCTACAAGATGCTGTCCAAGCGGGAACACGAACTGGTCAGCGGCGGACGGCCGAGCATGCCCGGGGTGGACCCGCGCAACTGGGTGCAGCGAAATTCGGCTTGAGCCGCATGCGAAAATCGGAGTATGTCGAGTCCTGCGCCCAGCCCGGCCGCCGAACGTAAACAGCGGGTTCTGTCCGGGATCCAGCCGACCAGCTCCTCGTTCCATCTAGGGAACTACCTTGGCGCGCTGCAGTACTGGGTGACCATGCAGGACGACTACGACGCGCTGTATTTCATCCCGAACATGCACGCGATCACGGTGCCGCAGGACCCCAAGGAACTGAAGCTCCGCACCAACGCCGCCGCCGCCCAGTTGCTCGCGCTGGGCATCGACCCCAAGAAGTCGACCCTGTTCGTGCAGAGCCAGGTACCCGAGCACGCGGAGCTGACCTGGGTGCTCAGCTGTCTCACCGGTTTCGGCGAGGCCAGCCGGATGACCCAGTTCAAGGACAAGTCGGTGAAGCAGGGCGCGGAGAACGCGACCGCAGGCCTGTTCACCTACCCGATCCTGATGGCCGCGGACATCCTGCTCTATCGCGCCCATCAGGTGCCCGTCGGCGAGGACCAGCGTCAGCACTTGGAACTGACCCGTAACCTGGCCCAGCGCTTCAACTCTCGGTTCAAGAAGACGTTCGTGGTGCCGGAGGCGCATATCGTCAAGGGCACGGCGAAGATCTACGACCTGCAGGACCCGACCGCGAAGATGAGCAAGTCGGCCTCCACCGACGCGGGTCTGATCAACCTGCTCGACGACCCGAAGGTCACCGCGAAGAAGGTGAAATCCGCGGTCACCGACACCGAACGCGAGATCCGCTACGACCCGGACCTCAAGCCGGGCGTCAGCAACCTGTTGGTGATCCTGAGTTCGCTGACCGGTGCGCCGATCGTCACCTTGGAAAAGGATTTCGAGGGTAAGGGTTACGGCGAGCTGAAAGCCGACGTGGCCGACGCGCTGGTCGAATTTGTCACGCCGTTGCAGGCCGAGGTGCAAGAGTACATGTCGGATCAGGGTGAACTCGACCGCGTACTCGCGGCCGGCGCCGAGCGTGCGCGAGAGATCGCGGGCAACACCCTCGCGCAGGTCTACGACCGGGTGGGCTTGCTGAGTCGCTAGGCGGCCGCTCGCCTGGGCGGTTGTCGCGCGCCCGACCGGGTACCACCGGTGTGAGGTCTCTCGGTCGAAGGGGCGAATGGTGCAGGTGATCGACAATGTCAAAGCCGGGATCCAACGCCGGATCCAGGCGCAGCCGTGGCTGGACCATCTGGTTCGCGCGGCGGGGCGCTATCAGCGGCAGCGGGGCGACTACTACGCGGCGGGCATCACGTATTTCACTGTGCTGTCGTTGTTTCCGCTGCTCATGATCGCTTTCGCGGTCGCGGGCGTGATCTTGTCCAGCAATCCCGATCTGCTCGGGGAGTTGCAGGCCAAGATCGTCGAGAACATTCCCGGCTCGTTCGGCACCCAGCTGAACGATTTGATCGAGCAGGCGGTCGACTCCCGGCGCACGGTCGGCGCGCTGGGCCTGATCACCGGCGTCTACAGCGGCCTCGGCTGGATGGCCAACCTGCGCGCCGCGCTCACCGAGCAATGGGACCAGAAGTCTCCGGACGGCAACTGGCTGATGACCAAGCTCTCCGATCTGGGTGCGCTGGTCGGTCTCGGCCTCGCGTTCACGGTCTCGCTGGGCTTGTCGGCCTTGGCGTCGAGTTCGCTCGGCAGTCAACTGCTGGACAATCTGGGCCTCGGCGATTTGCCGGGCGCGGACCTGCTGTTGTCGCTGTTGTCGATCGCGCTCGGGTTCCTCGCCTCCTGGGCGGTGTTCGCCTGGGTCATCGCGCGGTTGCCCCGGGAACCGGTGACGCTGGCCAGTGCCGCCAAGGCGGCCGGTCTGGCCGCGCTGGTCTTCGAGGTGTTCAAGATCGTCGCCTCGATCTACCTGCAATCGGTGCTCAGCAGTCCGGCGGGCGCCACCTTCGGCTCGATCATCGGTCTGATGGTGTTCAGTTACGTCACCTACCGCATCGTCCTGTTCGCCACGGCCTGGGCCGCCACCGCCGCGGAGAACGAGCCGGAAGCCGAGATTCCCGCCCCCGGCCCGGCCGTGATCGCGCCGCGGGTCGGTGCGCGTGACGTCTCGATGGGGGTGGGCGCCGCCTTCTTCGGCGCGGGTGCGCTTGCCGCCCTGACTCTTTCCGGATTACGCAGGTCGGACCGGCGGTGATCGATCAGCGTCGCCGGGTGGCCCGCCGTGCCCCTAGGACGAGCGCGGCGATCACGAGGACACCGCCGATGATCAGTACGGTGCGCGCGCCGGTGCGGCGATCTCCGGTGTGTGGCATGGCGGACGGGTCGCTGCCCGGCGACGAGGACATCGCCGGGTCGTTTCCCGATGTGGGCGGCGCGGCGAGGGTGGCTCCGCTCTGGTCGCGCTGGGGTACCACCGCGCCGGGCAGATTGCCGATCGAGGCGCCGCGGGGCAGCGCGAATCCGTAGTCGAGCAGGCGGGCCGCCTGCTCCCACGGGCGCACCGGCTGCACGTCGGCTTTGAGGAGAGTGACGGCGAGCCTGCGGCCGCCCCGCTGGGCGGCGGCGACGAAGGTCTGGCGCGCGTCATCGGTGAAGCCGGTCTTGCCGCCGAGGGCGCCGTCGTAGTTGTAGAGCAGCTGGTTGTCGTTGCCGATCGGGTAGCCGGGGCGGTCGGTGTCGCCCGGAACGGCAGGGTCGGCGGGGTAGCCGGGGAAGTCGACCTGCTCGGTGTGGATCAGCTCGGCGAACAGCGGAACTGTCATGGCCTCGCGGAACAGCACGGCGAGGTCGTAGGCCGAGGTGCTCATGCCGGGGCCGTCCAGCCCGGACGGAGTGGCCGTGCGAGTATCCATGGCGCGCAACGACTTCGCCAGGTCGTTCATCTTCGCGACGGTCGCGGCGTCGCCGCCGAGCTGCGCCGCGATGGCATGCGCCGCGTC
Source organism: Nocardia sp. NPDC051900 (assembly GCF_044452545.1). Classification (NCBI taxonomy): domain Bacteria; kingdom Bacillati; phylum Actinomycetota; class Actinomycetes; order Mycobacteriales; family Nocardiaceae; genus Nocardia; species Nocardia sp. NPDC051900. Next base: position 257,949 of record NZ_JBITBU010000002.1, on the reverse strand, counting down.
GTTGCCCGAAGCCATGATCAACGCCTGCATGAGCTGCCGGTTGGTGTAACGTCCGCCGGGGCCGATGCCGACCCGGGTGCCGTCGGCGTCGGCGTCGGCCTGCGTGCCGACGACCACCTTGTCGAGATTCAGCGTGCGCAGCGCCAGGGTGGCCAGCAGCACCTTGATCGTGCTCGCGGGCCGGTAGCGACCGTGCGGGTCCTTCGCGGCCAGCACCTCTCCGGTATCCAGATCCGCCACCAGCCAGGCCGTCGCCGAAATGTCCTGCGGAGCGGGCGGCGCGGCTTTGGGAAGTACGACTCCGCACTCGCCGAGGCGGGTTCCCCCGATCGGCGGGGAAGGGATCGGCAGCGGCGTGGGGGTCGGCTGTCCGGGTGCGGGCACCTCGGAGGTGTCGATCGGTGCGGGCGGCGATGTCTTCTGCGGGCACCCGTCGGTGTTCGGGGTGGTGAACGGCGTGGTGGTGCTCGGCGCTGCGAGGGACGGCGCGGCCGTCGCTCCGATCACGGCGACGGCGAGCACGGCGCCTGAGCAGAGCAAGGCACGGCGAGTGATCTTCATCGCCGATGAGCCTAGCGAGCGGTCCGGTGATCGGGCAGTCCATCCCCGCGACGGTATTGACAGTATCTACTAAGTGAGAGCTACTATCAAAAAGATGTAGCTAGCATTTATGGAGGCGTCATGAAGAACGACTCGTCCCGTCGCTGGCTCGCCCTCGGCGCGCTGGCCGTGGCGATGCTGACGATCGGGCTCGATGTCACCGTGCTGACCGTGGCGCTGCCCACGCTCGCCGTCGACCTGAACGCGAATACCGCCGCGCTGCAATGGTTCAGCAGCGCCTACACGCTGGCGCTGGCCGCCGTGATGCTGCCCGCGGGCGCGCTCGGCGATCGCTACGGCCGCAAGAAGTTCCTGCTCGCCGCGCTGGTGCTGTTCGGCGTGGCGTCCATCGCGTGCGCCGTGGCCACCTCGCCCGGCGAACTCGTCGCGGCGCGCGTCGTGCTCGGCATCGCGGCCGCGGCGATGATGCCGCTGTCGATGTCGGTGCTGCCCGCGATGTTCCCCGAACCGGCCGAACTCCAGCGGGCGCTCACCATCTGGATCACCTCCACCGCGATCGGCCTACCGCTGGGCCCGATCGTGGGAGGTTGGTTGCTGCGGAACTTTTGGTGGGGTTCGGTGTTCCTGATCAACGTGCCGATGGTCGTGATCGGTGCGTGCGCCGTCGCCGCGTTGGTGCCCGAATCGCGCAGCGCGCAGCACTTCCGGATCGATCTGCCCGGTGTCGCGCTGTCCGCCGCGGGCATGCTCGGGCTCACCTACGGCTTCATCCGGATCGGCGAGAAAGGCTGGGGCGACGGCCCGGCCTGGGCGATCATCGCGGCCGGTGTGCTGCTGCTCGGCGCGTTCCTGCTCTGGCAGCGCAGGACCACGCATCCGCTGGTCGATCTCGGGCTCTTCGCCGCCGACGGGTTCCGCTGGGGGACCGCTTTCTCGATCGTGGTGAACTTCGCCATGTTCGGCATGTTCTTCACCGTTCCGCAGTACTTCCAAGCGGTGCTCGGCGTGGACGCGCTCGGCAGCGGCCTGCGATTGCTTCCGTTGATCGCCGGTTTGCTGGTCGGCAGCAGGCTGGTCGACAAAGCGCTGCCGAAACTGGGCGTGCGCGTGGTGGTGGCCGCCGGATTCGCGCTGCTGGCCGGCTCGCTGGCCCTGGGGGCGTTGACCACCGTGGACAGCGGTTACGGCTTCGCCGCCCTGTGGTTGACGCTGCTCGGCGCCGGTATGGGGCTGGTGATGCCCGCGGCCATGGGCATGGCGATGGGTGATCTGGATGCCGAGCGCTCCGGGTCCGGCTCCGCGCTGTTGCAGGCGCTGCGCCAGGCGGGCGGCACCATCGGCGTCGCGGTGCTCGGCACCGTGCTGTCCACTCGGTATCGGTCGGAACTGGGCGAGCTGAACCGCGAGCCGATCTCCGACGGCGTGAACGCGGGCGTCGCCACGGCGGGCAAGCTGGGCGATCCGTCGATGCTGCACCAGGTGCAGGTGGCCTTCCTCGGCGGCATGGGCGCGATGCTGTGGGCCTGCGCCGCGCTCTGCGTGCTGGCGGCGGTGCTCACGGCGACCTTGGTGCGCACGCGGCAACCCGCACGGGCGCCGGAGCCGGGTGCGGCAGAATCGATCCATGTCGGTTGAGCTACCCGCGAGCGGGACGGCGCAGGGTCTGCGCGAGCGGAAGAAGGAACGGACCCGCCGGACGATTCGCCTCGAGGCCTTCCGGCTGTTCCGCGAGCAGGGTTACAACGAGACGACGATCGAACAGATCGCCGCTGCCGCCGATGTCTCGCCCAGCACCTTCTTCCGCTACTTCCCGACCAAGGAACAGCTGGTGCTCGCCGACGACCTCGATCCGCCGATGATCGAGGCGTTGCGGCGTCAGCCGCGCGACATCGGGCCGATGGCGGCCTTCCGCGACGCGATGCTCGAGGTCTTCGGCAATCTGTCCGACGCCGAGCTGGCGTTCGAGCAGGAGCGACAGGCGCTGCTCTATCACGTGCCGGAGCTGCGGTCGGCCATCGGCTTGGAGATCATCCGCAGCATCGATCTCATCGCGGGCCTGCTGGCCGATCATCTCGGCCGGTCCGCCGACGACTTCGAGGTGCGGGTGGCGGCGGGCGCGATGGCGGGCGCGGCTCTGGGCATGGCGACGATGACGCCCTTGAACGTGGAGAACCTCACCCGCACATTGGATTTCCTGGACGCGGGCATGCCCCTCGTTCCGAAGCGCGAGTCCTGAAGTACCGGCCGTACTGTTACGCGCGTGCCGGACTGGCCTGCCGCAAACGGTCGGGCGTGTCGTCGTCCATGGTCGCGAAGAAGCCGCCGATCACGTCCTCGATCTCGGCGATCGAGTCCGCGCAGTAGAGAGTCGGCTGATAGTGGGTGATGTCGTAGGTCGCGGTACCCATCCGGGCGACGTCGAGTGGGCGTAGTTCGGCGTGCCGGAACTCCTCGATCTCGCCGTAGGACGACAGCAGGCCCGCGCCGTAGCACCGAATCTCGCCGCGCTCCCGGACGACGCCGAATTCCATCGAGAACCAGAAGACGTCGGCAAGGAATTTCAACGCGCGATCGGTGCTCAGGCGCGCCACCGCCGCGCCGACGGTCGCGTAGATCGCCGCGAAGCGCGGGCTGGCGATCTGGGTGGCATGCCCGATGATCTCGTGGACGGCATCCGGCTCCGGGGTGTACAACGGTGCGGAATGATGCCGGATGTACTGCGTGGAGTGGAAGATCCGATCGGCGAAGGAGCCGAAGAACTGTCGCAGCGGCACCAGTCCGGCGGCCGGTGCGTACCGGAATCCGGTCAGCGGGGCGAGTGCCGCGGACACCTCGTCCAATTGCGGGATGTGATCGGTGGGCAACGACAGCGCTTCGGCGGCCGTCAGCACCTCCGCGCTGGCATAGGTGCGATGTTTGCGCGCGAGTTCGGCCGACACGATCCGCCACACCTGCTGCTCCTCGTCGGTGTAGGCGATGTGGGGTGTCGGCTTTCCCGGTGCGTGGTCCAGTGCCAGCGCGGCGATGGCATTGCGCCGGGCCCGATATTCCGGATCGTGCACACCGGGGTGCTCATCGCTCAGGTGCACGGTCACGTCGCCGTCGCCGGTGCGGGTCACCGGCGAGTACAACTGCGCCTCGCTGAACATGACTCGATGCAAGCACCGTAGGAACCCGCCGACAACAAAAGCCCGTCCAGCTGAGCAATCTGCCTAGCTGAACGGGCTTTCCCGGGGCCATCCTGGCAACCGAAGGCGGGGATCGGACGGCGTGCTGATCAGTGCGCGCCGTGCAACGAATGCACCACCGCGTGGCCTTTACCGCGTCCGATCATCCACTTGTTGACCGGCGTGGTCAGCGCGAAGGCCACCGCCAAGGAGAAGGCGAGGGTGGTCCAGAACAGCACCGTGTCCAGGTGGGCGTCCATCGCGCCGGGAACGGCGAGGATCACGGCGTTGTCCACGATCTCCATCACCGTGATGGACACCGTGTCGGCGGCAAGCGCGGTGCCGACGGCCGCCGCCAACGGCAGGCCCGCGCGCAGCACGCCACGCATGGTCAACGCATAGCCGAACACGAACGCCAGCACGATGGCCAGCACCATCGTCGAGGTGTTGTTCCAGCCCAGCGCGGTGCCGATCACCATGCCGAGGATTTCGCCGATGGCGCAGCCGGTGAGGCAGTGCAGGGTCGCCATCGCCGCCATCCGCCAGGTAGCGGGACCGTGGTGCGCGCTGTGTTGTTCGGCGGGTGCGGCGTGCGAGACGTGTTCGGCCGACGGGTGGTGCCTGTGTTCCATGACTGGAACTATACCCCCGTAGGGTATTTGCGCAAGGCCGAGTTCGCGATTTGCCGGACATGAACGGGCGTTATGCCGCAAGATGGCGAAAGTATGAAGGAGGGCGCATGAAATCCGTGCGGATCGATCTCGACCAGGACCTGCTCGCCGCGGCCGCCGCCATCATGGGCACGTCGACCAGTGACGCCACCGTCAACGAGGCCTTGCGCCGGATCGTCGTGCACGAGCGCCAGCTGCACAATCTGCAGCGGCTCGCCGCGAAGATGTTCGTCGGGCTACCGGACGTCGCGGTGGTGGACCGCTAGGCCTTCTGGAACCGGCTATCTGGGAGAAGTGGGCCGCCGCTCCTCGAGAGCGCGCTGCCAGACCTCGTCGAACTCCCTGGCGTCGATCTGGAGTGCGGTGAACTCGGTCTCGGCGTTCAGTTCGTCCGGCGTGGGAACCGGGATCTGCCCGAGTTCGGTGGTGCCTGTGCCGCGACCGGAATCGGCCCAGTCGCGGTGGCCGTCCCGGAACACCTCGACCTTGCGCACCTCGAAACCGTCGTCGCCGATCTCGCTGAACAGCTCCACCGGCTCGTCGTCGAAATCGTGGTGCCATTGCGCCTTCAGGTACCACATCGCGCATCAACTCCCCAGTTCGTGACCGACTCGGTTGCCGAACCGCATATCAGCCAGCATATGGGTGTCGCGGGTCGGCGTCCCGCTGCTGAGCTGACGGGGTGGTCGGCCGAGTTTCCCTCGAGGTGAGTGGTCGCGGTCGAGTGCTGGCCGGAGTGTCGGTGGCCCCTGGCAGAATCCCGGGCACTGTTGGCGTGACCGAGGGGTGGGAGTCATGGCGGTCTCTCTAGTCGACGTGCCGGTGACGCAGCGGCCGCGTGAACGGTTGCTGGCGCTCGGGCCGCACGCGCTGAGCGACGCGGAGCTGCTCGCATTGCTGCTACGCCAGGGCAGGCGCGGTGCGAGCGCGCTGGACCTGGCGGTGGAGTTGCTGGTGGAGCACGGCGGTGTCGCCGGGCTGGCGTCCGCGCGGCCGGAGGAGTTGTCGCGCCGGGCGGGCATCGGCGTCGCGAAGGCCGCCGCGATCATCGCCGCCTTCCACCTCGGCGCACGAGCACGTGGCAGGCCGGACACGTCGATCCGGCTCACCAGCCCCGCCGACGTGGCCGCCGCCGCCCTCCCGCTGTTCGCGGGCGCCAGGGTGGAGCGTCTTCTCGTCCTGATCTGCGACGCCCGGAATCGTCTCCGTCAGAAAGTCTTCGTCGCCGAAGGCGCTGTCGACCAGGTCGCCGTCCCCGTCCGGGAAATCCTGAACACCGTCCTGCGCCACGACGGCCGAGCCTTCGCCATTGTGCACAACCACCCTTCCGGCGACCCCGCCCCCAGCCCCGACGACCGCCACACCACGACCCTGCTCACCGAAGCCGCCCACACCGTAGGCCTCCGCTTCCTCGACCACGTGGTGATCGCGGGGGAGAGGTGGACGAGCGCACCGAAGTTCGCTTGACCTTCTCACTGTGTGAAGGCTTTCACTGGCTGTCGGAGGTGGTCCCCATCAATTCGACACACAGGAATACACAGCACACCCGGCTGCTCGACGCTTTGGCGGCGGCGAACTCCTCGACGCGGCTCGAGGCGGCACTGGCAGCGGGCACTCATCCCGATCCCGGGTTCATCGATGCGCTGGTAGAGCGGTGCGCGATCGAGCCGGACTTCTTCGTGCGCGACATGCTCACGTGGGCGCTCACCCGTCTTCCGTCGGAGCTCACGGTTCCGAAGCTCCGCGCGGAACTCCGTTCCGAGCGCGCTCAGGCTCGCAGCCAAGCGCTGCACACGCTGTCCAAGATCGGTGACCCGACCGCGTGGTCGGCGATCACGCGGTCGTTGTTGCACGATGCCGACGACGAGGTCGCGCGGAGTGCCTGGCGCGCGGCCGCCGTCCTCGTGCCCGACGGTCGGCAAGAATGGCTGGGCGCCGAATTGGCCATGCAATTCGGCCGGGGAGACCGGGAGGTACGGTTGAGCCTGAGCCGCGCCCTCGTCGCGCTCGGTGAGGTGGTCGAGCCGGTCCTGCGGACGGCGATGGCAAGTCCGGACCCGACGGTGAGGGCGCATGCGCGCGCCACTGAGCGGCTCCTGCTCGACCCGGATGCCGGATTCGACCTCGCGGTCGATGCGGCGAGACGGGTCGTCGCGCTCGGCCCGGACCAGGAGGAGACAACTGCGTGCTGATCGGTGAGGTGGCGCGCCGCTCGGGGGTGAGTGCCCGCATGCTCCGGCATTACGACTCCCTCGGGCTGGTGCGACCGACCGGCCGCACCGTAGGCGGCTACCGGGAGTACTCCCCGGAGGACATCCGGCGGATCTTCCACGTGGAGGGGCTGCGGTCGCTGGGACTGTCGCTGAGCCAAATCGCACGCGCTCTCGACGAAGCCGCATTCACTCCGTCCACCCTGGTCGGCGAGCTCATCCGGAAGACGGAAGAACGACTGAAACGGGAGCGGGAACTCCTCGAGCGACTGCGCAGGGTCGACGCGGCCGAGCCCTCCGGCTGGCAGGACGTCCTGCGCATCGTCGAACTCCTGCACGGACTCGGTTCGCACAATGCTGCCCGACGGCAGCAGGCTGTACTGGCCCCGCCGGAGGACGTGTCGATGCCCGCCGAGCTGCTCGCCGAGGCGGTCCTCACCGAATCGGATCCATATGTGGCCGGGGCACTGCGGTGGGCTCTCGCGCGAGCGGGCGGTGACGGCGTGGCGAGCGTGGCATCCGGCATGGGCTCCGACAACGTCGACGTCCGGCGGCGCGCGGTCCTGGCGCTCGCCGAACTACCGGGTGACGAGGCGACCTCAGTTCTCACGGTCGCGCTGGATGACGCGGACGCGACGGTCCGCAGACACGCTGCTCTCGCCTTGGGTGCGCGCGGCGTCACCCGGGCCGTGCCCGCGCTCATCGGCACGGTGGTCGAGGGCCCGAACGATGTCGAGGCGGCCGAACTCTTGGGAACGCTGGCGCAGGACGCGGAGTGGGCGGATCGGATCATGAGTGCGCTGGCCGAACAGCTCACCGCATATGCGGCGGACTCGGCGGTGCGAATCCGACTGACCCAGGCGCTCGCTGAAATGCCGGGGACCATCGCGCTGGATACCCTGCGGCAACTGTCCTGCGATGAGGATCGCGCCGTGGCGGCCATAGCGTCGGCCCTCGTGGAAACGCTCGTAGCACGACCGGGCGAGGAGCCGGGGCAACCCTGACCGCTCTCACGGTGTGGTGTGGCCGATCCAGTGGAATCCCTTCAAGAAGTCGGCCGCGTGCATTCCCCTCGGCAGGTGGCGGTCGATTTCGGCGAGGGTGGGGTAGCGGTCGTTCGGTGAGGCGTCGTTCGGTGGGTAATCCAGTTCGTCGAGGAGTTGTCGCAACTCCCGGGTGATCACAGCGTCCGGTTCCAAGGCGAGATCCGCACGGATGCGGCTGCTCAGCGCCCGCATGCCTGCGGCGAGATGGTCGGGATCGGTGACGCCGTTCCAGTCGAGGTCGTGCCTGATCGCGGCGCGAGCCCCGCGGCGACCGTGCACCGTGAAGGTCACATCTTCCACCTCGGACCGACGGAGGTAAGCGCGGAGTGGGGAGACGACCTGGTCACCGGCTCTGGTGTTGGCTTGCCACGGTTCTATCCACAGCTTGTCGAATCGTGCGGTGAGCCAGCCGTTTTCGTCGAACTCGATGGAGAGATCCAGATCGCCCGCCTCGGTCGGATTCTCGCCACGGCTGACGAACACGCCGCGGATCCGTATCCCGGAGATGGACTCGTCGTCGGTGCGCAGATAGTTGACACGGGTCAGCCGGAGCTCGAGCTCGAGGCCGTACTCCCGTTGCAGGCCGGACAATCTCGGTAGCAACTCGCTTTCGGCCGGGGGTTCGGCGAGCAGATCCGGTATGGCCGGCACCTCCGACAGATTCGGGTCCGGTGCGACGGTGGTCCGCCGAGTCGAGTGCGTTGTGGTGTCGAGACCGGTGCTGGGCAGGTCGGGGCGGGGCCGGCTCGGGTCGGCTGCATGCAGCATGAGGTCGCGGACCTGCTGATAGGTCAGTCGCGTCCCCCGTGACGGCCACTGCCCGGTCGTCTCGGCGTAGCTCCACAGGGCGAGGTAGTCGGAGTAGAAGCGACGTGTCAGGGGGCCGGCTGTGGCGGGGTCGATGCTGATCTTGCGCACGAAGTATCGGGAGTCGGTGTACAGCGAGTCGAGGGCGGCCATGGCGCGCAGCCGCCGGAACTCCCGAACTCCGGATTCACCGTGCTGGTCGCGAATTTCGTCCTCCACCATGATCGTCACCCGGGCCAGGGCCTCCGGCGGCCATGAGTTCCAGAAGACGGTGACGTAGTCCCACAACCGGTGCCGGACGCCGGTGAGATTCCAGTTGTCGAGGCGTACTTCGCCGTCGGGCCGGACCCACAGGTTGCGGAAGGTGGCGTTGCCGTGGCTCAGCCCGGCCGTCCAGGTGGTGTCGCCCGGCACCCAGATCTCGTGCGGCAGCGGTACTCGCATGCTGTGCAGGAACGGATGAGATTGTTCCTGCTTGATCCGCTGCATGCTCAGGTACAGCTGTTCCTGGTCGGCTACGGTGCGGACCGACAGATCGTCGGGCAGTTCGACCGCCTGCAACCGCCGCAACTGTCGGAGCAGGGCGCGCAAAGTCCGTGGCCAGTCCGGGTCACCGGTCGTGGGGACGCGGCCGGGGCCCATTTCGCGGAACGAGTAGTCGTCGGAGTGGGCCATCGTCGTCGGTACGTCGACACCTGCCTCCCGGGCCAGACCTTCCGCGCGTTCGTCGTCCAGGGCGACCTGGTCGACGAGCCGGTCTCCGGCGAGCAGTTTCGGATGCGTGGGATTGGCGGCCAGATCCTTGTCTCCAGGCGTGGCGACGATGCGCCGCACCTTCACCGGATTTCCGCCGCCGTCGGTGACGCACCAGACCTCCGTGTAATGGCCGGCGACATCGGGGGAATTCGTCACGACGGTGATCAGCATGCGGGCCGCATCGTCGAGTTCCAAGCCGCCGTCGTGGACCGGTTCGGCGATGTCGAGCAGGTAATCGGTGCCCTGCGGGCGGCGCAGCGCAGGGCGGAATGTGATCGGGGTGGTCGGCAGCGCTGGATCGGTGAGGTCCTTGTACGCCCACCGCCGGGCGAACCACGCACTCGGCCCGGCCTGACCGCCGGGCTCGGCGACCCAGCTGTAACCGCACCGCGCAGCTCGGACGCCGTCTTTGCGCGAAACCTCGACCTCGATCGCATCGGCGCCCATCCGCCGGGCCAGGTCTTCGGCCGGTCCGAGGAGGTACGGGCCGCCGTAGTCGGCGGCGAGGCGATCGAGGTCGGCGCCGATCGGTTCCGGACGTGCGGTGACTCGTCCGTACTCGTCGAGGTCGAAACGCACGGTGATTTCGCCGTATTCGCGGGTGCCGTCCATCAGCACGGTGCGCAGCCGAATGCGGCTCACCACGCCCGGGTCAGCGTCATCGACTGGCTCGTATTCCGCCGCGAGAGCTTCCAGCCTGGCAGGTCCGTCGGTACACCGCAGGGTGGCGATGGCTTCGGACAGGCCGGCCTCCGCTGCGGCGCTGTCGTGTCCGATCGTGGCAGGCTGCAGCAACTCGCGCACCGATAGGCGCGGCAGCCGGGACGTGTCCGGGTCCGTCGCCTGGGTAGCCGGTTCGACGGCTGCCGATCGGTCGGCAGCCGAATCCGTCGCCGTGAGGTGGTTTTCGCGTTGCCGTACGAATTGGCGAGACCATCGCTGCAAGAGGCTACGCACCTGGGGCTCATCCGGTGCCCGTCGACCCGCGGCCGCGAACACGACCTTCAGGTTGCGGTGCAACGCATCCGTCGCGTCGGCGAGGAAACTCGGGTCGCGGGCGATCAGCAGCGGCAACCGGAAGCTATCTCCGGCAACGGATTTCCATGCTTCCAGCACCAGATATCGGTCGAAGTCCGCAGCAGCGTCCGCGCCGTGGTCGCGCCGCAGCCGCGCCCGGCACCAGTTCATGACCTTGTTCCGGACGGTGGGGGTAGGCCACGGGTTCCTTGTCGCGAACGCCACGTAATCCCACACCGGCGATCCCGGCTGGGTCAGTTCCAGGTCGAGCAGCCCGGCCCCATCGGGGCCCAGCTTCATATTGAGGAAGGTCGGATCGCCGTGCAGTACACCGAGCTGGATATCGTCGTCCGTTGCGGGCCGCACGGCGAAGATCTCGTACAGGCCGGGCAGACCCAGTTCGCCGTGCAGCCGATCATCGGTGTCGAACTCCAGGGGGATCCGTGCCACCTCGCGAACCAGTCGCTGCTCCCATTCGACGCGGGTGGTGGGTACTTGTTGCTCGGGTTCGGCCTCGGCCCAGTGCTCGGCGTGCAGGGCGTGCAGGCGATCGAGCGCCGGGAACAGGGCCTCCGCGACGTCTTGCCACGGATCATCCGGTGTGGGGTGTTCCCCGTCGAGGTACTCATGGAACAGGTAATGCTCGGGATAGGACTCCTGGGCACCGACGTGATACAGCGCCGGTACCCGGACACCGGCCTTCCGGCATAACTGGACCGCGGCGGATTCCCCGAACGTGAGGCCGATCCGGGGATCGAAATTGGGATTCGGCGTATTGATCGACGCCCGGATGACAACCTTCCGGCCGTTCAGCTCGAAGATCCACACCCCGTGATGATTCCCGGCGAAGTGGGCTCGATTGCGGAACAGCGTCGTGAGAAGTTCGATGTCGGTTCCGGTCAATGCGGGATCCTCGGTCTCGGCACCGAGGGACGCCATCCGGGCTGTCGGTCGCGGAGCCGCACCGGGGAGTGGATCGGAAACGTCCGTGGACGCACCGTCCAGCACGCCCCACCACCGGCGGTCCTGCGGCCAGTGCTGTGATGACGGCTCGAGATACGCGGCCAGCTCCGTGAAGGTCGGTCGTGCCTCGGCGGGCCGGTCGAACCGGTCGAGCATCGGGTCGGCGATGAGTTCCCGCGGGTCGGTGCTCAGCAGGTGCGCCGTGCTCTCCCGCGATTCGGCCAGATGGTCCGGATCGGAATCCAGCCGAAGACCGTGCTGTGCCGCAATTGTGAAGCCGGTGGGGCCGTTGACGGGCACGATGACCCGGCCATCCGTGCCGACACACTGGCGCAGTTGCGGAACGAAGTGCTGCGCCAAGTGTCCGCCCGCGAAGGCCGGGTCGACCACCAGGTGGTCGAAAGTCACCGTGATCCGGTCATTTTCGTCTTGGCGAACATGGAAACGCATATCGCCCGCTTCATCGATGCCCGGTAGGCCCTCGGCGGCTCCGCCCTGGCTGACATGGAAACGCATGTCGCCCGATTCGCCGACGCGCCACGTGCCCCCGGCGACAATGGTGGCTGATACGGTCAAGCACCGATTCCCGGCGTTGTCGGTGTACCGTGCGGCGGTCGGTGTCACGGCGTAGTCGCGAGGACCGTACCGTCGATCCAGCAGACCGTTCACGACAGCCAGGAGTTCGGTGTCGCCTACGACCTCGGCGGCCGGCAGAACCGGATGCGGACGTGCCGTGGGCGCGACAGCCTCCGGACGTTCCGTGGATGATGGTGCCCGCCGGCTCGGCTGCGCCGCAGGCTCATTCGGCAGCGGCGGCAGCCCCTGCCTCCTGCACACCTCGTTCACTGCTTCCAGCATCAGCGTGCGAACGACATTCGGCGACTCCGGCTCCCATCCGCGCAGGCGGCACAGCCGTCGATAGTCGGAGTAGAACCGTCCGGTGAGCCGGTCGGCCTTGCCGGCATCCTCCGCGATCTGCTGGACGAAATTGCGCGAATCGGCGTAGAGCGAGTCGAGGCAACCCATTGTCAGCAGCCGATCCAGTTCCGCTTCGGCGCCCGGTCCGACCAGCCCGTTGGCCTCGAGGTCGCGGACCTCGGTTCTGATCTTGTTCTCGACCTGTTCGGCGATCTCCGGCGGCCAGTTCGACCACAGCATCGTCACGTAATCCCACAGCGGGTGGGTGACGGCGGCATTGTCCCAATCGATCAGCGTCGCGGTGTCGTTCTCGTCGTCGATTCGCAGGTTGCTGAGCGTCATGTCGTTGTGATTGAGGCTCGGCCGCCAAATAGCGTCGTCGGTCTCCGGCGACCAGGCCTGATGCGGGGCGAGGCGGAACAGCCGATCCAGCCAGGGCGCGCGGCGACGGTAGTTGCGGCGCTGATGATCCAGGTAGAGGTGGAGGTGTTCGGTCACAGGGCGCACCTGCAGATGCGGGGGTAGCTGCACATTCAGCAGACGTCGCTTCACCTCGAACATCTTGTTCAAGTTCAACTCCCAGTTCGGATCATCCGGCTCCGGGGTGCGTCCGTCGGCATACTCCTCCACGTAGTAATCGCGCCACCGGTATACCCGTGCGGGAACATCGGTCACAGTTCCGGCAAGCTGCACGGCATCGGGTGCATCGAACGGAAGCCGATGGAACCAGCGGACATTCCGATACGACGGATCGGGGTTGCGGGTGAGGTCTTTTTCACCTGTGGTCGTCGGCAGTATCTGGTGCACGACTATCCGGTTGCCGTTGTCGTCTCGATAGCGCCACGCCCGCTTGTTGTTTCCCTCGTAGTCGGGTGCTCGGAGTCGGGCCCGCAGGATCTGCCTGGCGGCAACCTTCGAGTCCAGTGCGCCACGGCCTTCGCGTTCGATGTTGTCCAGCAACGTTTCCTGTGCGGGCGGGTCCGTGGAGATGGCTACGACCGGCCGGGCTTTCGGCTGGCTCCATTCGATATCCGCGGCAGTAGGTGCGTCGGCCATGTCGATGCACGCGGCCCACGGTGCGAGGATCTCCTCGAGCGGGACACCGGCGTCGACCAGCCCGGCATCCCACAGTTCCCTCAGCGTAGGGAGGTCACCTGCTCGCAACCTTCGGCCTATTTCTGCGACGCCGGGCGGGACGGTCGGCACGCGCTGTTCGAGGTCGTCTATGGCGTCGCACAAGGCCTCGCGGATTGCTTCTCTCTCACCGGGATGCTCCCTGTTCAAGTCGAATCCGGCCCGAGCCGCCGCTGGCCAGTCGCTGACCAACGCCGCCAGGAGCCGGTCCGCGCCCGCGTCACGAACGAAGTCGAGCACGAGAGGTTCGACATTCTGGCCGTCCAGGCCCCCGACGCAACTTGCGACCATCCGGCTGGAGGCATCCCAGGAAAAGGTGAAATAGACCTCGCCGCGGACGCGGGTGCCTTCCACGACCGCAGCCGTGACGACGGCCATGACGCTGTCCGAAGAGCCCAGCCACCGCAGCCTGACCGGCTCCAGCCGTCGCGGTCCGTCCCAGCGTTGGACGGCGGCCAGTGCCGCCGACTCGTCCACATCGTGGTGACCGGCACCGGGCTCCCTGCCAGCCGCGTGCAGCATCCGCCGCATCCACCGGCGTGGTTCCGTCGCGCGAGCCGGCGGAATCTCCCAGGCAGTCGCCGCGGCGGCGGACGTGTCCAGCAGTTCCAGCTCATATAGCGCCCATTCCGCCAGCAGATCGTGCACCGCATTTTCGGAGATGGGGTCCTGCCCGGCGGCGCGGCGAACGAGGGCGACGTTCCGGTAGAAGTCCGGAAGTACCTCCTCGATGGTCGCGAACCCGGTGGCGATCTTCTTGGGCAGCCGGTAGGCGTCGCCGATGATCGACTTGCGTGCCTCCAGCAGCACGTAGCGCTCGAAGTCCGCAACCAGTTCGTCACCGACATCGTCTCCGTATCGGTATTGCAGAATCGTGCGGATTTCGGAGTGCACGGCACGTCGTTCGGCATCGTCGAGCCAGTCGTTCACGAGGTAGTACCGGGCCCAATCCCACGCGATGGGGGCGTATTGCGCGAGTTTCGAATCGGTGAACCCGATGCGGCCGTCGGCGCCGCGCCGCATCTTGCGGCGGATCGGGTTGCCGTGCGTGAAGCCCATCAGCTCTTTGCCCTCGTTGATGAGCTTCGGCTGAAACGAGACGAAGAGCGGGACGCCGCCGATCAGTGTGTCCAGCCTGTGGTCGAAGTCGCCGTGCTCCAGGTCCAGCACCCGGCGATTTTGCTCCCGGTCCCAGTGATACTTCGTGTGGGGAGTGGAGGACAAGCTGTGTAGTCGAGACAACTCGAGGAAAACGTCCTCGGTCGTGCGGTCCCAACCCTCGTCCGGCCGGACTTCATCGCCCGCGATGTGCTCGTGAATCGTTACGCGGGTCTTGAAATCGAATGCCAGCGACGACGATTCGGAGTCATAGAGCAGCCGCGGGCCCCGCACCCCGGCCTGGTGGAACAGGTCCGACGCTTCCGCCGCCGGCGCGGCCAGCGAGTCCAGATCGAAGCCCAAACGCTCCGCCTCGTCCAGGTACACCCGGACCGTCACCATCGGTACCGAGGTCGCGCCCGGTCCGGCGGGCAGCGACAGATGCCAGACACCGCATTGGTTTTCGGATTCGTGCGGCGAGGTCACGCGGACCTGTTCCATCAACCCGAGCACCTGCTCACGAGTGAGTCGTCGATCCAGGCCCGAAGGGACGGGGTCGGCCGCGACCGCCGGTGGTGCACAGCGTTCGCTCAGCCACTGCGGCGCGTTCTCGACCGGTGCGAGGCCCGCGCGCGACAGCAGGTCGCGACCGTGCAGTTCCGCGGCGCCCGCGTTGTCGGCCACCTTCACCTGCAGCACATCGGCGCCGATGCCGCGCACGAAGTGCCGAACCAAGTCGAGGAACGACCCCCGTCCTGTGCCGCCCCGAGCGGACCGATACTCCGGTAGGAAGTCGCCGGCCGGGCCGGGCTCGACGTAAGCCGTGACGATTCCGGAGGCATCGAGCTCGAAAATTAGTTCTACATCGCCGAATTCGGCGCAATCGATCATCACGGCGGCGTGCATGCGGAGGCGTACCGCCCCCTCGCGGGCGGGGTCCGGCTCGTAGGCGGCGCCAGTCACGTTCAGTCTGTGTGTTCTGCGCTGTGTCTGTGTCGCCGGAGGCCGGATAGCGATGCTCAACTCGACCTGCCGTCGGTTCTCCAGCAATCTTCGAATCGAAGACCCGAGACGCGGTGGGAGCGGCTCATCGAGTGCCGGTGTCATATAGGCGTCGAGGTTCGACGGCCGTCCCCGGGACAGGTGCCTCGTGAAGGCTTCGAGCACACGCTGACCTTCGTCCTCGGGTACCGGTCGATGTTCCGTTTCCGGACGCAGGCCGGCCACGTACTGGGACCCGGCGCTGAGCTTCCCACGATTCAAGAGAGCCCGGCCGATGGCCGCTTCGCGGCGCACGAAGGTGAGGTTCGTGGAAAACGCCGACACCAGATCGGTGTACCGGCCCGGGTCGGTAGCGATGTCCGTGGGCACCTGGAGTGCCTGGCGGATGGCCGCGATTCGTGCTTCGACCGCAAGGTAGCGATGGAAGTCGGCTTCCCCGGCGCTGTAGTGCCGTTGCCGAATCTGCTGCATGCACCAGTTGAGCACCTGCGGCCGTACTTCGGGCGGCCAGGGATTGCGGACGGCGAATGCCGCGTACACCCAGGCGGGTGGGCCGAATGCGGTGTGATTCTCATGCGATCCCGCCGGTGCGCTGTCCCGAACGAGGCCGTCGAGTATCGGCGGGCTGTGCAGGCCGACAGACTGCGCGCCGTCGTCCGCCGGATCTTCTCGTGACCAGAACATCTCGGACAACGGCGGCAGGCCGAGCAAGCCCGATCCCGATTCCGTCCCCGGGCCGGGGCGTAGGCCCGCGAGCCTCGCCTCCGCACCGCGCACCGCCCGGCGGACATCCCGCTCCCAGGCGGCCCGCGTCGTCTTCTCCGGCGGCTCGCCCTCCGGGATGTGCTGTGCGAAAAGCTGTTCGGCGACATCGCCGCGAAATGACAGATCCTCGCCCACCAGCTCGGCAACCCCCGCCGGGGTACCGGTGGCGTGCCCGGGAACGACGACATCGCGGCCCGCGGAGTCGTCGTCGTAGGGACCGAGGTCGATCGCGACGGGGTCGACGCTGTTGCCGGGGGTCTTTGTGTTGTCAGGGGTGCTCGACGTGCTCGAGGATATTCCGGATTCGGGCGAACTGTGCGGGGCCTGGTCGGAGCCCCCGGGCTCACGGGCGGGTTCGTTGACGGTGGGCGGGCCGGGGACGGGCTTCGCCACACCCGGTGCGCCGGGTCGGGATCCGGTGTAGTGGCCGTCGGTGCGGAGGAAGTGGGCGTCGATCTCCACCAGGGGATAACCGTGGAGGCGTTGGTGTTCGGGGTTTGTGAACCGGCCGATCAGTGCGTGGATGTTCTCGGTGACGTCTCGGCCGGTCTGGCCATCGAGGTACCGGATGGTGTCGTGGTCGTTGACGACGTTCACGGTGTGGCCTGATGAACTCCCGAAGGGGCGGCGGCGGTAGGCGATGATGCCGCGTGCCAGGTGGCCGGCGTCGAGGAGTTGCTGTTCGAGGTCGGTCCAGCTCTCGACGTGCTGGAACGTCGTGTCGTAGTGGGCCTGGATGAACCGGACGTGGGATCGGCTGTCGTCACCGGGTCCTCGTCCTGTTTCCGACGGTTCGGCGACGATGTCGGGTCGGCCGCTGAGCCGGAGGTCGGCGGCGATGGTGCACTCGGCGCTGATGTCCCGGTTGCGCAGTGGGTTGATGCCGCGGATCCGCTCGAGCAGCGGGTCGTCGGGCGCGGGCTCCGTCGGGGTGGGTGACGGTTGCGCCGCGCCGCTGTCCACGGCCGGTCGATCGGTGTCACCATCGGGGGATTGCGTGGGTTCGGCGTCGGGCGACGGTTGCGCTGCGACATCGGTCGTCTCCGTACTCGCACCGGGGCTGGAGAGGAAACGGCCATGAAGGTGGGCGGCGAGCTTCTGGATCAGTACTCGGCCCTGGCTGCCAACTATGCCGAGCAGGTACTGGTCGATCACCTCGAGCATGTACTCGTCGACCGACCGGCTTCCGATCATCGAATAGAGTCGGGCCGCGAGATATCTGGTGCGCAGATACTCCGGCGACTCGCGGTCGAAACCGCGGCAGCCGGGGAAGTGCAGCGCCGACCACAGGTCGTTCTTGCGGTGCTGCTCCCAGAACTCGTATTCCTCGGGTGTGAGCACTTTCCGCATCTGGACACGATCGCCGTCGAGCATCGGTCTGCCCGCCAGGTACGACATGGTTCCCGTCGCGATCGACAGCAGTTGCGGCAGTTCATCGAGCGATGTGTCACGCAGGTACCGCTGGAACGGCATGGCCCGATCGACGGCGGCGCTGCTGGTGGGTCCTTCCGGCTCGTCCTCCGGCATGGTCCGGAACTTCCAGACGGTGATCGTCTCGTTCCCCTGTATTCGCTTCTGCTGTTTGAACAACAGCGGGCCGTGGTCGGAAATACCCAGTAGCTGTTCGGCTTTCAAACCGGTTGCGACGACCAGCGCGAGTGTCAGGTAGATGGGGGAGCGTCGCAGCAAGCGCTTCAGTTCGAAGGCATCTTTGGCGGTGAGTTCTACGCCTCGCAGCGCGGCGCGGTCGCCCTTGCGCAGCGCCCGGAGCCACTGCCCGCGGTTGGCGACCCAATCCGGCCCGGACGGTTCGGCGGCGTTGGGAATCGGCATGTTCTCGAGGTAGGCGAACGGACGATTGCCGTCCTTGTCGCGGAAGGTCAGCAGTTCAGCGATGAGCTGCTCGATTTCGGCGGCCTCCGCCGGAGCGAAGCCATCGTTCAGTGCGCGGGTGCGGGCGGCCCGCCTGCGTTCCGGATCGGTGACATGAAGCGCCGGACCGCGGCCCCCTCGGGCCGGTCGATGTTCGGCGCGGGTGGCCTCGGCGCCACGACCCGCGGTGATCAGGCCGATATTGTCCAGCGACTCGGTCGGCACCCGGGCCTCGATATCGGCATACGAGTTGTAACCCTGATGGACCTGCATGCGCTTGCGGAACTCTGGTGTCTTCGGTGGCTCCGCGGTGACCCGCACCGCTCCCCAGGACTCGCCGGCCGGATCCGGTCCCAGACCGCGGTTGAGGAATCGGCCGCGCCGGTCGGGAGCGGTGGCGCCGAGCCAGGCGATGGGATCACGGGTCGCCGTCAGCACGTAGACGTTCTCGGCCCCGATACCGAAGTCGGTAGCCCCAGTCATCGGGCCCGCGCCCGGGGATGCCGTCAGAACCACCTGGTCGATTTCGCCGGCCAGCCGAGCGTCCCGGCCCGCATAGCACACGGTCGTGGAGCCGTAGCTGTGTCCGAGGAGAGTGTGCAGCCGCGGCAGCGCGGTGCCCCGATGCTCGGCCAATGCTTCGCGAGTGCTGTTGTAGGACACAGTATCTCGCGCTATGACATAGCCACCGACTTCAGCGAACCGGTGATAGGCGGGATCGAACGGGATAACCGGCGTCGTTCCCTTCAGCAGCTTGATCGGGTGTTCGTAGCCGATATCGATGATGGCCGCCACGGTCTCTTCGGGTGCGTACCGTGAGGTCATCTCGTATTGCGCGCCCGCGAACCCGTATCGGTACAGCAGTGACCGCAGCGTGGTCCCGAAGCCGCCGACATGGCGGGTGACGTTCGTCGCTTCGTCGGCGTCTCCGATGGAGACGGAGATCCGGCCGTTGCCGTCGTACTTCTCGGCGTCGTAGGCGAGGAGTTGTACCGGCGGCGACCCGAAGTCCTCGACGCGGCGTTCGATTTCGGCCAGTTGATCCCGGGTGGTCTCCAGGTTGAGCAGATGCGCCTTCTCCGCGGCGGTGAGTCCGCGGTGCCCGATGATCCGGCGCAGCTGTGTGAGCTGCCGGGTGATCGACCGGCGATTGGCGTAATCGCGCACGGTGTACGGGAGGCCGTCGGTATTGCCGATCAGGGCGGGGTGTACCGCCACCATCCCCGCCTGCTGTTCGGTGGACAGCGAGAACCACCAGCGCGCATTCCTTCTGGCGCGTGCTCGGGCGGCATCCACTACCTCATCGGGGTCGACGCGCTCGAACAGCGACCACAGTGTCGCGTGCTCCCCGATCTGATGGCGCAGTGCGGCGATTGCCCGCGCCGCGTGTTCGTTCTCCGGTCGGGTGGGGTGTGGATCAGCTGGAAGCGTGGATCCGTCCGCGCCCTCGGCGGTGCCGAAGGCCCAGCGGGAGTCGGGAGTTGGTTCGACTGTGGCGGGCGGGAATTCCGTCGGATACGGGCGTGGTTGGGGCGCATCCTTATGGAACCCGGTGACGAGTTCGGCTTCGAGTCTTATTTTGCCGTCGACTTCGGTCGGCTCGGTGAGCAATACGAGAGTCGATCCCCGTGGGGCGATGATTTCTCGTTCGCGGTACTCACTCTCGTCCGCGGTGTCCATTGCCGAAACCGACTCCACGGCGATCAGCGCTGATCCGGCATCCGCGTAGACGACGACCTCGACATCCTGGTCCGCGAACACCTCATCCGACAGTGAAAGCGACGTGTAACCGGAGTCGGTCGATCGGTGACCGAGCAAGTTGTCGGTGCGACCGAAGACCCGCACGAGATCGTCCAGCTTTCGAATCATCGTGACCGGTCCGGTGGATGGAAGGGCGTTCCGGAATGCCCAGTCCATCCGGTTGATCTGGGCGGCAATGATGTCGGCTTCTTCTCGGAACCGAGCTTCCGGCCAGCCGAGGCTTGCTCCGGCCGCGAGGACCTCCTCCCGAGTCACCTCCCGTCGTGCTAGTTCGATTCGCTGATGCGGAGTAAGGTTTCGGCCCATTGCGCGTAGTGGCATGTTGGGCCCGGCGAATTTGGTGTATTCCCGGAACGCGTCGATGATCTCGTCCGCGCGATTTCCCGTCGGGTCATGTGCCAAATGCGCCCGGCCCATGCCGTTCCGGATGCGCGCGAGGGCCGCATCGCCTTCGACGGCATTCCTCCGGAACCACTCCAGCCTCGCTCGGAGTGCATTCGCGTCGGCTCGATGCCCGTCGCCCGCCGGGTCGTTCGGCTGTGGCTCGGGGAGCAGGTCGATTGCGACTGGGTCGATGCGGTTGCCGACCGGCCGGTTGTTCGTCGGTGCGGACCGGTTCTGTTCCGGGCCGGAAAGGCTGTCGGATTCCGCTGAGCTGAGGTTCTCGGCTCCGGTCCGTGGCTGCGGCGTAACGGGTTTGCGGCCTGGCCGTCCCGCCTGGGTGATTCCCGGGATTGGGCCGAGAGTTCCGTCCGCCGATTGCAGTGCCTCGGCCAGCCCTGTGTTCTGGTCCGGGTGAGGCTTGCGCAGTTCGAACCATACGGCTTGGTGCCAGCCGTCCTCATGGCGTTTGAACAGCTCGACGCCGGAGCGTATCGGCATCGAATCATCCACTGCCGCAGCCCGTCCGGGTAGGACAGCGAGACCGGAGCGGGTCGGGATACCGCCTCGTGCGTTCCGGGGCATCGAGGCGGCGTGCGTGTCGAGCAGCGTCACGCGCAGCCGGTCATCGGTTGTCTCCGCCATGAGGTGGACTCGGCCGCGGCGGTGTTCGGCGGCGTCGGTCACCATGGCCGTGAGTTCGGCGCCGGCGAGGTTCACTTGTTCGGCGGGCCAGCCGTCGAGCTGTTCGGCCAGCCAGGACGCGGCTTCCGACGCCGCGTTCGGGCTGTATCGGCCCTCGGGCTCGGCACGAATGATTCGCTCGGATCGTTGGGCCGACTGCGCCACTGTCGTCGGTCGGTCGGCCGCGACGGAAATGTCCTCGGTCGGCGCCGTTTCGCTGCCCATCGCCCAAGACGCGCCGGAATCGGTGAGCCAGGAGGTGAGTTGGTCGTGTACGGCCGACCACGCGAGAGATGCTCGCGTTCGATCCTGTCCGAACCGGACGGCGGTGTAATGCGCTTCGACAGAGCCACCGTCGGCGCGCACGGTGATCGTGCCCTCGGCAGGTTCACTTCGGGCCGCGTTGACCCGGATGGTGAACGACTGGCCCTCGGCGGTCGCTTCCCAGGCGACAAGGTCGGTCCAAAAGATCACGCGGTTACCCGCGCCGTCGTCGGCGGACGAGTAACCGGACAGCAGCTTGTATGCGTCGCCTTCGTGGCTGAGTATCTGTCCGACAGGCATCTCGGCTGCCGCGCCTCGCCACATCAGTCCCTGGTGCTCGGAACCGAACTGTGCGTCGAATTCACACACGCTGAGATCGGCTCCGCTGTTCTCCAAGGCGTCGAGGATCTGCGCGGGGTTCATCGGATCCCCGTTCCATTCCTCGAAACCTTGGCTGAACGCGTCGAGGCCCTTCACCCGGCCGCTGATCCGCCACCATCCGAAACCACTGATCTCGTCCAGCGATACGCCCTGCGCGAGGAGTGCGCTGAGCAGATCCTCGTGCGAGGTGTCGGCGGTGACGAACTTTCCGTGGGCCAGCAGGATGAAAGGATCGCCGTTTTCGGGGTCGCTGGTGTGATAAGGCTGCTTGTCGGGCCCCGTCCCGGGCACCACGAACCAGCCGCGCGAATCCACCTCAGGCCACACCAGTTCGACGTCGTCCGCGGGCTCGAGCAGGGTTTCGGGCAGTGGCACTGTGTCGTATGTGGACCGGCTCGGCCCCGGGGACGAGGCAGTCGTTTGCTCGGATCCGCTCCATCTGAGGAGCAGAGCGCGCAATTCGTCTCGCGAGACATCAGGCCAAGGATCGGAGTGTCGAGACAACCGCTTGTGGTACCAGTCGATCGACTTCTCGAGACTGCTCGGGTCCGCGACAGCGCTATGCACCGACTTGCGGACAATCTCCCGCCAGTCTCCCATGGCGCGGTACATGCGAAGGACTGCATCGGTATCAACGGCCGGATTCACGAGGGGCATTCGATCGAACCACATCGCAGCCACCCGAGCACGGGTCTCCTCGTCTACCCGCAGACCGAGGCGCGTAACGAAGAACGATGCGTTGTAGATCGGATCGCTGGGACCGGCGGTTTCCCAGTCCAAAATCCACAATTTCCGTTTGTTGTCGAGCCGAAGGTTGAGCGGATATAGGTCGTTGTGGGCAAAGACAGCTGGTTCACCCGACCGACTGTGATCGGGCTGAACGTACTCCGACAATGGCCCGATTCCGAGTTCTCGCAGCCTCGACAATACGTGCGGTGACAGGCTGTGGTACCTGTCGTCGGCATGCTGGATCATCTGCTGCTGCCACGTTGGAATGTCCATTTCCAGCCCAGGTGGCGCAGGGTGCGATTGCATCAACTGCACTTGATCCAAGAGGTCGGGTAGCCAATTCATCAGCTCGGGATCGCCCCATGGCCGCGTTTCACCGGGAACATACTGCATGATCGTGAACTCCTCGCCGACAGTGCGGCCCACCCCGGCGTAGAGAATTTTGGGAGTTCGCACGCCACACTCGCGTGCGTACGCTATAGCCGCGTTCTCCGGCATCCATTTCTTCAAGAAGGATTCGGTAGGTTGATCCTTCCTGGATCTGACCACAGCCGGGCCCGCACTGGTGTCCACCAGATACAGCCGATTGACGGTCCCGGAGAAATCGGGTTCGCGACCCCGGACCTGTTCGAACAGCGCCTCGGCTTCTTCCGGAGATATTTCGAATCGGTCGCGGCCGGGGTCGGAGCCCGGTGGGTGGTGTTGCTGTCGGCCTGGCGCTCGATTGTCATCCGCGCCGAGGTCGATGGCGACGGGGTCGATGCGTTCACCGGATGATGTTTGCTTCGCGGGTTCGTGCGGGGTGCTATCCGGTTGGTGCGCTGTGTCGCCGTCCCTGTTCGGCGCGTCACGCAGCGATCGGTCGACGATCGCCAGTACCTGCTCGTCGGTTTCGGGCAGCGGTGCGTCCGACAGCAGCGTGGCCAGCAGTCGCTTGCAGGCGAGGGCATCGTGCTCTTCTCCCGGCACGAACGGCGCGGGCCTTCCACCCATGCGGCGGTAGCGCTCTCGCGCACCGGTGAGACCGAGCAGTGCCACCGGATCCGCGATACCCGCGGATTGTTCCACCTGGGCTTCGAGCAGTCGGTACCGCAGGCTTCCCGCCTTGACCGTGTCCACTCGGTCGTCCCGCATGGTGCGGAGATCTTCGTCGAACTCCGGAATGGCGCTGGGGTGCTTCCCTTGCTTTTCGAGCGCCCAATTCAGCAGGATCCTCGACAGCGGACGGTGATAGTCGCCCCTCCCGTGACGCCCGGAAGCGCTCCACAGCTCGAGGTCTGTGGCTACTTCGTAGGGATCCTTGTCGGGGTTGCTCACTGCGGCGTTGAACCATTCGCACATCGCTGCGACGTCCGCGGCCGTCCGCTCGGGTGCCATCCGCCGCCCGAGCAGCTCGTGCAATTTCAGGATGAACTCCACGCTGAGCTCATCGCCGAGATGCTGTTCGGCGTAGTGGCGAGCTTCCAGCCAGCTCAGCCACTCCTTACGTCCGAAAAGCAACTCGGGCCGAGACACACTCGCCGCGATGGCGACGTTCCGGAATTTGTCGTCCATATACAACGTCAGCTCGAGTGTGCGCTCGGCATCGGTCTCGATGCCGAGCGCGCGCTCCAGCTCACGTATTTCGTCGTCGAGCGCCGCGTCTTCTTCGGAGATCACGGGCGGTGCGGTCGCGTCGGCGGTCTTGTCCTGCTCGGCCGCCTGACTCTGCGCTGTCTTCTGCGGAGCCTGCAGCCAAGCCCGCGAACCGGGCGGCAGCAGCTCGGACAAGCTCGCCATGGCGCGGCGGTAGGCCATGGTGACGGCCCCGCGGCTCTTGCCCAGAAGGCTGGCCGCCGCAGCGGTCGTGTGCTCCTCGACGAGCTTCTGGCGCAGGCATTCTCGCTGCAGATCGGGGAGTCTGTCGACACGCCGGGTCAACGCTCGCCGGTTGTCACCTACAGCGGCCCTGATCTCCATCGGCAGCCAGTCTGCGTGCTCCAGAGCGGCCACGATCTCGGTTGCCGTCCTACTCGTCCGCGCGGCCGACGGGTCAGGAGACTCGGCGTTGTCGATCGGTGGTTCGGGTTCGTGCTCGCTGTCGCCGAGGTCGATCGCGACGGGGTCGGCCGGTCGTGACTGTTCGCCCGGTGCGCCGGGCGAAAGTTGCTCGACGGTCCGCGCCATCTCGCGGTCGAAGCGTGCCTGCCACTCGGCATCGGATTCACCGTTCGGCATCGGGAAGTGTGCGCCGTCGGATAAATCGGCGATTCGCACCGACAGGCCGTCCAGGTACGCGTCGATCAGGCCCGGCCAGACGTCGTCGTCGAGTTCGTCGGCCCCGACCTGTAGCAGCTGCCCGTCCAGAAGGAGCTTGATCAGTCCGTCCAGGGTGTCGACGTAGGCGAGCATGGATTCGTCGCGTCGGTTGGAGAATGTCCGTCGCAGTTCTGCGACTACGGCACGCCACGCGCGTGGGTCTTCCTGTTCGGGGCCGACCCCGAATCGGTACGCCAGGTCATCGCGGAGTCGCACGAGCAGGTCAAGGGTGTCGGCCAGCGTGGTGCGTGGCGGTTCCGAAGTGCCTCTGGAGGCCAGGAACTCTCTGAAGATGCGGACAACGTCCTCGTACCACGTTTGCCGCCGGTTCATGGACTCGAATACGGAGTCCGCGTCGTCGATGCCTTCTCGGATCGATTCGAGCTCGGCCGGTGGAAATTCCAGATCGCCCGCCAGCAGCCTTGCCATCGAGGGGTCGAGGTGCGGCTCGAGAAACGAATTGCTGAAATCGATCGGAATCAGCCGAACACCGTGGTCGACCCCCAGGTTTGCGCCTTCGAATCGGTCCCACGTTCGTAGCAGTCGTTCGGCCAGTACCAGTCGCCGCCAGACCGGTGTGTGCCTGAAACGAGCCATGGAGGAGCTGTCTGCCGGATTATCGACAACTTCCGACGCATATTCCATCAGCAGGACGAGACCGCGTTTGTCACGCCGCAGCATCGGCGGGGCAGGCACCCCGATAATTCTGGATATCAGGCTGCCCAGCTCCTCGGCATCCGCCTGATCGAGGTCGCGGACCGTCTTCTCGATTGCGCGGAAACCGTTGCGGTAGGTGATCAGCACCACCCGCTCCGACATTGTCGTATCGCCCGAGTCGCCCTTGAGGGTCTTGCGTCCGCGCACACCGGAGGCTTCTGCCTCAGCCACTTTGTCAGCGAAGGACCGCTTGTCGACGAGGTCTTTCATCCACGCGATTGCGTCGGGATCGTCGTAGAACTTCAGCGCTGATTCCGGTTCCTCATGGACTCCGGACACCGTCCCGACGGTAACCCGGCCATCCGTGCCGACCTGCACGCGCCAGTGATCGATGGGAATCTGGTCTCGGGCTGCCATCTCCCGGAGGATGGGATCCGCCAGATCGAGCAGGTGCTGCTGCCCGCGCAATGGTGAGGCAACCACGATCCGCATGGTTCCGCCCTCGCCATGGACGAGCCCTACACCTCTGCCGAGGCTGCGCGCACCCGCTGCCGCCAAGAAATCTTCGGCCGCGAGCACCGCCAACGCCTCACGCACCTCGCCCAGGTACTCGTGCCAGGCTTCGATCTGGGGCCTGAACTGCTGGAATCTATCGTTGATCGCGGGGAGGGCCTCGTCGTCGAGGAGTACCTTGACCGCCAGGTGATCGAGGACGCGCCGGCGTAGCACAGCATTCAGTCGTCGGGCCTGGATGTCTTTCAGCCGCGCTATTCCCTCGGCGATCTGGTCTGCGTTCTTCCGGTGCAGGTCAGCGGTATCGACCCCGAGCCGATCTGCCTGCCGCAACATCTCGGCAACCACTTCGGCGGCTTCGTCCTCTGCCCGCTCCAATGCTCGGCGTGCATTGGGCGAAAGCTCACGGGGTTCGTGCGTGTTCGGCTGCGCGGGTGCGGGATGCTCGGACTCGGTGCCATCGCCGAGGTCGAGGGCGACGGGGTCGATGCGGGTACCGGACGGGGCCGGCTTCACAGCGGGGGTATCGGACTGCGCTGTCGGCTCTGCTGCGACGACCACTGCCGACCGGTTCAGAATGACCCAGACGTCGGCGGCGCCTTCCTCGCGCACGTAATAGGCGTCGTAGCCGCGGACGGCCGCGTACCGGCCTGCATCCGAGAGGATTTCACGCTTGACGGCGAGATCTCTGCGCCGGGCGCGCACTGCGGAATTCTGTTCGCGGGCGGCCAGCGTCTGCTCTTCGTCGTCGAGGGCAGCAATTTCCGCATCCATCTCCTCTTGCAGCCGGGAGAAGTCGATCGTTCGTGCACTCCGCGGCAGCGCCATCCGGATGACACCGTCGGATCGGTCGTCGGAATAGCCGAGCGCGACTTC
Organism: Nocardia sp. NPDC051900; assembly: GCF_044452545.1. Lineage (NCBI taxonomy): Bacteria > Bacillati > Actinomycetota > Actinomycetes > Mycobacteriales > Nocardiaceae > Nocardia > Nocardia sp. NPDC051900. Next base: position 231,418 of record NZ_JBITBU010000002.1, on the reverse strand, counting down.
GCTGTCGGTGCTCGCATAGATTCCGATGCCGAAGGACGAACTTCCGGGGACACCCGTTAAATATCGACCCGACCTGAGCTCTTCGGCATAACGTGGGTCGCGGACGCCGCGGAACAACTCGTGATCACCGGCAGCAACAAGGGCATCGATTTCCTCGGGCGTGGCATGCATCGGCAGAGAGTCGAATCCCTGCGCTCGCACGATGTGCACCATGGCCGGATCTTCAATCGGATCGTCCTCGCTCCTCGGCGGATCGACGATCTCGGACTTTGCCATCCGATAGTCCAACCGATGAAGCAGATCCCGGCCGCGACCGGCCCTGGGGGCCGCGGCTGCGCGGGCTGACGTGTCCGTATCTGGGCTGGATTGTCGGGCAGGTCTGCTCGAGTCTGTGCTTCCGGCCGCAGTTCGGTCGTCGGGTCGCCCCCGGAATCGGTCCGGAAATTCGCGGTGGGGGGACTCGGGGAGTTGGCGGCGGGCGCGGGTCCAGGGTGTCCGGCCGTCTGCTCGAGGCTCCGAAGCGGCGGGATCGGGCCGAGCAGCGGATGGAACTCCGGATTGCTGCCACGGTGTCCGTGCGGGCCGCCGTTTTGTATCACGCGGCTCGACATGCTGTGGCCGGTCGGGCAGCTGCCCGGGGCCGAACTGTTCGATGATCGTGCGGTACATCGACTCCGAGTCGTCGCCCATCCGCACGCCCGCCATCTCCAAGCCCCGCACGAACTCGTACACCGTGTGCTGGTGGGGAAGCATGAAGGCGATCAACGCAGCGATGAAATCGTGCCGGGAGACGCCCGGCGGGCGCAGCCAGTCGAAACGGGCGAGCATCCGGGTGGCGGTGCCGGAAATGCCGGCGTTCGAGGGGATTTCCTGCTCGGCCAGCCTGCGGATGTCGTCGTTGCTCTCGTCGGGGTCGACGTAGACGTAACCCGGTCGCCACGGGAGCTGAATGACCCGTTCGGAGTGGTCGAGGGCGAAGGCTTCCTCGGCACCGACAGTGCCCTCATCGTGGTAGACGCTGATCGATGCGAGGCGGCATCCCTCTTCATCGAGGATTCGATGTCCGCGCGGGTCGAGCAAGTAGGTGGGCGCGACGTAGGCGACAGAGTCGTCGTGTTCTCGCAGCTGGGCTTCCAACCGGGAGGTATCGACGCGCCCGTCGTCGAGACGGGGGATTGCGGCGCTGCCCTCGAGGTCGAGTTTGCTGATCCGCAGCACTCTCCGCTCTGGCAGTGCGGCGAATTCGCGCACCGACAGCGGCATGCCCAGCGCGGCGGCATCCCGGGAAGTGGGAATGAGATGTGGCACTTCCGACTTCCGTTCGGGGAATGCCGCCTGTCGCCGCTCGTACTCCGCGTAGGCCCGATCGGCCGCCTCGTCGTGTCTCCGCACGTACTTGACCGGATTGAGGTCTTTCCAGGTGACCGGTTCTCCGGGCTGCTTGTCCTCGAAAACAGCCGCGCGAACCGCCTCCAGCGCGTCGAAGTCCAGCCCCAGTTCGTCCGCTTTGCTCCGTCGCCACTCCTGCGTCTGATTCATGTACCGGGCGATGCCCTGGTCCAACGTCAGACCCACGCCTGCTACTCCCAGCTCGGCGTTGCGAATCATGGCGTTGAGCATGGCCGACATCAGTTCGCGCAGGTTTCCTTCGCGCTTCAGCTCGTCCATCGGCACCGACGGCAACACCATGCCGCCCCACCGCGGCCGCGCGGACGCGTCGAAAACCGCTCGGATCCGCTCGTCCCGCTCCGTCGCGGACAGATCCTCGAGCACGTCCTGGAACAGGCCCTTGATCACTGTCTCCAGCCGGTCCAACACCGCGACCGCCGCAGCCTTGACCTCCGGCCGACCGTAGAGGTACCGGGCCAGCTCCGCCTCCTGCACTCGACGCAGTAGAGAACCGGGCCGTGAAACGCTCACATCGAGTGCTGCGGTTCCCGGTGGTGTCTCGCTCCGTGCGGGTCGAGCCCACGGGGTGGCGCCGGGCGTCGCGGTGCCCTGCGCTGATTGCTCCGCCGGTCCAGCGGCGCGCGACGGTTGGGCTGTGACGGCCGCAGGTTCGTCGGGGTCGCCGAGATCGATAGCGACGGTGTCCGATCTGCGGGGCGGCGAGGCGGTTTCGGGTTGTCGTGACCCGACCGGCGTGGGATCGGCTTCGTCCGGATCGAGGTCGATCGCGACGGGGTCAGCGCCGCGATCGGCCGGGGTCGCTGGCCCGTCGTTGTCCGTCGCCGTATTCGCGGAGGTGTCGATGTTCGCGGCCGACAGGAATCCCGCCGCGGCGGTGACATCGTCGGTTGTGCCCGCTTCGATGCCTGCCCGTACCAGTGCGCGCGTGACGGCGCCGAGATCGCCCGGGGACTCGGCGAGCGACCGCCGGACGATGGCCGCGACGGGTTCGGGGTCGTCGGGGCTGATCGGTTCCCACACGCCGTCTGTCAGCGCCAGGACGACACCGTCGCCGCGTATGTCTCGGGCCTTCTCGCGCGGTTTCAGCCCGTCCAGGGAGCGGCCCAGGTTGTGGGTGAGACCCGGGCCGCCGATCGCCGAGTGTTCGGCTTCTTCACGAGTGGTGTCGTCGAAGACGTCCAGCACATCCTGGACCTTCGAGTCGTCCCTGGTCAGCTGAATCGGCGGGCCGCCGTCCAGCGGAATCCAGTACGCGCGGCTGTCACCCACCCAGTCGACGGTGAGCCGTCCCGACTCCATCAACGCGACCACGATCGTGGTGGCGGGCGGCCCGTCTATGGGAGACTCCGGGAGCAAGGCGAGTACCGCCTCCTGGGCGGCGGCCACGGCACCCTCGACTACGGCCACCGGATCGATCCGGCCGTCGCGGTCGGCCCGCAGCAGCGCCGCCACCACGAAATCGTGGGCGGCGGCCTTGGCGGCTGCGGACGCGCGGTGACCGCCCTTCGGCCGGGAGAGACCGTCGTTCACGATCAGTGCGGTGGCCTCTTCGCCACCGACATTCACGCGGATCAGGGCAAAGGCGTCCTCGTTGTGCGCGTGGCTGCCCTGATCGCTCGCTGCCGCGACCGCACCCAGATCCTCCACCGTCAGGTTCTGCTCGACGTAGCGCCGCGGTGCGGTTTCCTCGGAGCCGCGGGGTTCCTCGACATGGTCTCCCCGTGGGTGTTCCGATCCGGGCTGCGCTGCGCGGTCGTCGGGGGTTCGATCAGGCGACGCCGACTCGCCGGGACCTGGCTCGGTGAGATCGTGTTGCCGGGGCTGCGTCTGCGCGATGAAGTCCGGTTGTCCGTCCGCGCCGGGCCAGACGACGGGTGCGCCGGGTTGCGCCGCCGGGGGAGAGGTCGTCGCGCGATGATGCGGTTCGCCCAGCATCTCCGCGATAGCGCGGACCCCGCGGTCGGCCATGCCATAGTTCTCGGCGGCTTGCGCGGCTCGTCGTTGTCGATCGGTCGCAGCGGCCAGGGCGGCGGCCGCATTGTCGCGCATCTGGGTCGCTGCCAATAGCTCCGAGATCGCGCGGAAGTGGTCGAGCAGGAGCGAGAGGCGCTCCCGGCCTATCCGTGTCGTATCCCCTTGCTCCGCGAAGGTCAGCAGTTCCTCCAGCCACTGCGACATATCTCGCAGTGCGTCATAGCGCTGCGTGGCCTCGGCGAGCTGTTCGCTGTCGGTGGTGATCGCCGCATCGAGCGCTGCCCCCGCGGCCACCATCTCCCCGAAGATCGTTTCGGCCACCTCGCGCAGCCGTTTTGTCTCTTTTGGCCGGAGGTGGTCTGCGGGCCGGGTCACGATCGGCGTGTCTGTTCGGGGGTCGGTCTGTGCCCACACCTCCGCGACGGCGGCGAGAGCCGATCCGAGCCGGATCTCCGCGGCGTTCTGCCGAGCCCGCAGGACGGCAGGTGTACCTTCCCGCAGCCCCTGCTCGTAGGCGGCGTTTGCCGCGGCGGCTTCGTCCGCGCAGGCCAGCCATGCCGACATCTGATGCGCGAACTGCTCCAGCAACCGCAGCCGTTCCGCCGGGACCTGCGCATCCGGCTGGCGCCGCAAGGCCACCAGTTCATCGATCAGAGCGGGTGCTCGATTCAGCACGGAATCGTTCGAAAAAACCTCGACTGCGCCGGAGAGTCTCGCGGCGACCGCATCACGGAGTGCCCGCAATTGCGCGGTTTCACGGGATTCCGCGTTGTCGGGCTGACGGCCTGCGGGAGGGCTTTCATCGGGACCGGTGGCTGCGTGCTCGCTCGAATTCACCGGCTGGTGGGGGCGGATCCGTGGAGCGCCGGGTGGAGGCGTGCTCGATGTCTCTGGTTCGTCGGGGTCGAGATCGACGGCGACGGGATCCGGTCCACGCGATTCCGTCGGCCGAATGCCTTCCGGCTGATCCGTCTGGTGAGCGGCATTCGCCTTGTATTCCCGGTATTGGCCGCGGACTCGTTCGGCGTCGTCGAGGAGACCGGACTTCTCGCGATACTCCTCGACCAGCGGGAGTGCGCGGGCCTGGCGGGGGTTCAGCTTGCCTTCTCGCCCGAGTTGCAGCAGCGCCCCCAGCAACCTGTCCACCGCTGCCGCGCTCGACAGATCCGCGCGCCCGTTGCTGAGCTCGATGAGTTGCCGCCGCAGTGCGTCGACTTCCTGCCGCAACGTCTTCAGTTTTTCCGGATCCGCGACCAGTTCCTGGGTTGTGGGCAGTGCGGCCGGATCGTGTTCGTTCGGGTTCGTCGACGCTCGTTGGGTGGAAGCCGGCTGTTCGGGCGGTTCCGGTGTGGCGGGGTCCGGCGCGTTGGGTTCGTCGGGGTCGAGGGCGAGGGCGACCGTGTCGATTCGGGTGCCGGGCGTGGGCTGATGCCGACTGTCGGTGTCCGTGGGTGAGGGGGACCGGTTCTGCGTCTCCTCGTTCGCGTCGGCGGGATCGAGGTCCGAGCTGGTGGTCGAAGGGTTCAGGCCGAGTCCGGTCAGGTCGATGGCGTTGAGGTCGATGCCGACCGATTCGGGAGTGCCCGGATCGGATGCGGGTGTGTTCGGTGGTCGATCCGTGGTGGTGCCGGGTGCCGTAGGTGGCGGCATCGGAACTTCGAACCAGATGGTTTTGCCGCCGACGCGTTCCAGGATCACGCCCCAGGCCGAGGCCATTGCTTCGAGCATGCCGAGGAAGAAACCGTGGGTGTCGGCGACGATCCCGGTTTCAGCCCATTCGGCGGCTTGGTCATCGGTGAAGGCGGCGGCGCTGACGGTGCCCTGGGTGGTTGCCTCTTGTCGTGCGGGTAGGCCACGGCTGGCATCGGTGATCCCGACGCGAATCATGTTTCGGTCGAGCCGAATTCGTACCCGCGCGTCGCCTTCGTCGGCGTAGCGGTAGACGTTTTGGACGAGGTCGGATACGAGGACGGTCAGGTCGTAGGGATCAGGGTGGCCGGCCTGCCGCAAGCACTGTCGTACTGCTCGCCGCGCGATGCCCGGGCCCTGTTGCAAGGAGTCCTGCGGTATGGTCAGGTCGAGCACGGGTTCATGGGGTGGTTGCGAGGGGTCGCTGGTGTCGGCGGTTTCGAAAAACTTGAGCCAGACTCTCTTTCCGCTGTTGCGGGGGAGCACCCATCCCCAGGATTCGGTGTGTGTGTCGAGGAGGTCGACGGCGCGCCACCCGGGACGGTCGCCGCTCTCGCGCGCAGGCAGGGTTCGGCTGTCGTCGCCGACGTGGATCTCGATCCAGCGTTGACCTGGTTGTCCGTGGATGGCAGCGGAGATTTCGGGCGTCCCGCCGCCGTCGGCGCGGGCTTGCAGCGCGAGCTCCCAGGCAATGGTGGCGGCCCGGTCGGCGTGTTCGGCGATGGGCCAGTCGGCCAGCGCCCGGTGCAGCGGTTCGACGGCTGCGGCGATGTCCTGCAGATTCAGGCATCGGGTGGCGGTGTCGACCAGGTGACGGAGTCCGGCGGGCGCGTCCGGGCGGCGCGTGAGTGCGCGGAGGTGGTGCAGCGGGTCGCTGCTGATGCGGTCGGTCCATCCGGTTCCTGGCTGGGGCAGGCCGAGGATGTGAGCGAGTTCGTGGTCGAATTGTTCTGCCCGGCGCTGCCATTCGGCGCGCTGCTCGGGGGTGGTGGTTTCGCGGGCGAGCTCCTGAGCCTTGGCTTCATGGGCGAGACGGTCGACCACCCAGCCGGGGAGTCGGGTGAGGTCGGCTCGGTCGGCGGCGTCGCGGCGCTCGGTGGCGGTCATCGATCGCAGTTCGACATCGATCTGGTCGAGTACCTGCTTGACCGCGCCGGGCAGACTGTTCTGCAGGGCCACGGCGACATCCGCGGGGGTATGCGTTGCGGCCGCCGCGCTTTCATCAGCGTCCGGCATCTGTGCCCCGGAGACGGATTCATCTGTGCGGTCGGTCGAAGATGCCTGCGGGTTGTTCGGTGGTTCGCTCGGTGCGTCGGACGGACGCGCAGCGCTTCTGTGCATCCTGCTCGAGGCGGCGGATGGTGCGGCACCGTTGCGCGGACCGGGCTGAACCGCCCCGAAACCGGAGGAGTCGACAGGTGTCGCATCCGTATCAGGCGACAGCGCGTCTCGGTGGGCGTTGAGGTCCTCCAACGCCTCCACCAACTCGGTGGTTGTCTCGCGTAGCTCCGGAGCGGGTGTCAGGGCTGACCGCAGTTGCCCTGCTTTCTCCCGTAGACGGTCCAGGAGCAGTTCACGAAGTATCCGCAGCAGGTCGGGCGTCTGCGCGGCGTCTACCAGACTCTGTGCTTTCGCATCGGCGCGCAGCATGCCCTGGGCCGACTCCCGGCGATGCTGTGTGGGTGAAGCCGCATCGGCGGCAGCGAAGACGAGCCGGGTGAACCGTGCCGATTCCTCGCCTAGCCGGTGGAACTCCCGCGTGAATCGCGCGGTGTTGTCCGTGGCGGAAACGTGCGCCGCGTGGATTTCCGATTTCGACTCGTCGGTGGCGGAGTCGATCAGAGCGGCCAGTCGGTCGCGTTCGTCGCGCCATCGGTCTCCCGCGGCTCGCGCACGTTCGCGCGCGGCCACCACGGCATCGCGCTGATCCAGCAACTCCAGCAATGGGATTCGATGGCCCGGCGCGCCGATGGCTCCGCGGGGCTCGACCGCGTCGGCCGTGGCCTGCCCTCGTAGGGTTCGCAGCTCCTCGGTGAGCATCTCCAAGCGCGCGAGCAGCTTTCGCTGCCTGGACTCGTCGGCCGGCGTCATCCGGTTCGGGTCGACCGGCGTGGGAAACACTCGCGCCCGGACTGCGGCCGTGCGCGCGAGCTTGTCCTGCACGGCGGTGATCCGCGCACCCCAGGCGGGCTGCACCGCAGGCGGCGCCACGGCCGGTTCGGCGGTGCTCAGTTGCCACAGCCGATCCTGGCGCCGCGTGGTCGCCGCAAGGACCGCTTCCGGGAGCTCCTCGACCAGGATCCTGCCGGTCGGGTCCACCCGCACCTGCCGGGTGATCATCGGAATTCCGCGCTGCCGCAGTTCATCTCCCAATTCCTCGGTCAGGGAGACGGGTTGGTAGGGGGCTTCGAACACCTCGAGCCGGACTCCATCGATGATCCGCCCACGCGGACCGAACTGCAGACCGCCCCGGGCGGCCGCGACCTCGCTGACCGCCAGCTGCTCCGCTTGTGCGCGTGCGAGGATCAAATCGGTGTCGAGACTCTCGCACCGTTGCTCGACCGCCTCGAGATGGTCGAGCAATGTCTGAAGCTGGACCGCCCTCTCGCTGTCGATCCCCGGACGGGACTGCGCATCTTGGATCCGGGTGAACAAGTCGGCCACGTCCAGATAGGCCTGGCCGGCTCCGGCTGCGGCCCAGGCACCGAGGCCGAGGAGCTCGGCCAGGCCGTCGGTCTGCACCAGCAGCCGTCTCACGTCGTTCAGGAGGTCGGCCCGCTGTCCGGCCAGGAAGGAAATGTGGTGAGTCCATTGCCCCAGCTCGCCAGTGGGCGGTTGCTCCCACTCCGCGAATCCTGGCAGTGGTTCGACAGCGGCCGTTTCGTGGCTGCGAGGGGTGGCACCGTACCTTTCGGCCTGTTGACGTTCCACGAGCCGGGCCAGCTCATCGAATGCGCATATCTTCCGGCCGTCGCGTCCGGTGACCACCAGGAGCGTGTCCGCGGCTTCGAGGTCCCTTTGCTCATCGGGGCGCATATCGCGCCATTTCCGCGCCGACCGCGCCAACACGCCGTCCGGTGACGTGCTCGGGTGGAAGCCGGATGCCGGGGGCACCGGCTCGCGGTCGTTCGCGCGGTCGGTGCGAATCTGCACGTCCCGCCATACTTGTGCCAGCGGGATGCCCCGCAGGAGTGCCTGCAGTACGTAGACCGGATGTGTGAAGTCCTTCGGCGCGCTCTTGCCGAAGGCATTGTTGGCCTCGGCCAGGGCTTCCGTCGGGTTGAGAACCGCGTTCCCGCCCAGGCCGAGGTCTACCGTGCCCAGGTTCAGCTGGCTGCGTTCTTGTCCGTATTCCTCGCCCGCAACGATCCGGCTACGGGTATCGCTGTCGAGTTGGTCGAGCCAGGCGTCGTATACGGACTTCAGGTCGACCCAGCCCGTGTCGTCGGTTTCCGCATCCCATGGACCCTGGTGGGTCCGCCGCGCGCTGGCAGCCCCGCCATCGTCTCTCCGGGAGAGTCCGGACTGTCGTAGCCATTCATCGAAAGCCGCTCGACTCTCGAATTCGTTCAACCAGATGTCGAATGCTGCGAACAGGCGGTCTCCATCGCGCCGCGTCTGCTCGACGCGGCTGTAGCCATCGAGCTGTCCCAACCAATCGTCGAATCGGGTCAGCGGCGGTAGCGCGCCGGCCCTCCGGAACTCGATGAAATGCTGATACAGAAACCCGAATGCCTTCGCGTCCAACCAGTCGGTGTAGTCATGCCTCCGGTCGAAGCGGGAATGCTCGGGCAAGGCGCCTGCTTGCCGCCGCTCCGCGAGGTGCTCGTACCGGAGGTTGCCGTCCTCCCGCGGGCTGTCTTTCGGCGCCCGTAAGTGCGCGAGCTCGTGCCGGACAATATCGTAGACAGGATCTCCGGTCGGCGCGTTGAGCCGGCCGGACTTGTAACCTCGTTCGAACAGCTCTCGAATATATTCCGGGTTTCCGAAATAGGTTTCGTTGAGCAATACATAGTTCTCTGGTTCGTCACCGAAAAGCCGCCCAGCGGCAGCGAACGTATCACTCGCCAGGGGTAGGACCACGACCGCATCGGGGCAGATGGCGTCGGCTTCCTCCAACTCGTCGAATATCGCTTTCCGAACCGACATCGCCATATCGACGGAGAGTTTTTCCAGGCCCAGCACCTCGATGCCGTAGGTCGAGTAGAGACCTCCCGCAATCGCCTGTTTGACGTCGCGTTCCGCATCCGAAGCGGTGCTCATTGCCGGAGATTCGGGCAGTGCGGCGGCGGAATAATCTTTCCACGCTGTGGCGGGACCGGATTTCCATACCGTTGCCCGGCCCAAGGGATTGTTTCCCGCCGCCGACGGTGCCCTTGTGGCTGCCGTGGCCACTGTCAACGGTGGCTCGGGACTGCTCGGGTCGTCCGGCTCGTCGGCCATGTCGAATTCATCGGCGAATGCTGCTCGGATCCTTTCCTCGGCCTCGGCGAGGTATTTATCGACGAGCTGGGTCGTGATCCCCAACTTGGCGGCAGCCTGCTCGCTCGACAAATCGGCCGAGCGGACCATGAATACAATGCGTTTGGCCAGTCCGGGATCCTCGAGACCCGACAATGCTCGGTCGAACTTGTCCGCGAATTCCACATCGGTGAACTGAGGATCGTCCGTCTGTTTTATATCGCCCGCTCCGGACCTGCCCTCGACCGGAGCATCCTTCGATACCTGCCGGAGGAACGGAAGGGCAGTGATCACCTCCTCGCGGGTGAGATTCAGTGCCCGGCTGATCTCGGTAATGTCGGAATCGCTGGTGCCGACGCGATTCGCGCGTATGTATCTATCCACCTTCGCGAGGACGCTTTGCGCTTGCGGCTTCATGCCGGGATAGCGCAGCTCCAAGCGTGTTCTGGCAACAGAGTAATGAGCGGCCATCAAGGCGGCTGGAAAGAAACTGCCAGGTGGGACGAAGTTCCGGGTGGCGAGCAGAATTGCTACGGCCGCCTGTTGGGCATACTCGTCGCGGTGTTCGGCCGGGATGGACCGGCGGGCAGCGACCTCGTCCGCGAGCCGTGCGTATCGTTCGAATATCTTGGTCCGGATATGCTTTTCCTCGGCGGAACCCGGTCGTGTTGCAATCAGCTCCCAGAAGAGCCGCTCTTCCTCGGGATCGCGGTCCTCGACGTCCGTGCGCGAGTAGTGGGTCAGCAGTGCTGATACGAGCGTGTCATTGGGTATTTCGAGTGCATCCCGAATTCTCCGGAGATCTTCGACGCCAGGCTTGCGGTTATATTCGATTAATTCAACCCAGGCGTCAGATCTTCCAATTCTCCTGGCCAGTTCGAGCGGTGGGATTCCTCGGAAGATTCGGACCATCCGAATCCAATCGTGTATGGAATCGAAGTTGGTGGGATGGGGAATCGACCCGCTGTCGAGGTCCGGGAGGTGATGCAATCCCCATGCGGTGGCGACATCACTCCACCTGCCTGCACGATGCAAGGCGTGACGGTAGATTCGCACCACGGTGAGGTCGAGTGGATCTCGCACTCCCGTCTCCAGGCTCTGGACCGCAACAGCGGAGATGCCGAATATGTTCCCGACTTCCGACCAGGACAACCTGTTCACGAGCCGGAAATGTCGCAAATACGCGCCGAGGGATTCCGAGTCGAATGGGCTAGGATAAAGAATTGTACTTCTGGCTAGATGCGAGTAGCACTCCGACATCTCGTCATATAGGACATCTTCTTCGGTCGCTGTGGCCTCGAGTAGGGCAGCTATGTCATCCTTTGCGGGGCTGTTCTCTCCGGATTCCCAGCGGGAGACCGTATTTTTGCCCTTCTTCAGCCGGTCGGCAAGCTGTGACCGCTTCAGATTGTGGGATGTTCGACGGAATTTCACATAGTCGCCGATGCGGGAATACCCCTCAGGATACGCGGGCGCGCCATCCGTGGTAAGCAGAGCCGGATAGAGCCGGGCGGCATCGAGGTACAGTGCGCGAGCGCCGGGAATCCGGCGTAGGGCTGCTCGAACATGCCGGACGTCGAGATTGCGTTCTCCTCGTTCCACCGCCTCCCAGGTGCCGGGGGCGGCGCCCACCAACTCGTCCATCCAGGCCGGTGTCGTTGCGAGGAACCGGCGCAACTCGATGTGCCAGGTCGTGGTGGCCCCATCGGGTTGCGGAACAGTTCCCACCGGCGCCGTGTCATTGCTTTCCGGGTCGATTCCGGCATATTCGAGCCAGCGCTGCAGCTGCGCCGGCTCGAGGAAATTCATCTCGGCGTAATCGGTGAGATTTTGGGTCGGTCGACCAGACCTGTCGGCACGCCGTGCTCGATACCACTCCAGGAACTCTTGTTCGCTGCTATAGAGAGCGACCCACGGAAGATCGCCATTCTTTGCGGCAATTGCGGCGAGCTGGGCGCGTGAACCACGGCCATACACGTCGCGGGCATTAGCCAGGTGGGCTTTCACGGTCTGCCCCGTGATGCCGAGGATCGCCGCGATCTCCCGAGTCGTTCGGCCGGCGGCTACCAGCGCCAGTATGTCCAGTTGGCGGGCTGTCGGTGCGGGCGGCTTCGCTCTCGGTCCCTCCGAATGCTTTTCGTCGGGGTCCTGTGCGGTCCAGTTGTGCTGCTCTGCGAAATCCCCGGCGCGGGGAAGGGCGCCTTCCTTCTCGGCGACGGCGGCAAGTCGGGCGCGGGAACCGGACCCGTACAACTTGCGGACGTTGTCGAGATGCCTTTCCACGGTCCGCTTCGATATGTCGAGGGCGGTGGCGATTTCGTGGTTCGTCAGGCCGGCGTCGACCAGTGCGAGTATCTGCTGCTGGCGGGCGGTCGGTGCGTTGGGGGGTGGTTCCGGTGTTGCGGGGTTCGTCGTGTCAGTTTCGTCGAGGTCGATCGCGACAGGGTCGATTGGGTTGCCGGGCGTGGGTGGGTGCTGGCTGTCGGTGTCTGCGGGAGGGTTCGGTGGTTGATCGGTGATGTTGCCGAGGTGGATCTCCGGCACGTCGGGTGCGTCGGTGCCGAATCGGGCAGCGGCATCGTTCCCGTACTGGTTGCGCTGGGAGTTCGCCGGGCTGCCGACATTCAGATCAATCCCTCTGCGTCGCGCCACCTCCAACATTTCCGCCCATTGATTGGTGCCCAGTTTCGCCGCGATCGAACGCATGGCGGTCTCGATCTCGCGGCGCGACAGTGACAGCAACGTTGTGATCTCGCGATGGGGATGGCCCTTCGCCACGAGGGTGAGTACGGCGATTTCGCGATCGGACAGTTCGAGGTATTCTGCGTCGGAATATGATTGGTTGACGTCCGTCGAAGGTGCATGGGGTGTCGTATCGGTACGCGATGGTCCGGTGACGGCGGCTGCCGGGGCATCCGGGAGCGTCGAGTCGTCGGCTCCGTGCGGCGCGTCCGCGACTCGCAGCAGAACGTTCTTCTCCAGGCGCGACAGCGATTGGATGCCTCCGCCGTGGCGGATGCTGTCCGCTGCCTCCAGAAACTTCGAACGTCGGTTGTGTTCGGCCTGGTCGAGGTTCCGCCGCAGCTCGGTGACGCTCAGGCCGGCAATCCGACGGTACCGAGGATCCGATTCGGCGATGCCATCGGTGCGCATTACTGCAAGGATCTCGGCGCGGAGTGGGTGGAACCACCTGCGTTCCACTAGTTTTCGCGCGGCCTCCAGCAATCGGTCGGCGATATCGCCGTCCCGGTTCATCTCCGAGAATCGGAATACGTCGTCATTGATCTCCAAAGCCAACTGCACGGCGCGCGCCTGCCGTGGGCTTCGTGTACCGCCTGCCACCGTCGGTACTCCGAGCAGAGACAGCACATACCGGAAGGTGTCGAGCCCGTGCTGAGCTCGCAGATCTGCCGAGGTTGCGGGCGGGGCAGTGTCGGGTATGGGGGGTGTCGGCTGCAGCTCCGCGTTCGACACCGACGGCGACGAGGCTGACTCGGTAGGACCGGCTGCGGGAGCTTCTCCGACCTTGTCGGTGCCGGGCAAAATACCGGCATGGATGGCGACGGCTACCGTCTGCGGCCGGTTGCGGGTGCCGAGTTTCTCGCGGATACGGGCGAGAGCCTTGTCCACAGCGCTCGAGGACATGTCGAGGTCCTTCGCGATATCGGCGTTCGTATCGCCGTGTGCGATGCGGGTGAGCAAGTCGATTTCGGCGATGGTCAACTCGGGCGCATCCACAGCCCTGTCCGTGCGAGGAAAGAGCCCGGTGCGGATGGCGACGGCTATCATCGCCGCCCGGTTGTGCACGCGGAGTTTTCGGCAGACACGCATCAGGCAGTCGTCCACGGTGAGCGAGGACAGGCCCAGCGCCTGCGCGATGTCTTTGCTGGTCTCACCGTTCGCGATCCGAATGACCACGTTGGTTTCGTAATCGGCCAGCCATATTCGGCCGGTGCCCGGGACGGCGTCGGTAGGGTCGGCGAGCGGGAGATCGCCGATACTTACGGCGGCGGCCACGATTCCAGGACGGTTGCGTGCGCCCAGTTTCCGGCCGGCTCGACCCACCAACTGGTCCACGCTTCTCGGAGAGATCTCGAGGTCCTGAGCGATGTCGTCGCTGGTGTCTCCGTTCGCGATCCGCCCGAGTACGTGGATTTCGTGACTGGTCAGTCGGAGATCTTCGCGACCGGGTGTCTCTCCGTCGGCGCGGGGACTGCCAGGGAGGATGCCTGTGCTCAGTGCGATGTACACCGCTTCCGCCCGGGTACGGGCACCGAGTTTCTGGCGAACCTGGGTCGCGTAGATGCTCACGGTCCCCGGGGACAACCGCAACTCCTCTGCGATCTCAGGGCTCGTCATATCCGCGGCCATCAACTCGAGCACCGTGAACTGACGGTTGGTGAACCCACTATCCGTCTGCTGTGACGAGTCGGTCGCGTGCGTTTCGGCGTCTGTTATCACCTGCTCGCCGGCGTCGACCAATCTGTTGAGCGCACCTCTTTGCACCAAGCTGATCGCTGCACCACGCCGCATCGCGTCCACCGCCTCGGTGACGTGTTTGCGCTGCGTGGCATTCAGCCCGAACCAGCCGTCTACCAGGCCTTCCACGATGCTGTGCAGCCATTCGCTTGGGTTCGTGCCCGCATCGGCACGCCATCGGTGCGCCTCCGCGATCCGAAATGCCATGCGGTTGATCTCCTGTGCCACCCGCAGGAGCGGCCGCAAGTCGCGGCCGACCGGCGATGCCGGAAGCCCGAGCCGGGCAAGCACTTCCCGGAGTGCGGCCCGGCCGTATCGCTCGCGCAGCTCGTCGAACGCCGTCGCATCCCCCTGCCGGGCGCGCTGCAGAACGGTGTCCGGCTCGTCGGACTCGCCGAGGTCGATCGCGACAGGATCGATGCGGGTGCCGGAGGTCGTCTCACGGTCGCTGGGCGACAGTGTGTTCGCGTCGACCGTTCCCATCGGCCCGTCCGGGTGATACCAGAACCCGACCTCGTCGGCCGCCTCCCGTACCAACCGCATGTTCTCGCTCGTGCCCGAGCCTTTCACCACATCACGGACCGTGGCCTTGGCCGCGCCCGCTGCTTCGGCCAACGTCTCGCGAGGCGGCTGCGGCTTGATCCGCGCGGGGACGAACTCGTCGCCGATCCAGCGCGCCGGACGAACGCGACGCGTCACGAAGTTCGGATCGGTGAGGGCCGCGATGTCCGCGCGGTCCGGCGGTACACCCAACCGGTGAGCCGCAGCCAGGACGCGTTGCGTAGTCTCGCCGTGCCACGGCTGCTTGACGCCGAATCGTCCGTTGAACACGCTGCTGACATACGACTCGCCCACACCCGCGAGCCTGGCGATATCGGCTCGGGTCGGTTTCTGCTCGGTTCGGCTCGGGCGCAGGGTGAGGTAGCGCTCCGCCAGACGGCGCGTCTGTGGCGCGACGGTCTCGTCTGCGGCCAGCTCTTCGGCGTGCGTGCGGGTCAGTCCGTCGTAGGCGACGCCCACCTGCTGCGCCAGCTGGCTGCGCAGCGTGTGGACCTGGACCGTGTCCAGCGGGACTGCCGCCAGCGGTTCGACAGTGGCACACAGGAAGGTCTCACTCGCGGCGACAAGGTGTTCCAGCTCCGGCGAGTCCGTCAGGCTCGTGATCCAGTACAGCTCGGCCAGCACCTCGCCCGTGGTCATCGGCCGGGGCGGGCTCAGGTCTTGCAACCCCAGCAGTGCCCGCAAGTCATTGTCGAGGGCCCGGCGCCGGTTGTCGAAACCGTTCTGGTCCAAGGGATCAGCCTCAGGGGCGGCCGCATCCAGGAGACCGGATTCTTCGCCGTCGCGCCGCTCCAGCTCGGCCAGCGCGCCCTCGTGAGTGGCCGCTTCCTGGTCCGCATGCAGTTCGAGCTGGGAGCGGATCCATCGACTCAGCGCCTGACCGTCGATGCCGGTCACGGCGGTGGGCATGGCCTGTGACTGTTCCGCGACGAGGCTGAGGGCCAGGCGTACGGCTCCCTGCGTCACCGCACCGGGCGGCAGCCCGAGGTGCTCGGCCAGCGCGGTCCGGGCCGGGTCCGAGGCCGCTTCGGCGGGCTGGGCCGATTGTGCCGCGCCGGATCCGTCGATGTGTGCGGGGATGGGCGAGGCCTCGTGGGGGTCGGGTGTCGACTCGTCTCGGTTGTTGTCGGCATCGGTCGCCGTCGCCCGCCGCAGTTCGTGCGTGACGCGCGCCTGCAATGCGGGGTCCGGGGCGTCCGCGGGATCGTCGACGGCGATACCGCTGTGCAGTGCCCAGGCGACCAGCCCGGCGGTGTCACCGATACCGAGTTTGGCGCGTAGGCCGCGCCGGATGTACTTCACCAACGGCTCCGAGAGGCCGAGCTCCGCCGAGATAGCCGGGTTCGTGAACCGCCGGGCCACCAGGCGCAGGACACTGGTCTCCTGCGATGTCAGACTGACGTCGGCCGTTGGTTCGGGTATCGGTTCCGGGTGGTCGACCGACCATGCCCGCTGCGCCGCCATCAGCAGCACGGCCCGATCCGGGGTTCCGAGCTTCACCGCGATGCTGTCGAGTTCGTCGATCACGGTGGCGTGCGATCCGCCCAACGTGCGAGCGATCGCGTTGAGTGACAAGCCTTGTGCGGCGAGCCGCAGCACCTCGGGTTCACGCCCGGTCAGTTCGGCCGGGTGGGTGGCGATCCGCGATCGGAAGGCGCGCACCGTGGCCCAGGACACCGCTGCCGGATCACGGCTCGTGCCCGGCAGCGACTCGGCCAGCGCCTCGAGCCTCTCGCGCTGCGGCGACGGTTCTCGTCGCTGCGCAGACACCCGGATCCTGCCGCGCGTACCGATTTTGTCGGCCAGTTGCACCAGCAAGGGAGACAACCGGCTCCGCTGCATGCCGAGTGCGGTTGCGAGGGCATCGGGTGGCGCTCCTTTGGTGACCAGGTGGAGCAGAAGCGCCTCGACTTCGCTCAGTTCGACGGTCCCCGCCGCTGCGTCGGGCGACTGGAGGCTACGCGCCCGGGCTGCGAGTTGCTCGTGATCCGAGGTGCCCAGCTTGGCCTGGATTTGGCCCCGATAGCCCCGTGCCGTAGCTGCCGTGACTCCCAGCTGGTCACCGATCGCCTGATCCGTGAGACCGGCCGCGACCAGGTCGAGAACCTCGCGTTCGCGGGGAGACAGGTCGACGTGCTTCCGCGTTGCCGCAGAATGGGGATCGCCAGGCTGGAACGCCCCCTGCCGCTGTGCCGCCAGCAGACCGGGCAGCCTGCCCTCGACACCCAACCGGCCGGGGAGCGCGGCCATGAACGTCCGCACTCGATACCGCGTCGTCGTCAGCTCGGTAGCGATTTCGCGATTGTCCAGGCCGTTCGCCGCCAGCTGGAGGATGGCGACCTCGTCCGGAGAGAATTCGACGTCGATGTGCGGGCCGGATGGTTCGTCCAGCCATCCCTCCCGATCTGCCGCGAGGACCGCGGGAATCACACTCGGGCAGCGGAGTTTGGCACACGCATGCCGGGCATAACTTTGGACGGTTTTGTGCGAGATCCCCATCAGCGGACCGATTTCGGGGTACGACAGGCCGCGCGCACTCAGGCGCAACACCTCGAGCTCCCGGTGGGTCAGCCCGCCTCTGTCGGGGATCGGAGCGTCGGATTCGGTCCGATCTGGTTCCGCAACCACCTGTGCGGGAGATTCTCCGGATGCCCGGACGCGAGCGACTGCCGAGGCGAATTTGCGAATCGGAGCCCACAGCAGAGGGTCCATGTCCTCGCCGGGCGCCGGTAGCACCGCCGCGGCCGTCCGGTCCGACTGGCCCGGCCAGAACTGGCGGAGTACCCGCTGCTGGTTCGGGTCGAGCCCGGCCTCGCGGAGAGCGCGCCGCAGATCCTCGGTGTCGGCGTCGGCCAGGGCGCGGGCTACCGCATCGCTCCGTTCGATCGACGGGCCGGCGCCGTAGATCGCCAAGATCTGCCGCCGGAAACTGTCGAAAGCGGCACGCCTCGACGCCTGGACCGAGCGAGGCATGTCCGGGACGGGTTGCGTCGGGTCCGGCTGCGCATCGTCGGGGTCGCTGAGGTGGATCGGGGCCGGGACAGCTGCCCGCGAGTGGGACTGACTGTGCTGCTGCCAGAACTCGGGCGGGAGTGCCGACCCGCCGTCAGGTCGTCCGTGCTCCGACTGCAATGAATCATTTTGGGGCGCTGACGTTTCGGGCGTCTGCGCGGTGTGATCCGGGGTCGATGCGACCGCGGCGCGGTGCTCCGCCTGAAGCCGGGCCAACTCGTCGAGCACGAAACCGGTGTCGGGGTTCAAGTACGCGATTTGCTGTTCCGCGTACTCGGCGCGAGCGGTGGGGGACATGGCGCGCCAGCTCGCGGCCAGGGATGCGGACCGGCCGTTGGAGGCGATGCTCGCGCCGAACTCGGACGCAGCCGGGACCGGACCTCGATAGTCCGCCTGCACCAGGGCATTGCGCTGTTCGGCTTCCCGCAACACCTGGAAATACGGAATGTCTCGGAGCAGGGCTTGCAGGACGTAGGCGGGATGTGTGCGATCGGCCGGTGCGGTCCTGCCGAACGCATTGTTCGCCTCGGCCAGTGCTTCTGCCGGATTGAATACCTCGAGGTCACCCATTTTGGGCTCGTAAGTGCCCATTTCCGTCCCCTGCGACTCTTCGCCCGCAAGTTTCCGGTTGTTTTCCTCTGCCTCCTTCAGCTTCTTCCTGCTGGTGCTGTACGAATCGAGCTGCCCCAGCCAATCGTCGAAATCGAGGTCCTGTGGCAGCATGCCGGCCTTCTTGAACTCGGCGAAATGCGTGTACAGGAATCCGAATGCTCGGGCCTCTTTGGAGTCTTCGTAGTCCTTCCCCTGGACCGCTCCGTCTCGTAGGTGGGCAATCGGCTTTTTGTCGTAGAGCCCCTTCCGTGCGGCTCGATCCTGCAGATGGCCCATCTCGTGACTGACGGCGTCGTATGCTGGATCGCCGGTCGGGGCCATCAGGCGGCCTGCCTGCACCGCCTTCCGCATGGTGTTCCGGAATCTCTCCGGGTCACCGAAGAGGTTCTCGTTCAGGACCATGAAGGTCGGGGCGTCCTTTTCGATACCTTGGGGAGTCCAGATACAGGCCCCGGTATTGCCGACCATGGGTGCGACCAGTACGACGTCGAGCTCGATCTCCTGTCCAGCCGCGAAACCGTCGACTATCGCGTTCCTGATCGACAGAGCCGTGTCCACGGAGATCCCCGGCTTGTCCAGTCCGAGCACCTCGATGTCGAACGTCTCGAACAACTGCCGGGCAATGGCCTGCTTGATTCTTCGATCGGCCTCGGCCTTCCTCGCGGAGTTCGCACGGTCGAGGTTCTCGGCCCAGGGTTGCCGTTGCCGGGCCGTCGGGTCGGTCGCCTGTACTGCGATCTCCTGCGCGACCCACCCGAACAGGGCGACCTGAGCGTCGGTGAGGTCGTCGCCGCGGGACCTGGGATCGAGCGCTTCGTTGACGAGTCGGCGTACGGCGGGATTCAGGTGATTGAGGCTGTCGAGCCAGGTGTCTCGCGCTCGGCTGAGCAGCCAGTCGCCGATATCGGTGCCCGGGGGGACTTGCCAGCCACCGGCTTCGGCGGCGCCGAGCGTGGCCCGGGCGACGGCGTGCGCCAGTAGTTGGATCCGCGTGGATGGGGTGCCGTGCTCCGCATCCACGCCGAGTACGGCACACATGGCCTGGGCGGTGGCTGGGCCGAAATGGCGGTTCAATGTCTGCGCGGCGGACTGGTCTCCCTGCTGCGCCCGTTGCAGTGTCTCGGTGCGGTCGTCGGCGGGCAGCCGGTCGAACGGGACGGTGGTGCCCGCAGCGGCCGCGAGGATGGGCTGGGCGGTCGGCACTTGCGCAACCAACTGGGCGACGGCTGCGGTGTGCGCGTCTTCGAGCCGGCGTCCTTGCTGCAACGCCGTCCCAGCGTCGGTGACGAGTTGGCGCTGCGCCGGATCGAGCTGATCGAGGCCGGCATCCAGCACATTACGTGCGGTCTCGCGTAAGTGGTCGGCGACGTCGGTCCCGATCGGGATACCTTGCGACTCGACCTGATCGAATGCCGCGTCGCGGACGGCCTGCGCCACCGGCAGCAACGGTGCGGCTGCCTGTCCGCCGGGTGCGTCCAGCAGCCGCAGGAGGTGGCGGAGGGTGCTGTCGCCGTGCTCGTCACGCAGGTTGGGTGCGACCGGTGGGTTCCCGGAAGCGAGATTGGATGCCGCCCCGGCGGCGAGACCGGCGGCGGTCGGGACGAAGGTGCCGTCGTGGGTGACGACAGGGCCGTGCGGTGTGTCCGGGGTCGCATGTGGACCGGTCGCATGCGGAGCCGCGGTCCCCGCGGATCGGGGAGGGGGTTGCTGGGGTTGCTGGGTCGCGGTGCCGTGTGCGTCCGCGGGTGGAGCGTTGGCTTGGTTGGCGCTCGCGTACTTGGAGGCGAGCTGATTCTGCTCGACGGCGTCCTTCATCGCCGGGACGGCATGCTTCCACAGGTCGGACTCGGCGTTTCGCAGCGCCGTTTCGGTCCTGTTCAGTTCGATGCGCGTCGCCTCGGTGTTGAGGGCTTCATGCTGTTCCTGGGCGGCCCGGTGGGCCTTGACGGCTTCCGTGTACTGGACGATCTGCTGCGTGACGCCGTGGTCGGTGACCCTGCCGAGAAAGTCCTCGGGGGAGACGTAATGCACCGCCGAACCCGGTGTGCCGCCGTGCTCCCGGTCGTCGCCGGATCCGCCACGGGCGCCACGACCATCGACCTGGTCGTTCACCCGTTCGGAGTACGACGGCCCGCCGCTGACCTTGACGTCGACACCGCCGAGATCGATCACCTCCTGCGACGGTGTCGGGTCGGCGCCGCGGCCTCCGTCCTTGTTGGTGATATAGATGGTGCCCTTGTCCCCGAATTCCTCGATCTTCTGCCTGACCAGGGCCTCGGCGTCGGCATTGCTACCGCCGTGCTCGGCGTAGAATTCCGCATCGACCACCTCGAATTTCAGCTCGAATTCCGCGCCGTGTTCTTCCTTCGCCGCCGTGCGGAGCAGGTCGATCAGTCCGATCCGCCCGGCATCCGGGTCGCCCCGGATTTCGCCGTTGTCCATGCACACGACCCACTGCGCACGGCCCGTTTGCTCCCCGTCGACAACATGTGCGTCCCTGACGATGTCGCGGGCCAGCTGAGTAAGTTTCGAATGCGTGTTTTCGTAGAACTTCGGCGGTTCCACGACCCGTTGCGATGTATAGAATGTCGGAAGCTCCGGCACCGGCCCCACGCCGTACAGGTCGTAGGTGATGCCCTCGACGCCCTTCATGGTCCCGGACAAACCAGACGGCTCGAACAGCAATTTGCTGCCGATCAACTGCTGATCCGACATGCGCAGCGAATGTTCCTGATTCGCCCGGACCGGCAGCCCTTCCTTGAGGTCGACGAACTGACCGACGTCCTGCCAGCGCACCTCGGTCGACTTCGTCCTGTCCCACATCGCCTTGTCGTTGGTTTCGTGAGCGAGGATGCCGATCTTCGCGCCCTCGCCTTCGTCCGCCCGGGTGATGTAGTGCGTGCCCTTCTCCAGCCCCCAGCGGGCGTTGGCGGCATCGGCGTACAGCTTCAGCTCCGAGGCGGTGACCGGTCCACCCGCCACCCTCTCCAGCTTGGCGACCGCGGCCGGGGTCGTTTCCGCGGCCCACATTCCCCGGGTGTTCTCCGGCCTCTTGAAATCCGCTGCCGTCAAGCCGTGTTCGCGCTCTGCTGTCGTCAGGCGATCCCAGATCCCCTGCAGTTCGGCGACCACCTCGGGTGGGGCCTCCTCCGCCGCCCCGGGGGAAAGTACGCATTCGGAATTGCCGTCGAAGATGGTGTCGAATTCGTCGATGGTGAGCTTGCCCGCCGGGAACGGGTCGTACCGGAGGTCCAGGCCGTGGTCGGATGCCGCGGTATCCAGCCTCTCCTTGATCAGATCGATCGACGGTTTCGTGTTGAGGAAGTCCCGCAGTGCCGTCACCTCTTGGGGCGACATGCCACTGGCCGCGAGCTCGTTCATCATCGAATCCGCGACCTTCAACGCCCGGAACAGGTAGTCCTCCTTCGTGCCCACGATGATCCGGCTACGGCCGGGCACCGGATCCGGCAACGGACCGTCCTGATCCATCCGGACCACATCGATCCCGATATCCGCCTCCGGCCGCGCCACGAACGCCTCGAACTCAGCGGCCAGCTCACCGGCGAGCAGGTCACTGCTGGTCCATGCATGTGCGGTGCCGTGATCGATGGCATCGGCCAGCTTCTTCATCGTCATCACGATGGTCTTGCCCTCGCCTGTCTTCATATCGACCGGACCGTGCTTCAGCAACAGAAACGCTGCAACCTGTGTCTCTCGCACCAGCCGATGCCGGTCGTCGCCCCGGCGAATCCACTCGGTCATCGCCGCGATGCGCTCCTCGATGGATCCACGTACCATCGCGTCGATCAACGACTCCGGTGCGGCGTTCGCCATCGGGCTCGTACCGTCGGCCGTGCTGCCCGGCTCTCGCAACGCCCCGCCGGCGCGACCGGCATCCAAGGCCGCGCGAACTCGCTCCCGCGCAACGACGTCGAACACAGCGTCGCGATCGGTGAGCACCCCAGCCTCGTAGTCGTTCATCAGTGAAACGCCCGCTTTGTCCGCGATCTCCACCAGGTCGCGGGCTCTCGCTCGCGCGGCGGCGTCATGCCCGGTCACCGCCGCGTCGTACGCATCGCGGCACTCGGCCAACTTCGTCCGAGCTTGCCGGAGCTGTTCCTGAGCCGCCCGCGCGGCTTCGACGGCCACTCGATCCTCCGCCGAGCCTCGCCCGAAGAGATCGCGCATCTTGTCGCCGAGGCCGAGGCGGGTGGCCCGCTCATGCTCCTCCGCCACCTGTACGGCCTTCTCCTGCCGCTTCAGCGAGGCATGTGCGGCCTGCTCGCGCTCGGCCGCCGCTTCGACACGCTGCCGGTGGTGTTCGCGCACGAGCTCGTTCTGCTGCCGCTCCGCCGCGATACGCTGCTCTACCTCGGCTCTCGCCCTCGCACGCCCGTCTGCGGCGGTGTCTTCATCGAGAGCGGTGCGCGGCGCATCCGAATCACTCTGTGCGCGAGCGGGTTCGGAATCGGCAGGTGGCGCGTCCACGTCGTCGGGGGTATCGGATTTCGTCTTCGCTTGCTGCTCACTCGCACCATCGTCGCCCGCACGACCGCCCGGAACATCATCTCCACCGGTGTCGGACTCACCGGGCCTCGGTTGCGATGGTCCCGCCTCGTCTGCATCGGGATGACTCTTGGCCTGTCGCCCGTTTGCGCTGTCGTCGGCCGCGCGTGCGTGCTCCGGTGCGTTCGACTCATTCGTATGCGTGGCTCGCGCGGTCTCATCGCCTGTGGTGCCGTCGGCCGTGCGACCGTGCTCCGACTCCGGTTCGGCGGCCGCGGGCGGTGTGTTCCGGCTGTCATTGTCGGGGGCGTGGGCGGTCGCCGAACCGGACGGGGCATGGCCGTCCTCGGCCTGCCCGTGCGCTCCTTGGACCGGTTCGACGGCGGGAGGGCGCTCCGCGGTAGCAACCTTCGGGGCGGACACACGTGGCGGCCGATTGCCTCCGGCAGCAGCGGGCGAACCGGCAGCGGGTGTGCCGGGCTGGGCGCCTGCGGCCGGTCGCGACGGGCCGCTCAACGGTTGCGCGGTCTGCCGCTGCTGCCCGCCCGCGTCCACGAACCTGTCCCCGCCGGGGGAACGCGGACCGGAATCACCGCGTTGTGGAGCCGGCGACTGGTCGATGGTGATCGTCATACTCGGGGACACGTCGTGGTCCGAAGACAGGCCGTCGGCCGATTCCTTGTGCGCCGCCGCCGGTACCAGCTCGGGCACGGCCGGTTCGGGGTCGGTGGCCCCGTCGGCAACCCGGGGTGCCCCGTGGCCCTCGGTCGCGGGCACGCCCGGGCTCTGTTGCGCTGGTGCGTCGTGCGGGTCTGCCGTGACGGGGCGCGGACCGGCTTCCTCGTCCGCTGCGACACCTCGTTGCCGTGCCGATGACGACGGCCCGGCCGCCGGATCGTCGCCTCGGGCATCCGTGACGGCGCGGCCTCGCCCGGCCGGCCTCTCGCCCGCCGGATCGTCGCTTCGGGCATCCGCGACGGCGCGGCCTCGCCCGGCCGGCCCCTCGCCCGCCGTGTCCCGGCCGCTCGGATGCGGTCGGGCCGTGGCGGCGGCGTTGTCCGGCACCGCGGCGTGCTCCGGCGAATGCGGTGCCGCCGGCGATTTCTCGGAGCCGACTCGGTTGCCGTGAGCCGACCCGGGCGCGACATCTGCCGGTCGAGCACTGCCTTCGCCGGTATCCGTGGGGTGTGGCCGCACCGAGTGGTCGGGCCCGGCTGCAGGGTGATCATGTTCGGTGGTCTGGCGTGCCGTGCCCGCGTTCTCGGCGGTGCTGTCATTCGAGTCGTGCGGTGCTGGAGGCAGTTCCCCGTCGACAGGAGCTTCAGCGGCGCCCACGGTTTCGGAATCAGGTCGTGCGGCGGGAGCGTTCCGTGACCCGGGCGCCTCCGCCGATGTCGGATCCGTCCCGATGCTCGGCACGCCGACCGGGTTGACGGTGGACGCGATGGCGGCCGCGGGGAAGGTGACGGTCTTGACGGGATTGACGTTGTCTATCAGGGCGCCGGGCATGCCCGCGGGTGCTTCCCAGTCCATGCTGTTGTTCGGCACGGAGAACGGCTGCTCCGGACGCGGCTTGTACTCTTTCGGCGGCGACACATCGGGCGGTTGATTGCCTCCGTCAGCTTTCGGCGTTGTCCCTGCGGGGGCCGGATCAGCGGGTGTGGCAACGGCGTCGGAGGGGGGCTTGACAGACTTGACCGGGTTGAGGTTGTCGGGCGACACATTCGGCACATTCCCGGGCTGCCAGTCGGCATTGTTCAATGGGAGTGTGGGACGGGCTGGCGCGTCCGCGGTTGGCCCAGGCTGGCGCAGCAGCGCGACAAGATTGTCGATCTGTTGTTGCTGATGGGTGTGGGAGGGGTTGTTCGGATCGAAGTCAGCGGTGACGATGCCATGCGAGCGCAGTGCGTCGACGAGCGAGCCAGGCGACGGCTCGGCCGTGGTGACCTCCGGTGCGGCAGCGGGGTCGGCAGTCGTGTCGGGAAGTGGCACCCGGCTGCGCATCCCCTGTGCCGCAAAGGCAGCCGCGCCGATGAATCCGCTACCCATACCGGGGATCAGGCCCTCGGTGAAGGCCTTGCGGCTGAACGGCTGGTCGGACAGCACAAGCGAGACGGCGGTGCCGCCGAGAGCGCCGACGGCTCCGGCTCCGGCGCCGACCATGGTGGTGCCGGCGAGTTGCAGGGCCACCCGCCCTGCGGTGCTGTTGGCGTTTGCGCCGATGGTGGCGACCTTCGGCCCCGCCCAGAGTCCGAACAGCATGCCGAGGGCGCCACCGACACCGCCGGCGGCCGTTGCCACGCCGACGGATTTCCAATCCATCTGTTCGCGGTCGCCCTTGGCAACCTGGATCGCCTGGGCGCCGGCTTGGGTGCCGCCGCCGAGCGCTACTCCCATCACGACTCCGTTGCGCAGCAGCACCATCGAGCCGCGTTCCGCCGCCAGTTCCGCACCGCGTCCGGAAAGGAACGCCACGAACCTCATCCACGCGCGCTGCGCCGCGGTCCGGGTCGCCATCTGTGCAATGGCGGCCTGGATCGGACCACCGGCCGCGAACATCAGGGCGCACCGGGCCAGCTGGATGGCCAGGATCACGGCCATGCTGATGATGACCATCTTCTGCAGCTCGGTGGCGTTGGCGCTCTCGTAGAGCTGTCTGGCGAGGCTGTCGCAATTGGTGGCCTGCTGTCGGAAGCGCTCGGCCGTGCGCCGGTGCTTGTCGGCGATCGCGGTGACGGTCTCGCCGTGTGAGCCCTCGGGCGGCTTTGCCTTGGCTTCGTGATATTCAGCCTGCTCACGACACCATTCGGCCTTATCCGACCAAGCGTCG
The DNA here is from genome assembly GCF_044452545.1 of Nocardia sp. NPDC051900. Taxonomy (NCBI): domain Bacteria; kingdom Bacillati; phylum Actinomycetota; class Actinomycetes; order Mycobacteriales; family Nocardiaceae; genus Nocardia; species Nocardia sp. NPDC051900. Next base: position 205,884 of record NZ_JBITBU010000002.1, on the reverse strand, counting down.
GCGGCGCGTCGTTCCGCGTCCTCGTCGCCCAGAGGGAAGTGCCCGGCGACACACATCACTACGACCGGGGGGAGCCAGGTCGGCAACCGCAGCGTCATGTGGGCACGCGTTCATCGATGCGTGTCCGGCAAGCGGCTCCGGGAACGCTACTGCCGCCGCCATCGCACGGTCGCAACCGAATCCCGTGCCCTTCCGCCGACGGGAGGTTCCTCTCCGGTCGTCGGCAGGTACGCAGCATCATCTGCACTACGCGGCCCCGTACTATCTCGGGGAACCTTCGTTGTCCCTGCGGAAGAAGGCGCGAATCTCGTTGAGGCTGGGGGCGCCCGGGGAGATATCGGGCAGGTCGGGCAGGTCGTCGAGGGGTGCGGCGAGCGCCTCGGCCTGCTGCTTCGCCTGGTGCGCCGCGGCCAGGGCGACCTCCACGATCACCCTGCTCAACTGCTCCGGTGTCTGGCGCATCGCCGCGGCCGTGAGGCGCAGGTCCGTCAGCACGCCGGCGGCATCCACCGTCACCTCTACCGATTGGTCGGGAGAACTCGCCTGCGTGCGAGCATTCTCCAGTTCTCGGAACACATCGGCGAGCCGGCCCTGCTGACGTTCGAAGGAGTCGAGGAGATGTTCGAACTGGTTGCGCATGCCGTTGTTGGCCGAGCGCAGGCCTTCGCGCTCCCATCGATCCATGCCACGACCTTCCGACTCGAATTCCTCAGCGGACAGCGACGACCGCGGACCTCCGAACGTGCCCACAATGATGACCGACAGGTGCGTGGTTCACCGCTGGTGGGAAGGGAGAAGAACCAGACGCCGTCCGCCCAGGCCGCGACGGGTCTCATCGCCGGTCCGGCAACGCCCCACGCGACATCACCACCAGCAGCCGACCCAGCACCTTCTGCGGGCCGTTGGCCTCGTCCTCACTCGATTCGACCGCGGCGAATCCCTCGGCCAGCGCCCTGCCCGGAACAAATAGACCCTGCTCGAAACAGTTGTCGCCGAGCTGCGCCCGCCACTGCTTGTAGCCGGCGACCACCCGGCTCAGCGTCTGGCCTCGGGGGTCGTTGATCCGCACGTATTCGGTGATGAGCGCGCGTTGCGCCTCCTTGTGCGCCCGGAACCCGCCGATGAGGTCGATCGCGGCGCCGAGTTCCCGCAGGATCGCGGCATACATCGGTCGCCGTGGAGGACCGGATCGGGTCGTCGCCCGGGAACGGCCTGCCAACGTCCGAGGATCGATCACAGCAGTGTGAGCCAGTACGATCCACGGCGCCACCTCCCCGGATCGCTTTGCCGTGCTGCGATCCTCGACGGAAGACAGCGAATCCGTCATATCCCGGATCTCGACTCCGCGCAGCACGACCGGCATCCGCGGGAGGACGGTGTCGACAGCATCGGCGATGTCCTGGACCGTTGCCGCGGCGATACCCGCCGCGTCGAATCCGACGATTTCGATGTTGTGCCGAGCGGCCATCTCCCGAGCGATCCGCATGGCCTCGGCATCGGTTGCTCGGTGAGCCCGCACGCCTGCGGGTTTCGGGGCCCGCTTCCGCGCGGGACGAGCCGGCTCCGGTTTCTTGCCCGCGGGCGGGCGGTCCGGGGTGCGCGGAGGAGATATCCGAGGCGGGGTTTCGTTCGCCGGCGCGGCCGAGGGGCTCGGAGCCTTTGCCCAAGGGGTGCCCGACCCGTTCCGCGTCCACGGCGTACCCGCCGGCGACTTGCCGGCGTCGTTGCGGCCGCTCGGCATCGTCTGCGGACCCGCCTGCTGCCTCGTCGGTGTACTCGCCGGCGTTCGCTGTCGCTCTGCGCCGTTACCGGGCGTCGTCGGCGATCCGGTCTCGGCCGCCGGGGGTTGGTCACCGGATTTGTCCTGCGGTTCGGTTTTTGGAGGATTGGTCGTCGAATCGTCCTGCTGTCCGGATTCCGGAGGTTGCTGTCCGGACTCCGCGGGCTGCCGGCCAGGATTCGCGGGCTGCTGACCGGGTGTCGGGGGTTGCTGGCCGGATGTCGGTGGTTGCTGTGTATCGACGCTGCCGCGGTCGTTCGGGGTGTCCGGCTGCGGACGGGCGGAGTCTCCGTTCGCCGTGCGATCGAACGTGCTCGGCGACCGTGCGAAATTGTCTGTGGGACTGAGGGATTCGCTAGACATCGGCTGCGGAATGGGTCCTGCCGACCGGTTCTGGCTCGGTGCGTTCGTGTACGGGATGCCATCGTCGGCCGAGTTTCGGATGTTCCGCCTGCCGTCGTGGTCCCGGTTCTCGAACGCATCGGCCGCATCCTTCATCGCGGAACTCATAGCCCGTATGTCCGCGACGAGGTCGTCGAACCCATCCAACGTACGGTCGGCACCGGGCTTGTAGGTGTGGGCGAACGTCTCGCCGGCTTCGTCGTCACCCCAGAACTCACCCTCGTCGGCGAGTGCCGCCTTCAGTTCGTTCGCCACTCGTTCGGCGTCCTCGGCCGCCTGCCGCAGCTCCTGCGCCGATTCGCGCAGCTGGGCCGGGTCGACCGACAATGATTCGGCCACGCGACCCCCTAGGTCGATTTCGAGACGGCCCGGCCGTCTTCGGCTGCTCAACGGGACGTCGCGCATCGGCGAATCGCCACGCGCTAGGTCGACCCGAGCCGAAGCATATGCGACGTGCGCTGGTGTTCTCGTCGGCGGGAACGTGTGCGGTGGGCGCTGCTGCGCTGGACGCTTGCGCGAGCGGGCGGTGACAGTGTGGCGAGCGTGGCGGCCGGCCTGGACTCCGACAATGTCGACATCCGGCTGTGCGCGGTCCTGGCGCTCGCCGAACTACCGGCGACGAGACGACGGTGGCGCTCACGAGCGCGCTCGATGACCCGGACCCGACGGGACCCCCGCACCGACCCCCGCGAGCGGCACATGGCTGTGGCAAACGTCGAGTAGAGCGCTCGCTGGTGTGCCACTCGTCGTCATCGCGGAGCCCGATCGTGTTCGAGTCGGCTGGCTGTGATTCGTTCGGTGGCCAGTGCCGAGGCTTGGTCGAGGTTGCCGCCGGTCAATCGGGCCAGGATGTCCTTCAAGGTTTTGATTTCGCCGGAACCGCCCCAGTGTCCTTCGGGAATCTCGGTGGGGAAGACCCAGATGCGGCCGGGGTCACGAGGCCACGCGCCGTCCTCGGCGTCGAGGATGGCCTCGGTGATCTCCCGGACGACACCGGCCCGCTGGATCGCGTCGAGTTGTCCCTCCGGTACGGACGGCACCACTTTGTATCGTGGTGCTTCCGCGGGCGCGCCGCCGACGAACACGGCGGCCGGCCGGTGCAGAAAGGCCCACGACACGGAGCGTGTGATCGGGTCCGACGGGTCGAAACCCTCATGCCGGATGAGGATTTCGGTGATTCGGTTCAGCAGGGCTGCTTCGCGCTCGGGAGTGAAGGTGCCCGCAGGGATGTAGACATCGAGCATGGGCATGCCGACCGCCTCCTAGGTTTAGTTATGAAACTCAGATGGCGGCACCGTATGACCCTGGATGTAAAAAGTCAACTCAGATGGGTATCGTGGCCGCGTGACGTCCGCACCGCGCATCGACCCCGTCAACTGCTCAGTGGCACGTGCGCTGTCGGTGATCGGAGAACGCTGGTCGCTACTGATCGTGCGGGAGGCGCTCGACGGCGCGCGACGGTTCAGCGAGTTCCGCGACCGCTTGGGCATAGCCAGCAATCTGCTCTCGGCCCGGCTCGACAGCCTCGTCGAAGCCGACGTGCTGGAAAAAATTCCTTATCGGGAACCAGGGACTCGCCAGCGCTACGAGTACCGCCTCACCCAGCGCGGCTTGGATCTGCGACCGACCATGATCGCCTTACTCGAATGGGGCGACAAATATCTGGCAGATCCGCAGGGCCCCTCGGTAGTGGTCCGCCACCAGACCGACAGCGGCGAGGAATGCCAGGAGCCGGTCCGCATCGTCCTCGAATGCGCCGGCGGCCACACCCATTTGCCACCCTCGGCGATCCGTCGCACACCCGGACCTGGGGCGCATCTCGTGAACCCGGCCTGACCTCGGCTGAAGATGCCAGCGACCGCCGATGGAAGCAGTCCGCCTCACAACGGCGAAGGCCGCCTTCACCGGGTGGTGAAAGCGGCCTCCGTTTCGGCTGGGTCCGTGAAATCAGCGGGTGAACAGAAGCGCTCGCTTGACTTCCTGGATCGCCTTGGTGACCTCGATGCCGCGAGGGCAGGCGTCGGTGCAGTTGAAGGTGGTGCGGCAGCGCCAGACACCTTCGACGTCGTTGAGGATGTCGAGGCGTTCGCGGGCGGCTTCGTCGCGGCTGTCGAAGATGAAGCGGTGGGCGTTCACGATCGCGGCCGGGCCGAAGTAGCTGCCGTCGCTCCAGTACACGGGGCAGGAGGTGGTGCAGCAGGCGCACAGGATGCACTTGGTGGTGTCGTCGAACCGGGCGCGGTCGGCCTGGCTCTGGATGCGCTCGCGGGTGGGCTCGTTACCCGAGGTGATCAGGTAGGGCTTCACCGCGCGGAACGCGTCGAAGAACGGCTCCATGTTCACCACGAGGTCCTTCTCCACGGGCAGGCCGCGGATCGGCTCGACGGTGACGGTGATCGACTTGCCGTTCTTGGGCAGCATGTCCTTCATCAGCACCTTGCAGGCCAGCCGGTTGACGCCGTTGATCCGCATCGCGTCGGAACCGCAGACGCCGTGCGCGCAGGACCGGCGGAAGGTGAGCGTGCCGTCCAAGTAGGACTTGATGTAGATCAGCAGGTTCAGGAAGCGGTCGGTCGGCAGCGCGGGCACCTGGAAGGACTCCCAGTGCGCGCCCTTGTCGTCCTCCGGGTTGAACCGGGCCACCTTGACGGTGATCATCACGGAGCCCTCGGGGACCGGAGCGGGCGTCTGCGAAGAGGGTGCTTCGGCAACAGCAGTCATCAGTACTTACGCTCCATCGGCTCGTAACGGGTCTGCACCACCGGCTTGAAGTCCAGGCGGATGTCCGAAAGGAGCTCCGAGCCCTCCTTGTAGGCCATCGTGTGGCGCATGAAGTTCACGTCGTCGCGGTCCGGGTAGTCCTCGCGGGCGTGGCCGCCGCGCGATTCCTTCCGGTTGAGCGCGCCGACCACGGTGACCTCGGCCAGCTCGAGCAGGAAGCCGAGTTCGACGGCCTCGAGCAGGTCGCTGTTGTAGCGCTTGCCCTTGTCCTGCACGGTGATCCGCGCGTAACGCTCCTTGAGCGCGTGGATGTCGGTGAGCGCCTGCTTGAGCGTGTCCTCGGTGCGGAACACCGAGGCGTTGTTGTCCATCGACCGCTGCAGCTCGGTGCGGATGTCGGCGACCCGCTCGTCGCCGTGCTCGCTCAGCAGCTGGGTCAGCCAGTCCTGCACCATCTGCGCCGGGTTCTCCGGCAGCTCGACGAACTCGCTGCGCTGCGCGTACTCCGCGGCGGCGATGCCGGCGCGGCGGCCGAACACGTTGATGTCCAGCAGCGAGTTGGTGCCCAGACGGTTGGCGCCGTGCACCGAGACGCACGCGCACTCGCCGGCGGCGTAGAGGCCGGGGACGACGTCGCTGTTGTTGCGCAGCACCTCGCCGCGGATGCGGGTCGGGATGCCGCCCATCACGTAGTGACAGGTCGGGAACACCGGCACCAGTTCCTTCACCGGGTCCACACCCAGGTAGGTACGGGAGAACTCGGTGATGTCGGGCAGCTTCTCCTCGAGCACGTCCTCGCCGAGGTGGGTCACGTCGATGTAGACGTAGTCCTTGTTCGGTCCCGCGCCGCGACCCTCCAGCACCTCGAGCACCATCGAGCGGGCGACGATGTCACGTGGCGCGAGGTCCTTGATGGTGGGGGCGTAGCGCTCCATGAACCGCTCGCCGTCGGCGTTGCGCAGGATGCCGCCCTCGCCGCGGACGGCCTCGGAGATCAGGATGCCGAGTCCGGCCAGGCCCGTCGGGTGGAACTGGTGGAACTCCATGTCCTCCAGCGGCAGGCCCTTGCGGAACACGATCGCCATGCCGTCGCCGGTCAGGGTGTGCGCGTTCGAGGTGGTCTTGTACATCCGGCCCGAACCGCCGGTGGCGAACACGATCGACTTGGCGTGGAAGACGTGGATGTCGCCGGTGGCCAGCTCGTAGGCGACCACGCCGGTCGCGACCGGGCCGCGATCGGTGTCGGTGAGCACCAGGTCCAGCACGTAGAACTCGTTGAAGAACTCCACGTCGTGCTTGACGCAGTTCTGGTACAGCGTCTGCAGGATCATGTGGCCGGTGCGGTCGGCGGCGTAGCACGCGCGCCGAACCGGGGCCTTGCCGTGATCGCGAGTGTGCCCGCCGAAGCGCCGCTGGTCGATCTTGCCCTCGGGCGTCCGGTTGAACGGCAGGCCCATCTTCTCGAGGTCGAGCACCGCGTCGATGGCCTCTTTGGCCATGATCTCCGCGGCGTCCTGGTCGACCAGGTAGTCACCACCCTTGACGGTGTCGAAGGTGTGCCATTCCCAGTTGTCCTCTTCGACGTTGGCCAGCGCGGCGCACATGCCGCCCTGGGCCGCGCCGGTGTGGCTGCGGGTCGGGTACAGCTTGGTCAGCACCGCCGTCCGAGCACGCGGGCCGGCCTCGATCGCGGCGCGCATGCCCGCGCCGCCCGCGCCGACGATGACGACGTCGTAGCGGTGCTCCTGGACAGGACGAGATTCACTCATGCGAGGGGGCCTGTTCCTAACTGATGTTGGGGTCGAAGGTGAAGATGACGTAGGTGCCCACGCCCATGATCAGGATCATCGAGACGGCCAGCAGGGTCTTGAGCCAGAAGCGGGTCGAGTCCTTGCGGGAGTAGTCGTCGATGACCGTGCGCAGGCCGTTGCCGCCGTGCAGCTGCGCCAGCCACAGCATGGTCAGGTCCCAGAACTGCCAGAACGGGCTGGACCAGCGGCCTGCGACGAAGGCGAAGTTGAGTCGCTTCACGCCGCCGTCGAGCAGCAGCATGATCGCCATGTGGCCGAGCACCAGCACGATCAGCAGCAGGCCGGAGAAACGCATGAACAGCCAGGCGTACTTCTCGAAGTTGTTGTTCGAGCGCGCGCGCGGCGAACGCGGCAGGTCCAGGCTGGCCGGACGGTCGTAAGACTTTCCGATGACAGGTGCGCTCATTGTCCTCAGTGCTCCGTGAACAGGTAGAAGAACTGGCGCCCGATCGCGGGAACGGCCAGCAGGAACCAGATCGCGAGAATGATCCAGAGCATCAGGCGCTGGTACTTCGGGCCCTTGGACCAGAAGTCCACCAGGATCACGCGGACGCCGTTGAGCGCGTGGAACAGGACGACGACGACCAGGCCCATCTCCATCAACGCCACGATGGGCGTCTTGTAGGTCTCGATCGCTTCGTTGTAGGTGTCCGGGCTCACGCGCACCAGGGCGGTGTCCAGCACGTGGACGAAGAGGAAGAAGAAGATGGTGACGCCGGTGATCCGGTGCAGCGCCCACGACCACATTCCGGGGTCGCCTCGGTACAGCGTCTTCCGCTTCGGCTGGGCCGGAGCTTCAATCGTGGTCATAGAGTGCGGTGCCTCCAACGTCGTTGATGGACCCGGTTTCAGATCCGACGCCCGACGGCGTGGCGGGCGAATGCCCAGGTGGCTGTACTCCGGCCCGTCGCAGGGAACCTGAACCGATCTGTTCTGGACTCTAATCCTCCAGCAATCCCGGAACTAATTCGGCGTACCGTGCGTTGCGCGACACCGGATCGGGTTAGGCTTACCTTTCTTGATGGGTGCGGGGTTCCGTCGTGGTCCTTGCGCGGCCGTGATCGGCTCGGTCCCGAAGGGGTTCTCTGTGTCGGAAATCGACTGGAAATTATTGCGCGACAACGCTTTTCAAGTCATGCACAACGCCTATGCACCGTACTCGCGGTTTCCGGTCGGCGCCGCGGCTCTCAGTGCCGATGGCCGAACAGTGAGCGGTTGCAATGTGGAAAATGTCTCATACGGTTTGGGCCTGTGTGCCGAATGCGTACTCATCGGTAACTTGATTTCGGGGGGTGGGGGGCGTCTTCGGGCCATCTCCGTCACCGATTCTCGCGGCGAAATCCTGATGCCCTGCGGGCGCTGCCGCCAACTGCTCCACGAGCACGGTGGAGGCGATCTCCTTGTTGATCACAAGGCCGGGCCCGTGCCGTTGCGCACGCTGCTGCCGGACGCGTTCGGCCCCGACGACTTGGACGCGGGGCAGGTCTAGGCGAGCACCTCGGCGACGCTGCCGGTGTCGCCCGGCTCGCGACCGCCGGTCATACCGATTCGTGTGCGTCTGCCCTCGTAGATCGTTGCGGATCCGCGATGATCTCGGCTTCGGCGCGCCCGGAGACCTGCAGCGCTGCGGGTGGCGTCCCATCGGCGAGAACTCGGCTGCGCGCAGGCCCATGCCACACTGTCGATCGTGACGGCACTGGACGCGGTTTCGATCATCACGACCAAGCGCGACGGCGGTGAGCTGTCGGACGCGCAGATCGACTGGGTGGTCGACGGCTTCACCCGCGGCGCGGTGGCCGACGAGCAGATGTCGGCGCTGGCCATGGCGATCGTCTGGCGCGGGATGACCCGGCGCGAGACGGCGCGGTGGACCGCCGCGATGATCGCGTCCGGGCGGCGCATGGACCTCACCGGTCTGCCGCGCCCGACCGTGGACAAGCACTCGACCGGCGGCGTGGGTGACAAGATCACGCTGCCGCTGGCGCCGCTGGTCGCGGCGTGCGGCGCGGCGGTGCCGCAGCTGTCCGGGCGCGGTCTCGGTCATACCGGCGGCACCCTGGACAAGCTGGAATCCATCCCCGGCTGGCAGGCGGACGTGCCCGCGTCGCGGATGCGAGATCTCCTGACCGATCCGGCCATCGGCGCGGTGATCTGCGCGGCAGGCGCCGACCTCGCGCCCGCGGACCGACGGCTCTACGCCTTGCGCGACGTCACCGGCACGGTCGAATCGATCCCGCTGATCGCCAGCTCCATCATGAGCAAGAAGATCGCCGAGGGCACCGCGGCGCTGTTGCTGGACGTCAAGGTCGGCTCCGGCGCGTTCCTGAAGACCCTCGACGGGGCGCGCGAGCTGGCGACCGCGATGGTCGAACTCGGCGACGACGCGGGTGTGCGGACGGTCGCGTTGCTCACCGCCATGGACACCCCGCTCGGCCGCACCGCGGGCAATGCCATGGAAGTCGCCGAATCGGTGGAGGTGCTCGCGGGCGGCGGTCCCGCCGACGTCGTCGAGCTGACCATCGCCTTGGCTCGCGAGATGGTCGCGCTGGCCGGGCTCGATGCCGACCCCGCCGACGCGCTGGCTGACGGCAGAGCAATGGATCATTGGCGGGCGATGATTCGCGCCCAGGGCGGCGACCCGGACGCGAAGCTGCCCACCGCGAAACACACCGAGACGGTGCGCGCCGACGCAGAAGGCGTCCTGACCAGGCTCGATGCGCTGGGTGTCGGCATCGCCGCCTGGCGTCTCGGGGCGGGCCGGGCACGTCAGGGCGATCCTGTTCAGTTCGGCGCGGGCATCGAAATGCACGCCAAGCCCGGCGATGCCGTGACAGCGGGACAGCCGCTGCTCACTCTGCACACCGATACTCCCGAGGCGTTCCCCGGCGCTATGGAAGCTCTGCGCGACGCCGTCACCATCGGAACCGATGCCGCGCCCATTCGGGGCCCGCTGGTTCTCGATCGCATCATGTCCTGAGCTGTCCGCGGTGCCCCCCGGGCCTGACCAATGGGCGGTCGAGGGGTCGTTCCCCGTCTCGTGGGCTTAGGGTCACAACTCGGCGGAAATGTCGATGCTCGTCTCGGCGCCCACACCGGTCCAGCGGCTCACCTGCTTGCTTGCTCCACACGTCCCGCCCCGGCCGGGCCTCCGCCGTACTCGACCGTTCGGCCTCTGTACGGGTGAGCATCACCAGGCTCCCGATCCGGAATCAGCGCACATACGCGCTTGCGGTCTACGGGCCCTGCGCCGGTGGCCAGTCCGAGGGGCTGCGGTACTCCGGCCTGTCGTGGGCCGCACACGTGACGCGCGGGTGACGCAGAACCGATCGGTGTCCGGTTGTGGACCGGGCAGCATCCGGCGGGCAACGAGATGGTTGTTACGGCCGAAGTCGGCTGCCGTTTCGGCCCGCTGCGGCTACCGTCGATACATGACTGGACCGATGCCTCTGACCCTCGCCTCGATCCGCCAAGCGCCCAAAGCGCTGCTGCACGACCACCTCGACGGTGGCCTGCGGCCCGCGACGGTGCTCGACCTCGCCGCCCAGTGCGGCTACGAGGATCTACCCGCCGACGACGAGGCGTCGCTGGCGGCCTGGTTCCGCGACGCGGCCGACAGCGGATCGCTGGAACGGTACCTGGAGACCTTCGCGCATACCGTCGCCGTGATGCAGACCCCCGAGGGCCTGCGCCGGGTCGCCCGCGAATGCGCCGAGGACCTCGCCGCCGACGGCGTGGTGTACGCGGAGGTGCGTTTCGCCCCCGAACAACACTTGGAGCGCGGTCTCACGCTGGACGAGGTGGTCGAGCACACGCTGACCGGGTTCCGCGAAGGCGAGGCGGCCGCCGCCGAGGACGGACACCCGATCGTGGTGACCTGTCTGCTCACGGCGATGCGGCACGCCGCGCGCTCCCGGGAGATCGCGGAGCTGGCGGTGCGCTTCCGCGATCGCGGAGTGGGCGGTTTCGACATCGCCGGCGCGGAGGCCGGTTACCCGCCGAGCAGGCACCTGGACGCGTTCGAATACATGCGCGCCAACAGCGCGCACTTCACCATCCACGCGGGCGAGGCCTTCGGTCTGCCGTCCATCCACGAGGCGCTCGCGTTCTGCGGCTGCGACCGGCTCGGCCACGGCGTGCGGATCACCGACGACATCACCGTGCCCGGCGCGGTCGAGGACGCACAGCTCGGGCTGGTCGCCAACTATGTCCGCGACCTGCGCATCCCGCTGGAGCTGTGTCCGTCGTCGAACGTGCAGACCGGCGCGGTGCCCTCGCTGGACAAGCACCCCTTCGACCTGCTGGCCCGCCTGCGTTTCCGCGTCACGGTCAACACCGACAACCGGCTGATGAGCGACACCAGCATGAGCCAGGAGATGCTCAAACTGGTCGAGACGTTCGGCTACGGCTGGAGCGACCTGGAACGGTTCACCATCAATGCCATGAAGTCGGCGTTCATCCCGTTCCCCGAGCGGTTGCGGATCATCGACGACATCATCAAGCCCGGATACGCGGTCCTCATCGGGTAGCGCTGTTCATAGGACGGAATGCGGGCGCGCACGAGGGTAGGCGGCGCCGGATCACCGCGCGGCAGCGAGGTTCCACAGTCGGCAACCGGTTCGCTAGCGTGGCGATCATGGCGACTTTGCGCATCCCCCGCCGATTCAACGGACCGCCCGACTCCGGCAACGGTGGCTACGTGGCCGGTCTGCTCGCCGACCGGCGCCCCGAGCAGGCCGTCACCGTGGTACTGCGCAGTCCGCCGCCCCTGGAGACGCCGCTCGACGTGCGGGACGAACGGCTCTACGACGGGGACAGACTGATCGCCGAGTCGAAGGGCGGCGAACTCGAACGCGACGCACCGCGCCATGTCGCGTTCGACGACGCGGTGGAGGCGACACGCAGCTACACGAGCATCGAGATGTTCGCTTCCTGCTTCGTCTGTGGCAGCTGCCGGGCGGACGGTCTGCGCATCGAACCCGGCAGGCTCGATGAGAACCGAGTGGCCGCGCCGTGGGTGCCCGACGCCACCGTGCCGCTGGGGCCGCCGCTGCTGTGGGCCGCGATGGACTGCCCTGGCGGCTGGTCGCTGCCCGGCATGCTCGAACGTCCCGCGCTGCTCGGCTCGATGACCGCCACGGTGCACGGCATCCCGCACGTCGACGAGCGCTGCGTCGTGGTGGGCGAGTTCCACGGCGAGCAGGGCCGCAAATGCTTCGCCTCGACCGCGGTCTACAGCTCCGACGGACGCCTGCTCGGGCAGGCCGAGCAGGTCTGGATCCGCTTGACCTGATTACTGCTTGTCGAGCCGGGACTCCAGGTTGCGTTCCAGTTCCCGCCAGGCCTGGGACTCGGCGGCGAACGGCGGGTTGGGCGCCAGCCGGGTGGGGTCGGGGTTCAGCAGGTAGGAGACATACCAGCCCAGCGGGGTGGACTGGGCCAGGGCTTGTTCCACCGTGTCGTCGTCGGCGTAGTCGGCGGCGTCGGTGAACAGTTCGACCGCCAGGTCCAGCTGCTCGATGTCGACCGCCTCCGGGCCTTCGGCCAGGTCCTCGGCCAAGCCGGGCAGCACGTAGACGTTCTCGTCGGTGACTTCGACCTCCAGCGAGCCGTCCACCGCCGCGGTCTGCACATCGGCGAAGGTGCTCACGCGGGACAGATCGTGCTCGTGGTCGTCGGCGAGGTAGCGGGCCAGCGCCCGTTCGGAGGAGAACACGGTGATCGAGCCCTTGGAGCCGAGGAAGATCGGCTCGTCGTCGAGGTAACAGCGCAGCGTGAAGACACTGCCCTCGGACGTGATGATCTTGACCGGGTCGATGCCGACCTCGTGCCAGAACGACTCGTCCTCGTCGTCTTCCTCGTCCTCGTCGTCTTCCTCTTCGTCGAGGTCGACGGGCTCGAACTCCTCGTCCTCGTCGCTGTCGGCCGCGTCGTCGGCGTCGACCACGTTCTCCTCGGCGGCCAGCAGTTCGGCCTCGGCGACCGCGACCGCCTCGGCGTCGACCTCGGGCGTCCGCACCACGGAGTCGATGGCGTCCAGAACGTCGTCCCAGCCCTTGGCGATGGCCGCGCCGATCTGGTCCCACAGCTCCTCGCCGTCGCGACCGACGAACGCGCTCACGCCGCCGGGCAGCGCGCCGAGCACCGGATGCGAGCCGAAGAACTTGGTCACCCTCTCCAGTTCGCACACCTCGCCGATGTTGCGGACCATGCCGAGCGTGTCCTCCAGCTCGGCGACGGTGTCGACGTCGGGCTCGCCCGCCGCCAGCTCCGGCACCGCGACCAGGTCGAAGGAGAAGTTCTCCTCCGGCTCCAGTTCGACCGCCGACAGACCCGCGATGACCTTCCAGGCCGGATGGTCCACCAGGTCGTTGTCGGCGTTGGTGCGGATGAATGCGGCCAGCTCCGCCACGGACTCGAAACCGTAGAGGGCGTCCTCGTGACCGAGGAACGCCTCCCACTCGTCGTCACCGTCTCGCCAGCGCGGTGCCCACAAGGTGACGAGATCGCCGTCGGTCAGGCCGAGCTCGATCGGGACGATGTCTCCAGAAGCCATGTGCGGAAGCCTATCGACCTTCCGCGTCAGGCACTATCCGGCCCGCCCCCATTCGTCCCCGCGGGCGGCTCCGCCGCGGGGACGAACGACTCGTTCAGTGTCGCAACGACCTTGGACCGCTGTGCGCCGGCGTCCTCGGCGGCCTGTCTGCACGCCCAGACGATCAACTGTCCGACCTCCGCGGGCGGCAGCGAGGTGACCGATTCCGCCAAGGTCAGGCCGACCAGCGCGCCATCGCTGTTCACCTCGACGCTCACCGCGCCGTCCTCCGAGGTGAACCGCCCTCGTACCTGCTTCAGTCCGTACAGCGCGGCTTCCAGCGCCTCCAGTTTCTGGGTGGCCGACGTGACCAGGGCGTCCATTTCCGCACTCATACCGGCCTCATCCAGCTCGTCGGTCCCGTGTCCGCGTCGTCGATCCGGTCCAGCTCGTCCACCGCCTGCTGGCGGGTGGGCAGGCCGAGCCGGTCGAGGATGTCCGAGGGCATGCCCGCCTCGGCGAGCAGTTCGCGCCGCCGCGCCCGCGCCGCGATGGCGGAACGCTGGGTGAGCCGCAGGATCTCGTTCGCGAGCGACTGTGCGCCGTAGCGGTATTCGCTGCGCTCGAACTTGATCTCCACCGGCATGCCCTGGTCGGTGGCGCGCACCGAGATGGTGCCCGACCGGTTGCTGCTGGCCGCGACCGTGACATTCGGGACTTGGGGTCGGGTCATGCCGTCGGCCTGTAGAAGCCGTGGAAGTCCATGCCTGAGTTCTCCGTTCGAATCGAGCTGATCTGGACCGGGTCACCCGCCTCGACGAACTGCCCGTTGCCGATCACCATGGCCACGTGGCCGTCCCAGATCGCGAGGTCGCCTGGCATCAGGTCACCGGCCGACACCGGTGTGGCCCCGTTGCCCTGGTCGGCCGCGAGCCGGGGCAGGTCGACGCCCGCCTCGCCGTAGGCGTATTTGGTGAGCCCGCTGCAGTCCAATCCGGCGCCCGGGCTGTTGCCGCCCCAGACGTAGGGCGTGCCGACGGCGCCGATCGCCGACCGGACCGCTGTGGCGGCCTGTTCGTTGGGGGCCTCCACGACGCTGCCGTCGGGCAGCGTGATCTTCACGCCCTTGCCGTCGTCGGGCGCCCCCGACGAACCGGTGTCCGGCCGGGGCGTACCCGACGACGTGCCGGGCGTGCCACTGGAACTGCGCGAGGACAGCGACTGCAGTGGTGTGGCCATCACGGTGCTCAGTAACGACCCCGCACCGTTGAGCACGCCGGACGCGGCGGACGCTGCTTGCTGCACGCCGGCGGCGGGCACACCGGCGAGCGACGTGGTGGGCGGCGGCGGGGTCAGATCGTTCATCGACGCGGTGTGCGTCTGCAATTCGTTCTGCACCCGGCCGACGACGTTGAGCGCCTGGTTGAGGTGGTCGATCGCCGAACCGACGAGCACCGTCAGACCCTCCGGCGTCGCCAGGACCGGACCCATGCTCGCCGCGGTGTTCACGAACGACCGCGCGATGTCGGCGAGTTCCTTCTGACCTGTCTCGACCTCGCCCGCGGCCTGGTTCACGACCGTGGCCATGTCGTTGCCGCGATCGGAGATGGTGGCGGCGGTGGTCTGCACGCGCAGCGCTTTCGCGGTGGCCGCGTCGGCGGCGCGGCCGTCCCACGCGGCGTTCATCTCGTTGATGCTGTCGCGGCCCATCTGATGGATCTGGTCGACCACGGTAGAGGTGCTGCGCAGCGCGTCGGTGGGACCGCCCGCTGGCAGCACACCGCTGCCGAAGCTGGCGAGCAGGTCCAGGATCGGCTGGGCCAGTGCGTTGACATCGATCACGCGCTCACTCCAGCTCGGTGGCCGCGCTCCGCAGCGCTCCGGCGTGGGCGGCGTCGGTTTCGGTGAGGACGGCCGCGGACCCGGTGGCCGCGCCGCCCATGCTGGTCAGCACCGCCGACAGCTGCCCGATCGAGGCCACGTGCCCGGCGTGCGCCGCGGCGTAGGCCGCCATGAAGTCACCGCCGATCAACCCCATGATCGGGCCGAGCAACGCGGGCTCGGCCGCCGCCGCGCTCACCCCCGCCGCCGCCATCTCACCGGCCATGACGTGCGCGGTCGCACCGTAGGCCGCGATGCCTTCGGTGTCCGCCGACATCTTTCGCATCAGAGCTTCCCCCATCTGTTGTTCCCAGGCAGAGTACGTCATCCACTTGGTTCGACGCGCGCTGTTCCGTTTCGGTTCCGCCGCTTCGGAAAAAAAGTCCGGTGGCGTCCGGCGGGGCGTCCGCGACCGACCTTATCGTTCCCTCATGCGCACCCACACCGTGGACCATCCACTCGTCGCCGCCCTGATCACCACCATGCGGGACGAGCGAACACCGAATCCGGCTTTCCGTGCCGCACTGCGTGATCTGACCGGAATCCTGATCTACGAGGCGCTGCGCGACGCGGAGGTGGAGCGCTTCGAGATCGTCACCCCGGTCGCTCCCACCGAAGGCGTCCGGCTGGCCCACCCGCCGCTGCTGGTTCCGGTGCTGCGCGCCGGACTCGGCATGGTCGACGCGGCCGCCGAGCTGATCCCGGACGCCAGAATCGGATTCGTCGGTCTCGCCCGCGACGAGGACACGCACCTGCCGGTGCCCTACATGGAATCACTGCCCGCGGATCTGGCCGGCCTGCCGGTCTTCGTGCTCGACCCGATGCTGGCCACGGGCGGCTCGATGCGGCACACCCTGGAGCTGCTCGCGGCACGCGGCGCCACCGACATCACCGCGGTGTGCGTCGTCGCTGCTCCGGAAGGCATTGCGACCCTGGCGGATTCGGGCCTGCCGGTGCGGCTGGTCACCGCCGTCGTCGACGCGGGCCTGAACGAGAACGCCTATATCGTGCCCGGTCTCGGCGACGCGGGCGACAGGCAATTCGGCCCGCGCTGAACCTCTGCGGGTCAGAATTTCCGGCAGAAGTCGCGCAGCGCCGAGAGGCGTTCGCGTGCGGCGGCTCGCGCGGCCGGAAGATCGGCGCGCGAGCCGACCGGTTCGACCACCTCCAGATAACACTTGAGCTTCGGCTCGGTGCCGGAAGGGCGCACGACCACGCGGGACGAAACACCTTGGAAGATCAGCGCGTCGGTGCGCATCCGGCCACGTACGCGGAGCTGATCGGTGTACTCCACCGGCTCGCCCGCGATCTCGTGCGGCGGATCCGTCCGCAACCGCTCGACCGCGGCGGCGGCCGCTGCGGCCGAGGCGAGTCGCAACGACACCTGATCGCCCGCGTGCAGGCCGAATTCCACCGCGTAGTCGTCGAGTTCGTCGTTCAGGTCGCGGCCCGCGGCCTTCAACCGGGCCACCAGGTCGGCGGCCAGCACGGCCGCGGAGATGCCGTCCTTGTCCCGGACCGCCGCCGGGTCGACGCAGTGGCCGATCGCCTCCTCGTAGGCGTACACCAAGCCGTCACCCGCCCGAGCCAGCCATTTGAATCCCGTGAGCGTTTCCGCGTAGCGGCCGCCGCGCGCGGGCGCCAGCTTCGACAGCAGCCGCGAGGACACGATGGTCGTCGCCACCAGCGCATCGTCCGGGGCGGTGCGCAGCACGCAGTCGCCGAGGAGCACGCCGGTCTCGTCGCCGCGCAGCATCCGCCAGCCACCGTCCGGCCGCGGGACGCCGACCGCGCACCGGTCGGCATCCGGATCGAGCGCGATCGCCACGTCGGCGCCGACTCGTGCCGCCGTCGCGAGCAGCAGATCGGTCGCGCCGGGTTCCTCCGGGTTCGGGAACGCGACGGTGGGGAAGTCGGGGTCCGGCCGGAACTGGTCATCGACCACATGGACATCGGGAAAACCCGCCGCGCGGAGCGCTTCGACAGCGAGTTCGCCGCCGACGCCGTGCAGCGGAGTGAGCGCGATCCGGATTCCGGCGCGCGCGCCGGATCCGCCGATCCGGGCGGGCAGTCCGGCGACGCGGTGGAGATAACGCCGCACGAGGTCGTCGTCGGCGGGAGTGACCGGCACGCGGTCGATCGGCTCGGCGACCGCCTCGATGCAGCGCTCGATCTCGGCGTCGGCCGGGGCGATCAACTGCGACCCGCCGTCGAGGTAGACCTTGTAGCCGTTGTCGGTGGCCGGATTGTGCGAGGCGGTGATCTGCACGCCCGCGACCGCGCCCAACTCACGCACCGCGTACGCGACCACCGGCGTGGGCAGCGGACGCGGCAGCAGCGTCACCGGGAAGCCCGCGGCGGCGAAAATCTCCGCGGTCGCCGCGGCGAACTCGGCGGAACCATGCCTGGCGTCGCGGCCGACGACCACCGCGCCGCCCCCGAGGCAGCGATCACGCAACCACGCCACGAGGCCGGCGGTCGCCCGGCTCACCGTGGTGACATTCATGCCGTCGGGGCCGTCGCGCAGCGGCCCGCGCAGGCCTGCCGTGCCGAAGCGCAGCATCTACACCCGTTCCAGCACGCCGCGCAGCAGTTTGCCGAGGCGGGGCGCGGCGGCGTGGCCTTCGGCGAGCACCTCGGCATGGGACAGATGCGCGCCCGTGACCCCCGCGGCCAAGTTGGTGACCAGCGAGATGCCCAGCAGCCGCGCACCGAGCGCGCGGCAGGCGATGGCCTCGAGCACGGTGGACATGCCGACCAGATCAGCGCCGATGGTGCGCAACATCCTGATCTCGGCGGGCGTCTCGTACTGCGGCCCGGTGAGCCCCGCGTAGACGCCCTCGGCCAGGCTCGGGTCGATCTCCCTGGCCAGCGCCCGCAACTCCGGATCCCAGGCGTCGACCAGGTCGACGAAGGTCGCGCCTGCCAGCGGCGTGCGGCCGGTCAAGTTCAGATGGTCGCTGATCAGCACCGGCTCACCCACCCGGAGACCCGAGCGGATACCGCCCGCGGCGTTGGTCAGCACGATGATCTCCGCGCCGGCGGCCACGGCCGCCGACACCGGGTGCACCACATCGGCGGGCTGATACCCCTCGTAGAGATGCTGGCGGCCCATCAACAGCAGCACCGCGTTGTCGTCCACCTGGACGGAATGGATCATGCCGACATGGCCCTGCGCGGTCGGCTTCCCGAAACCGGGCAGCTCCGGCATCGACACCGACGCCCGCGGCGCCCCGATCTCCGCTGCCGCGTCCTGCCAGCCGGACCCCAGTACCACCGCGACCCGGTGGCGTGACACTCCCGTACGTTCGGCGATCGCCTCGGCGGCCTGTTCGGCAAGCATGATCGTCACGATAGTGGATTTCCAGCGCCTGCGGCGCTGGGCGTTCGCGGCCCTTTATGGCTCGCGTGTGCGCGACCGCCGCTTGCTCCTTCGTCGCGTACGCGGCGGCCGCGCACACGCGAGCCGGGCCGCGAACGGCGCATGCTCGGTCTCGCTGCGCTCGAAAGACGTGGTTGCGGTGTGCTGGGCGCGTCGGTGGCGGAGCTCGCTACTCAGTGCGCGCGGGTTTGTAGTGGGCTGGATGTCGGCTCGGCTGCGCCGCTTGCCCCTTCGTCGCGGACGCGGCGGCCGCGCACACGCGAGCCGGGCCGCGAAGAGCGTCTGCTCGGGGTTGCCTCGGTCTGCGCGAGTGGAGGCCACGCGGTGGGTGGGACGGTTGTCCGACGGACTGCTCGCTTTCCCGAAGGTCGGTCGGGTGGATACCTGCGAGGGGTCGATCGTCGCGGTCGGCGGTCGACTGCTACCCGTGAGTAGGGGATCGGGCGGGGCCCGTTACGCTGCACCGCATGCCGTATCTGGAACGCCAAGGGGAAGTGTTCGTCGTCTACCTCGGGTCCGAGGGCGAGACGGACAACGAGAACCGTTTCCACCCGGATTGGATCGACGCGTTCCACGGGCTGCTGGACGAGGTCGAGAGTTCCGTGGGGCCCGCCGCGCTGGTGACGACGGCGACCGGGAAGTTCTTCAGCAACGGTCTGGACACCGATTGGCTGTTCGGCAACCTGGACAAGATGCACGGCTACCTCGACCGTGTGCACTCGCTCTACACCCGCCTGCTCGCATTCCCGCTGCCGACCGTCGCCGCGATCAACGGCCATGCCTTCGGCGCGGGCGCCATGCTGGCCACCTCACACGATTTCCGGGTGATGCGCGCCGATCGCGGCTTCTACTGCCTGCCCGAGGTGCACCTGGGCATGCCGTTCACCATCGGGATGAACGCCCTGCTCACCGAGCGACTGAGCAACCAGGTCTGCGTGCAGGCGATGACCACCGGCCACCGCTACCCGGCCGACGAGGCGATCGCCGCGGGCATTGTGGACGGCAAGGCCGAAGCCGACGAGCTGCTCGCGACCGCCGTCCAGCGGGCGGCGTCGCTGGCCGGCAACCGCAGGCCCAACCTGCCGGTGATCAAGCGCGCCCTACACGCAAAAGCACTGGCCGGCCTCGCGGTACCGACCACTCCGGAAAACCTGGCCTTCGCCACGAACTGACCCGCCTGCACGGACAGCCCAGGTCCGCGCACACGCGAGCCACAAGGGGGCCGCGAACACGGCGCGCGAAAGCGCGGCAAATCGAACACAGTGCGAGACTGTGTTGCATGCCACCATCGCGCAGCGGGCGCCAGGAAGCGCAGCACGACGGCAACGCAGTCTGCGAGGTCGACGCCACCGCTCGCGGTGACGCCGCCATCCGCGCCGCGTCCGCCGAGCTGATCGCGCTCTCGCACGCGATTCACGACGAACCGGAGCTGGCGTTCGAGGAGACCCGCAGCGTCGCCAAGACGATCGCGCCGCTGGCCGAGCGCGGTTTCGAGATCGAGCTGGGCGTGGCCGAGCTGCCCACGGCCTTCCGCGCGCGCTACGGCAGCGGCGCGCTGACCGTCGGCATCTGCGCCGAATACGACGCGCTGCCCGAGATCGGCCACGCCTGCGGGCACAACGTCATCGCCGCCTCCGCGGTGGGCGCGGCGCTCGGTCTCGCCGAGGTCGCGGACGAACTGGATCTCACCGTGCTGGTGTTCGGCACACCGGCCGAGGAGAGCGGCGGCGGCAAGGTGCTCATGCTGGAACGCGGCGTGTTCGACGACGTCGCGATGGCGATGATGGTGCATCCGGGTCCGCTCGACATCGTCGGCGCCCGCTCGCTGGCTCTGGCCGACGTGTCGGTGGTTTTCCACGGGCGCGAGGCGCACGCAAGCGCGGCGCCGGAGCAGGGACGCAACGCGGGCGACGCAGTTACCGTCGCGCAGGTGGCCCTTGGGTTGCTGCGGCAACATCTCCTGCCCGGCCAGCAACTGCACGGTATAGTCGGCGACGGTGGCGTAGCTCCCAACATCGTGCCCGGACGTGCGGAACTGCTGTATTACCTACGCGCAGTCGACTCCGCATCCCTCGACGATCTGATGCGACGAGCGTCGGCTTGCTTCGAGGCGGGCGCCCTCGCGACCGGCTGCACCCACGAAATCCGGACGCTCGCGCCGACGTATACCGAGCTGACCCCGGATCCGGACTTGTTGCTCGTCTATCGCGAGCAGCTCACCGGATTGGGACGCGTGCCGCTCGCTCCGGAGTTCGAGGCGCAGCGGCCGCTGGGCAGCACCGATATGGGAAACGTCACCAATGTCATTCCGGGCATTCACCCGGTCATCGGCATTGATGCCGGTGGCGCGGTGACACATCAGCCAGGCTTCGCCGCGGCCAGCGTCAACGCCTCGGCGGATCGTGCGGTCCTCGACGGTGCGCTCGCGCTCACGCGTACCGCAATCACCGTCGCCCGCGATGACATCCATAGAGACAGGTTGTTGCAACGGCTAGTTCAACGACAGGAGGACATTCGGTGAGCACAACCGGCCGTTCTGCGGCGCCGGCGACGGGCCCGGCAGCGGGCATCCGTGTGGCCACGGAGGGCCCCGGCAGCTCCGCAGTGTCGGAAACCGGGGGATCAGGGCGGGAAGCGGTGGAGTCGTGGCTGGCCGATCACACGGTCGACCTCGTCCAGTGGCGCAGGCACATCCACGCCAACCCGGAACTGTCCCGTACCGAGTTCGGCACCACCGAGTTCGTCTCGGCGTGGCTGACCAAGGCGGGATTGACGCCGCAGGTACTGCCCGGCGGCACCGGCCTGATCTGTGACCTCGGACCGGACGGACCGCGGGTCGGCCTGCGCGCCGACATGGACGCGCTGCCGCTGCAGGAGTTCACCGGACTGCCCTTCGCGTCGACGGTCCCCGGCGTGTCGCACGCGTGCGGCCACGACGCGCACACCACCATCCTGCTCGGCACGGCGCTGGCGCTGGCCGAGGTGCCGGAGCTGCCGGTCGGCGTGCGGCTGGTCTTCCAGCCCGCCGAGGAGGTCATGCCGGGAGGCGCGATCGACGTGGTCGCCGCCGGCGCGATGACCGGGGTGGAGCGCATCTTCGCGTTGCACTGCGACCCGCGCTTGGAGGTCGGCCGGATCGGCATCCGCGTCGGCGCGATCACCTCCGCCGCCGACACCATCGAGCTGGTGCTCGACTCGCCCGGCGGCCATACCTCGCGCCCGCACCTGACCAGCGACCTGGTCTACGCCATCGGCTCGGTCATCACGGGCCTGCCCGGCCTGCTCAGCCGCCGTATCGACCCGCGCACCAGCACCGTGATGGTGTGGGGCGCGGTGAGCGCGGGGAAGGCGCCGAACGCCATTCCGCAGACCGGCATGCTCACCGGCACCATCCGCACCGGAGACCACGCGACCTGGTCGTTGCTGGAGCCGATGGTGCGGGAGATCGTCGACGGCCTGCTCGCCCCGACCGGCGTGCGCTACCAGCTGAACTACCGGCGCGGCGTGCCGCCCGTGGTCAACGACGAGCACTCCACCCGCATCTTCGAGGACGCCATTCGCGCACTCGGCCCCGACGCGCTGGCCGACACTCCGCAGTCCGGCGGCGGCGAGGACTTCTCCTGGTATCTGGAGGAGGTGCCGGGCGCGATGGCGCGCCTGGGCGTCTGGTCCGGCGAAGGGGAGCAGCTGGATCTGCACCAGCCGACCTTCGACATCGACGAGCGGGCGCTCGCGGTCGGCGTCCGGGTGCTGAGCAACCTCGCGCTCGGCACGAGCTCTGTCTGACCTCCAGCGCCTTCGGCGCTGGGTGCTCGCGGCCCCTTGTGGCTCGCGTCCGAGCGGGCGAGACTCGCGCGTGCGGCGCATGCGCTTCGCCCCCTCGGACGCGAGCCGGGCCGCGAACGGTGCTCGATGGCCTCGCACCAGACGAGGCCGTGAGCGTGACAGTGGTCCGGCCCGACCGAGAGGGTACGGCCACACCGCGGGCATTGCGGCGTGACGCGCGGTCAGCCGAAGTTGCCGGGGCCGACGTTGCGGCTGTTGCGGGTGCGTAGAGCGTGCACGTAATCCTCTGGCGCACCGGCCTTTTCGGCGGCATCGGCGATCACGCCCAGGTAGCGGGCGGAGGGCAGGCCGCCCTCGTAGGCGTCCAGCACGTACAGCCAGGCCAGCGTGGGGTCGCCACCGTCGCCGTTGCGGGTCACGCGAAGGCGGATCTTCTTGTGGATGCCGAAGTCCGAGCCCTCCCAGCGGTCCAGCCGCTGCTCGTCCTCCGGGGACACGTCGTAGAGCACGACGAACACCCGGGAACCGGGATCCTCGACGACCGTCGCGAGAGGCCCTTCCCAGCCGATATCGTCACCGGCAAAGGTGAGCCGCCAGCCCTCCAACCAGCCCGTCCCGGACATGGGGGAGTGCGGACAGCGCTCGAGCATCTGCGTCGAGTCCATGTTGGACCCATAGGCGGCATAGATCGGCACCAGCAAAGGGTAGCCAATAACCTTCGCAGACCGCGTTCGATTGCCGCACCTGCGGCGCGCCGCCCGGCGGGGAACTGTTGCGCACCGGTAACGCGGTCGATAGTGCGAGGTGGTTGCCGGATAACGTTTACCCCGTGCCGGAGATCCCGGCGCGAAGCACGAGCGGAGGTATCAATGACCCGCATCGCGATCATCGGTGGCGGACCGGCCGGCTATGAGGCGGCCCTGGTAGCCGCCCAGCACGGAGCGTCGGTGACGCTGGTCGATTCCGACGGCATCGGCGGAGCGTGCGTGCTGTGGGACTGCGTTCCCTCCAAGACTTTCATCGCCTCGACCGGCGTGCGCACCGACCTGCGCCGCGCTCGCGATCTGGGCATCACACTGGACCCGGCCCAGGC
Source organism: Nocardia sp. NPDC051900 (assembly GCF_044452545.1). Taxonomy (NCBI): domain Bacteria; kingdom Bacillati; phylum Actinomycetota; class Actinomycetes; order Mycobacteriales; family Nocardiaceae; genus Nocardia; species Nocardia sp. NPDC051900. The sequence goes on along the minus strand of NZ_JBITBU010000002.1, from coordinate 182,496 downwards.
GCACGTGCAGCTGTCCGAGGTGAACGCGCGCGTCAAGGCGCTGGCGCTGGCGCAGTCCTCCGACATCCGCTCGAAACTGCAGACCGTCGGGGTGACCGTGCTGGCCGGATACGGCGAGCTGATCGATCCGGGCAGCGGCCTGGCCGCGCACCGCGTGCTGGCCAAGCTGGCCGACGGCGCGCAGCAGATCATCGAGGCCGAGGTCGTGCTGATCGCGACCGGCGCGAGCCCGCGGGTGCTGCCGGGCGCGGAACCGGACGGCGAGCGGATCCTCAACTGGCGGCAGCTCTACGACCTCGAAGAACTGCCGGAGACCCTCGTGGTCGTCGGTTCCGGTGTGACTGGCGCGGAGTTCGTCTCGGCCTACACCGAGATGGGCGTGCGGGTGAAGCTGGTCTCCAGCCGCGACCGCGTGCTGCCCGGCGAGGACGCCGACGCGGCGCTCGTGCTGGAGGACGCGCTCGCCGAGCGCGGCGTCGAACTGGTCAAGCACGCGCGCGCCGACGCCGTCGAGCGCACCGCCGACGGCATCGTGGTCAAGCTTTCCGACGGGCGCACCGTGTCCGGCTCGCACGCGCTGATGACCGTCGGCTCGACACCGAACACCACGGGCCTCGGGCTGGAGAAAGTCGGCATCGAACTCGACCGCGGCGGCTATCTGCGGGTGGACCGCGTGTCGCGCACGTCGGTGCCGGGCGTCTACGCCGCAGGCGACTGCACCGGCCTGCTGCCGCTGGCCTCGGTGGCCGCGATGCAGGGACGCATCGCGATGTACCACGCGCTCGGGGAAGGCGTCAGCCCGGTCCGTCTGAAGACCGTTGCCTCCGCGGTGTTCACTCGGCCGGAGATCGCGACCGTCGGCGTCAGCCAGACCGCGATCGACAACGGTGAGGTGCCCGCGCGCACGGTGATGCTGCCGCTGAACACGAATCCGCGCGCCAAGATGTCCGGGCTGCGCCGCGGTTTCGTCAAGATCTTCTGCCGCCCCGCGACCGGCGTGGTGATCGGCGGTGTCGTCGTCGCGCCGATCGCCTCGGAACTGATCCTGCCGATCGCCCTTGCGGTGCAGAACAACCTGACGGTCAACGACCTGGCCCAGACCTTCTCGGTGTACCCGTCGCTCACCGGTTCGGTGACCGAGGCGGCGCGTTTGCTGATGCGACACGACGACCTGGACTGAGCTCGGTTCGGCGCATCCGGTGCCGTGTCCGATCCCGGACATCAGGCCCGGTGAACTCGGTGCGGGCGCGGGACGCGGGCGCTCTTGCCACCCTTGGCTATTCGCTGCGTTGCCCAATATGCGCACATGTGGTTCACTCTCGGCAGAGATGCGATCGAAGGACGGTCGCGGAGTTCGGTGTGGGGGGATGGGTCCTTTCCAAATCGGCACGACCGAACGGCCCGGGTCGTTCGACGGTCAGGCGTCTCACCCAGGGACAACTGAATGCGGCCTGCCGGGCCGCACCCGGGAAGGAAACGCGAAAAGTGAAACATCGTAAGCCGAGTCGGGCGCAGCGAGCGATGGCGAGCACCTCGTTGCCACTGGCCACAGCGGCTGCCGTGGCCACTCTCTTCGCTGCGCCGGCGGGGGCGGCTCCCAACGATCCGACCACTCCGCCGACGCCTGCTCCGACGCAGCCGGGCGTGAACGAGTCGCCGAGCACCCCGGAAACCACTGCGCCGGAGCCGGGCAAGCCGGAATCCAAGCAGGATCCGCAGAAGCCGGAGAGCAAGCCCACGCCGAGCCAGCCAGGCGTCACCACCCCGGAGTCGGATCATGCCGCGCCGGACCAGAAAGACCCCAAGCTGGCCAAGCCGACCCAGCCGGGCGTGACCCCGCCGCGCGTCGCGCCGCTGCCGGTTCCCGGTCAGCAGAAGCCGAGCGAGCCGCTGCCCGCGGTCGTGCCGGATCAGGCCGCGCCGCAGCCGGGCCAGCAGCAGGCCGCGCCGCAGCCCGGTCAGCAGGCCACTCCGCAGCTGGGTACGCAGAGCGACAACGACAACGCCCAGGCGCGGCAGCCGGAGAGCTCCACGCTGGTGCAGCCGCAGGCGCAGCCGCGCTGGCAGGCCCCGCGTATGGAGGCGGCCCCGGCGGCTCCGGTCGTGGAGATGACCGGCCCGCACGCGGAGATCGGCGCCAACATCGACGGCGGCACCGTCCTGCCGGGCCACGTGGCCAACACCCACCACTTCAGCAACGAGGCCGGTTACGTCGGCACCATCGGCTACCGCACGCCGACCGGCTCGGGTGAAGCGGGCGTCTCGGTGGAGTTCGTCGACAAGAACACGGTCAAGCTGACCACCTACACCGGTGGCGAGGGCCTGGCCGCGAACAACACCACCACGGTGTTCGACACCACCCAGCTGAACCAGGCCAAGGCCGCGGTGGAGGACTGGATCCGGGAGCAGCCGGGCGGATCGGCCGCCCTGGATGCCGCCGCACAGGTTAAGCTTCCGCTTCAGCCGGGCGATTTCGCTCCGCAGACCGCCGATGTGGGTGGTGTCACCACCCAGTGGGGTGGTTCACTCCAGTACTGACACGTGCTGTTTCGACGGGTGGGGCGGTCGTTCGCGGCCGCCCCGCTTGTGTGTCCGGGAAAGGATTGGGTGTGACCTCCGAGGGTGACGCGAGGGAGAACGAATCCGACCAGTCCGGTTCGGAGTTCGGTCCGCCGTTGGGGGAATTCGGGCCGCCGGTTTCCGAGTTCGGACCGCCCGTCTCGGAATTCGGTCCGCCTGTTTCGGAATTCGGTCCGCCGATGGGGGCCGACACCGGCCCGCGCTGGCAGGTGCCGCAGCAGCCGACCGATCACCCGGAACTGACTTGGCGGCCCGCGGGCGAGCCGGAAACGACACCCGCACTGCCGTCGCAGTTCCGCGCGCCGGATTCCACGGTTTACGCCGGACCTGCCTCCGCCACGCCCGAGCAGCCTTCTTCCGGCGTCGAGCGCTCGCAGCCCGAGGACGGCGAGCCGCAGGAATCCTGGTGGAACCAGCCGACCGCCGAGGGGGGCGTGCCGAAGCCTCCCGCGCCGTCCGAATCGGGTCTGTCCTGGGCCGAGGACCCGATCGCCATGCGGCTGGCGCTGCGCGTCCCCACGACACCGGCGCCCGCCCGGCGCAAGGGCTCCTCGACGCGGTGGATCGTGCTCGGTGCGGTCGCGGCGGTCGTGGCGCTGATCGCGCTGACCGTGACCATCGTGGTGACCAGCGGCAGCGATGAGGACCAGGACGGCACGGCGGCTTCGAGCGGCCCGAGCACCGCGGCGGTGGACTGCCCGACCCGCACCGAGGGCAAAGTCACCTTCGGCAATGGTTCGGGTGATACGAGCAGCGGGATCCGGGCGATTCTCGGCTTCGAGCATGCCTACTATTCCGAGCGCAGCGCCGCCCGCGCGCACACGTTCGTGGCGCCGGGCGCGAACGTCGAGCCACCCGCGGACCTGCAGAAAACCATCGATCAGCACATTCCGCATGGCACGGCCTATTGCCTGCGGATCGCGGAGATCACTCCCGATCGCTTCAACGTCGAGATCACCGAGCGCCATCCCGATGGCACCGAGGCCCAGTACTTCCCGGTGATCACGACGGTGACCCTGGACGGGCGGACCCTCATCTATCTGATCGATTGAGTCTGCTTCGCAGTAGGTCGGGCTACCGGGGTTCGCTCCAGCGATGAACGCGGTGCGTGGTGGAACGGGTGCGCCGCGGCCGCCGGTGTGCGCAAACCGCGCACGCCGCGGCCGCGGACGACGGATCAGCCGTCGTTGACGCCCGGCTGCAGGTAGTTCGTGACCTGCCACACGTACCCACCGCCGGAGCGCACGCAGCCGAGAACCGCTTTGCGCTGGACTCCGTTGCCCACGTCCACATAGTCCTGCGCCGTGGCTCCTGGAACCGTGCACTTCTGACCAGGCTGGGCGGCGTTCGCCGACGGCGCTGCAAAGGCCAGTACGCCGGTGGTCAATGCGCCGATAGCAAGCGCGGATGCGATGTGTTTCATGGCTTTTCGTTCCTTCGGTCAGATGATCCTTACGTGGATCTGGACGGCGGCGGCGCGAATACCGTTCCATCGAGTGATGCGGATCACTCCAGAGGTCGCTGTGCGTCGGGGCGGCTGCGGCGGGTGCATGTCGGGCAAGTGAGTCGGTCGGTCCAGTCGTGTTGCGTTCGACGGCCCGTTCCATGCCTCGGCGTATCTCACATAATGAGAATAGAATTTCATATTTTGGTAATCGATGTGAAACAGTGAGGGCAACGCGTACCGTGGCGTCCTTTTCCGGAGGTTTCATGACGGCGATCACTCCACCCCTGGCCCGGCGTCTCGAGGGCCTGACGAGTTCGGCGATTCGTGATCTGCTGAAGGTAGCCGCGCGCGACGACGTCATCAGCCTGGCCGGTGGCCTGCCCGACGAGCAATTGATGCCGCGAGACCGGATCGCGCAGGCGGCGGAGTCGGCGCTGGCGGACCGCGCGCGACTGCAGTACACCGAATCGGCCGGGTGGGGGCCGCTGCGTGACGTGCTCGCCGCACGGGAGACGCGGCGGCTGGGGCGGCCGGTGCCGCTCGAGGAGGTGTTCGTCACGCACGGTTCGCAGCAGGCGTTGTCGCTGCTCGCCGAGGTTTTGCTGGATCCGGGCGCGCTCGTCGTGGTCGAGGATCCGGCATACGTCGGCGCGTTGCAGGTGTTCCGGGCCGCCGGATCGCGCATCGTGACGGTCCCGCTCGACGCCGAAGGGATGCGGGTCGACGCGCTGGCCGAACTGCTCGGCCGTGGCGAGCGGCCCGCGGTGGTGCACACGGTGAGCAATTTCCACAATCCGCGCGGTGTCACCATGAGCCCGCGACGCCGGCAGGAACTCGCCGAGCTCGCCGACCGGTTCGGATTCTGGGTGATCGAGGACGATCCCTACGGCGAGCTGTGGTTCGACCGGCCGTCGCCGGAGCCGATCGCGACGTATTCACCCAACGTGATCCGGCTGTCGAGCGTGTCGAAGATTCTGGCGCCGACCTTGCGGGTGGGCTGGATGACCGCGCCGAACGCGGTGTGCAGGGGTGTGGAACTGCTGAAGCAGGGCGCGGACCTGTGCGGGTCGGCCCTGACCCAACAGATCGCCGCCGATCTGCTCGCCGATGCGGACTGGCTGACCGGGCAGGTCGAGGAGATCCGGCGGGTCTACGGTGCGCGGGCGCGTGTCCTGGTCGACGAGCTGCGCACCCGCTTCGGTGACCGTCTGGTGAGCACCGATGCGGCGGGCGGCATGTTCGTGTGGGTCGACTTCACCGATGGGACCGACGCCGTGGACTTGTTGCCCCGCGCCATCGATCTCGGCGTCGCCTACGTACCCGGCGAGGCATTCGCGGTGTCCGGCGGCCATCGGAATTCGATGCGTCTGTGCTTCACCACCTCCGACGTGGCGACGCTGCGTGAGGCGATCGAGCGCTTGGCGCGCGCGATAGGTGAATAGATCCGGGGACAACCACTTTCGATTGCCGCCGGATGGTTCGCGCGATTATGTCGCGGACGTGCGAGCGTAGTCGTCGTCTCGCTCGCGCGGGGCGTCGCTTGCCTCGCCCCTGCCGGGTAGGTGTTCGTCGGTGGCAGGTCTACTGTGACGACCGTGCCGCGCGACGCGTCGCGAGGTCGAGGAGCGTGCCCGGTCCGCCCGTCAGTCCACCCAGCCGTACGTGCGCTCGACCGCCTTGTTCCACGCGGCGAAGCGCTCGTCCCGTTCCGCCTCCGGCATGGTCGGGTGCCAAGTTTTGTCGGCGGTCCAGTTGTCGCGGATGTCGTCGGTTCCCGACCAGTAGCCGACGGCGAGCCCGGCCGCGTACGCCGCACCCAGCGCGGTGGTCTCGTTGACCACCGGGCGCACAACGGGCACGTCGAGGACGTCGGACTGGAACTGCATGAGCAGATCGTTGGCGACCATGCCGCCGTCGACCTTCAGCGTGGTCAGCTCCAGGCCGAGCCGCTGGGACTCGGCGTCCGCGCGCATCGCGTCGACCACCTCGCGGGTCTGGAACGCGGTGGATTCCAGCACCGCCCGCGCCAAGTGCGCTTTGGTGACGAAACGCGTGAGCCCGGCGATCACGCCGCGCGCGTCCGGACGCCAGCGGGGGGCGAACAGCCCGGAAAAGGCGGGCACGATGTAGGCGCCGCCGTTGTCGTCGACGCTACGGGCCAGCGGCTCGATCTCGTCGGCGGAGGAGATGATGCCGAGATTGTCGCGGAACCACTGCACCAGCGAACCGGTGACCGCGATGGAGCCCTCCAGGGCGTACACCGCGTCCGCGTCACCCAGTCGATAACACACCGTGGTGAGCAGGCCGTGTTTGCTGAACACCGGCGTGGTTCCGGTGTTCAGCAACATGAAATTGCCGGTGCCGTAGGTGTTCTTGGCCTCGCCGGGTGACAGGCACGCCTGGCCGAAGGTGGCGGCCTGCTGGTCGCCGAGGATGCCCGCGACCGGCACCCCGGCCAGTGGCCCGGAACCGATCGGCGCGTAGACCTCCGAGGAACTGCGCACCTGCGGCAGCATCGACTCCGGCACGCCGAACTCCCGGCAGATCGCCGAATCCCATTGCAACGAGCGCAGATCCAGCAGCATGGTACGGGAGGCATTGGTCACGTCGGTGATGTGTTCGCCGGTGAGTTTCCACAACACCCAGCTGTCGACGGTGCCGAAGCACAGCTCGCCCGCCTCCGCGCGCTCCCGCACGCCAGGCACGTTGTCCAGGATCCAGCGCAGCTTCGGCCCGGCGAAATAGGTGGACAGCGGCAGGCCGGTGCGCTCCTGGTAGCGGCCCGGTCCCGCGTCGCCGCCCAATTCGGCGTACAGCCGGTCGGTACGGGTGTCCTGCCAGACGATCGCGTTGTACACCGGACGACCGGTCGCGCGGTCCCACACCACGGTCGTCTCACGCTGATTGGTGACGCCGACCGCGGCGATGTCGTCCGCGCCGAGGCCGTTGCGCTCCAGAACGTCACCGAGGACGAATTCGGTATTGCGCCAGATGGTTTCGGGATCATGCTCGACCCAACCCGGCTGCGGGAAGATCTGCTCGTGCTCCCGCTGGGCGACGCCGACGACGCGCCCCTGCCGGTCGAAGACGATGCACCGACTCGAGGTCGTGCCCTGGTCGATGGCGGCCACATAGCGACGCATGCTGGCAGTGTATTTAACCGCGACTTCGTCGCGGCGTGTTCGCGGCCCCTAATGGCTCGCGTTTGCGCGACCGCCGCTTGCTCCTTCGTCGCGTACGCGGCGGCCCCGCGGACCGGCGGCGGGCCGCGGAGGGGGGCGGGAGGGGGTGGGGTTGG